>JAUZQZ010000074.1 GCA_030950745.1 Mariprofundaceae bacterium | reverse complement strand
CATTCGGAAGGCATTGAGTCAGCTTCCCGAACCTTATGACTTGCCTGATATTCACATGCGGGACTGCACGCTTGCGGTGCGTCTGGCGCCTCTGGGCAATGAACAGGCATTGCTTCTTTGTCTGGATGTGAGCAAGCAACGGCAACTGGAAGCGCAGCGCGAGCGGCTGGTGCGCGATCTGATGCACGATTTGAAAACGCCACTGACCTCCATTCTGGGCTATGCCCGCAGCATCGAAACCTTTGGCAAGGATAAAAAGTTACGCAAGGAAGCTACGGAAACCATTGTGCAGGAAGCAAAACGGTTAAATCAGTTACTGGAATCCATACTGACCTTTGATCAGTTGGCCGGTAAACAGCCGGGGGCGGACAGCCGTTGCAATCTGCCGCGGGTGGTTCATGAATTTCGCGCGTTGATCAAGCCGATCGCGGACGCTGCCGACGTGCGGTTTGAAGTGGATATGGATGCGGATATTCAGTCCTTTCCCATGGATGCCGATGATCTCCATCGGGTGCTGACCAATCTGGTGGACAATGCCATTCGTTATTCCCCGAAAAACGGCAAGGTGCGTTTGATGATGGCGCGGCAAAACGGTCACGTAGAATTGCGTGTGACGGACGAAGGGCAGGGTATTGCACCCAAACACATGCTGCATGTGACCGAACGTTTTTACCGTGCCGATGACAGCCGCACCGCCGGCAGCGGCGGACATGGCGTCGGGCTTGCGATTGTGGCCGAGACGACAGCGCGCTATGGCGGGGAGTTGACGTTGGTCAATCGCAGGAAAGGGGGATTGGAGGTTCGTATACGGATGACTGTGTAAGGCAGATCATTTCATTTTCGACTAAGTCCGACAGACTCCTAGACTACTCTTGCATCAGAAAGGGGCATCACGCATCTGCATATCATCCAGCCGACGACTTATACCACGGACGGACAACTGTTTCAGACTGGCAAGCGGCGTCTGATGGGTTTGTCGCTGCCCTATCTGGCGGCGCTGACACCAAAGGAATGGAATGTCCGGGTATTCGACGAGCGGCTGACACCCGTGGATTTCGATGCACCGTGTGATGTGGCGGCGATAACCGTCTGGACCCGGTTTTCCCGGCGCGCCTACGAAATCGCCGCCGAATATAAAAAGCGTGGCGTGACCGTCATCATGGGAGGGCCGCACACTTACTTTTATGCCGAAGAGGTGGCCAGGCACTGCGATGCCTATGCAATCGGAGAAGCTGATGGTATCTGGGTGGATATACTGGCCGATGCCGCCGCCGGGCGATTGAAGAAGGTGTATGTTCAACAACCGTTGCCGGACATGAAAGGCCTGCCGCATCCGCGCTACGACATGATTCCTTTCCACCACTATCCACGTCCTCGGGTGTTTCAGGTGCAGACTACGCGTGGTTGCCCATTCGGCTGCGATTTCTGTGAGGAAACAATTCTTTACGGTAAGAAGTTCCGCTCGCGGCCGCACGAAGAACTGGGGGAAGAAATTCGTTATATCAAGTCGCTGGGCGGGCGCGTCATCTTTTTTGCCGATTCGGTGTTTGGCGGCACCAAACGCAATTGCCAGCAGTTGCTGGAGACACTGGTGCCACTGAAGATCAAGTGGGCCAGCCTGTGGCCCATGAATTACTGTGTGGACGAAGAGATAGTGAAGCTGGCCAAACGGTCCGGCTGCCTGCACCTGAACATGGGCATGGAATCGGTGGATGAGGAAACGATTCGTTCGATGAAAAAGCGCCAGAACAGGGTCGGGCACTACGATGAGGCGCTGAGCAATCTGCATCGCTATGGTATTACTTATTCGCTCAATTTCATGTTCGGTTGGGATACGGAGACCGATTCGGTGTATGACGCGACCTTGCAGTACCTTGAGGAAAACAAGGTGCCCATGGCCTTCTTCAATATCCTTAACCCTCGCCGTGGCACCGGTGTCTACAATGAACTGAAAAAGGAAGGCCGACTCAGGGATGAGGAGAACCTGAACAGAATTGCCGGCATGAATTGCCAGTTTGTGCCCAAAAACATGTCATCCGAAGCTCTGGTCGAACGTGTCAACGATTTGCACAAACGTTTTTACGCTCCAAATTCAATATTTCAGCGTATGCGGCCAAACATCAGGCTGGATTTCTGGGGTATGCTGGTATTTAATTTCTATCAATGGAATGCGGCGCGTAAGTCGGGCTTTGGCAATCTGGACTCATTTTAACCCGGACATTTCATGAATCGTCCAGGTTAGAATGGGGCTGTTGATTTGACAATAGTGGTTAAAATACCTATAATCCGTAAGAGAAAATCCTATTCAGAGGATGCCCTATGTGGTTCCATATTGTTGAGGACGAGCCGGAATTGCGAAGAGTCATGGGGGCTCTGGTTACTATTGAAGGGTATAAATCCGCCTGTTTCGAAAGTGCGGAAGCCTACCTGGACTTTTTTTCTTCACCGCAATATATCACGCCAGTTGCTATTATTATTGACAACAGGCTGCCCGGCATGAGAGGCACTACCCTGATCAGGCACATTCGTGAACAGGTGCCTTTGCAGAAGATGGTTGTTGCCACTGCGACGCTTACGGACATCAAAACGGCCAAGACGGAATTGTGCTATGAATTGCCCAAGCCTTTCAGGTATGAACAATTGAAATTGCTGCTCCGGGGACTGGTTGCATGTACGGAAACATACGGGACCGATCCTGAATGTTTTGGGCATGCGATATGTAAATTCGGGCTGGAGCATCCGTGTCCGTTTGCTATCGCAACCTGATAGTGGTTCAGGCACTGCCATAATCAGCGTTGAATACCCGCTAACGTAGCAAGCCCCACTTTGATGCTTTTTAACGGTTCGCCCAGTGCATGCGAAACAAGGCGTGCGCAACCGATGGCGCATCCCGTTTCGCAGGGTTTGTGGGTGTGGGCGGCATGTAAATCATCTGTGGTGGCATCTTTTAACGGAATGTCCGCGCCCGTTTGCTGGCTGCACCACTGAATATGACCGTTCGTGTTGACATAGAGGAATTTGGAACCGCCCAGACATTGCCACGGACGGTTGAAATCGCCTTCCAGCAACGCCCGTGCATCCTGCTGATACAAACGCATGCCGCCCCATAATTGATGACGGTCGAACAGGTCAACATATTCCCGTCCTTTGATGGCGATTTTGCCGCCCGCTTTGTGCAGAAAGGAAAAACTGAAGTCAAACGGGAAATCCACCAGCAATTCCCGGAAGGCATCATATTCTTCAGCGGTTTCCGGCGTTAGCACTGTCTGCACCTTGACCGTGAAACGAGCGTGTTCGGCCAGAATCTTTAGCTTCGGTAACAGGCTCTTGAGCGACTTCATGGATTGTGAACCGGGTTTGACGGAATCCACACTGAGCTGCATGAGGTCCAGTCCGGCTTGATTCAGTGCGTCAATGATGTCCATCGTCAGTAAAAAACCGTTGCTGATGACAGTGACCAGATTAGCACCATTTTGCTTGCCTTTGATGTGGGCAACCAACGCCGGAAGGCCCGGATGCATGACCGGCTCGCCGCCCAGAATATCGTACACCAGCACGCCCAGTTCATCCAGCTTATCGATGCGGCGGCGGAGTTCATCGGTCGGCACATGGGGTGCTCCCGGCGTGTATTCATTGCAATAGGCGCAGGAAAGATTGCAGTCGCGGGTGATAATCAACTGAGCGTACAGGGCCTTGTGGTCGATCAGTCGCTTGGCGGCATGGGAGATAAAACGTGTCTTGTTCATTGGGACGAGTCGCTTGCGGAGGCCTGTTTCTTACCGGACGGCATGGTCTGCTGCTGCTTCCACAGGTGGTGCCCGCTCCTGATTTGCCAGAGCGCCAAACCGGGTAGCCCCAATAGCAATTCACGCACACGCTTGCCCAGCGAAAGAGCCAGCGCTGTATGCGGTGGAATGCCAAGTGCTGTACCGAGCAGCAGAAATCCACCTTCCTGAACACCGAGTGAAGCAGGGATGATAAAGCCTGCGGCACGCACGGCCTGGCCGAGACTTTCCAGCAGCAGGGCTTCCATGAGGGTCACCGGAGCCCCCAGAAAATACATGATGAGCCAGACCTCGCCTGTGCCCAGCATCCATCCCAGCAATCGCCACGTCGAGGCCGCCGCCAGTAAACCACGATGCCGGTACATATCGTGGATAGCCTTATCCAGCGTTGCCGCACCTCCGGATACGTTAAGCCATTCCCGGCCACCCGCGATTTTTTCGATCAGATAAGCCGCCTTTTCGAACATCCCCTTGCGCTGGGCAATGTAAAAACCGGCCAGAAGCAGCGAAATCACCACGACCCCTGTCATGACGGGAATGATGATGTCGTCTCGGCCAAGGTACAGGATCAGAAGCATTAGCCCGGTGATGGTGAAGATAATTTGCGTCAGCACGGCTACGGTCAGATCCACGACCACGCTTGCACCTGCAATACGCCCTGCAATCCCATGCGGCATGATCCAGCGGGCTTTTACCAGTTCACCGCCTACCTGGGCAACAGGAAGCAGACTGTTGACCGATTCTCCGACCCAGCGTGCGGTAAGCAGTTTACGGATGGACAAACGGTTTTCCGGCTGAAACAGATGCCTCCATGCTACCGTGTTAACCAGCATGGGAATGAGATGGAAAGCGGTGACCGCGAGCAGTCCCCAGCCTGCCGTGGCGAGCGTGCCGGTTACTTCACTGAATCCCTGCCATGCGATAAGCACGGTCAGGATTGCCAATCCCGCCAGCAGAGCGAAATAAACATAGGGTTTCATGCGTGGATTCTCGGTGGAAAGATAATTATGAGCAATAGTCGTGGCTGCGGAACCATTCCACGGCGTCACGCAGAGCATCAACAGCTGCGCGGTGCGCGTATCCGAGAGCGTGCTCGGCTTTGGCGGAGGAATAGAACATACGTTTTTTGGCCATACGCACGCCATCTACGGTCATGATGGGTTGTGCGGTGCCCGAAAGGCGCGCAATTTCCTGTGCGACCCATGCCATGGGCAGCACGGCGTTATGGGGCAAGCGGATGCGCGGGGGCTTACGGCCCGCAATGGTGGCAACCTGTGACAAAATATCCTTCAGGCTCATGTTCTCTCCACCCAGAATGTAGCGCTCTCCGATAACACCTTTTTCCAGCGCCAACAGGTGCCCTGCGGCGACATCGTCTACGTGTGCGATGTTGAGCCCGGTATCCACATAGGCCGGCATGCGTCCGCGAGCGGCATCGAGAATCATTTTTCCCGTGGGTGTCGGCTTGATATCGCGTGGCCCCACCGGTGTGGAGGGGTTGACGATGACGGCGGGTAAATCCTCTTTTTCGATCAGTTCGTGAACAAGTGTCTCGGCCATGAATTTCGACCGCTTGTAGTGACCGATCATACTGTCGAGAGAGGAGGGTGTTTCTTCATCGGCAGGCGTGCCATCCTGATGGATACCCAGCGTGGCGACGCTGCTGGTATAGACAACGCGCTGCACGCCTGCATCCAGTGCGGCCCGCATGATGTTGCGCGTGCCATCCACATTGGTCGCGTACATGCTTTGCGGATGCGGCGCCCACAGGCGGTAATCCGCTGCGGCATGAAAGAGTGCGGAGCAGCCGGTGGCAGCCTGTTTCAATGTTGCCGTGTCCGTCAAATCTCCAACGGTGATTTCCACGTCCAGACCCTTGATATTATCCTGTGGGCTGTTGGGCCGTAGCAGTGCGCGCACGTTATGGCCGACATCGAGCAACCGGCGCACGATGGCCGAACCGACAAAGCCGGAGGCCCCGGTGACGAGCGTTTTCATACATCCACCTTTTGTGCCTTGGCCGCGAAGTGATTAAGAAATACCGGAAGAACAAACAGCGTGCAAATTAGGGTAAAAGAAATGCCCAGTGTCAGTAACTGCCCCATGCTGGCCGTGCCCTGATGCGCGGAAAAGGAAAGATTGCCAAAGCCACAGATGGTGGTAAGTGCGCTCAGGATTACAGCCTTTGAGGTACTGGTAGCCAGCAGGTGATGGTCAGTTGAGCCTTTCATCTGCATGAAACGGAAGCGCCGCACCATGTGGATACCGCTGTCTACACCGATGCCCAGGAGTAGCGGCAGGGCGATGACATTGGCAAAATTGAGTGGAATGCCAAGCAGAACTGCCGTAGCGCCTGTCAGCACGCCGGCCAGCATGAGTGGGAGTAATACCAGCAGAACATCCTTTACATTGCGTAACAATAGAATCAGGAGCAAAGTAATAAGGATCAGGGCAGTGATTGATGCCTGACGGAAGGCATGAATGACGGCGTTGCCGGCTTCCAGTGTGAATACCGGCGCACCCGTTGCATTCGGCGCAATGGTGCGGACTTGCGCGACGAAGCGGCGCAGGGCATGGATATCACTGATATCCTTTTTCGGCGTGACTTCGATTCGGTATGTGCCATTCGGGCTGACCCAGCGTCTGCGCAGCGATTCAGGAATACCACTTTCGGTTACCACCTGTGTTTGCAGGGCGGTGTGCAGGAAATCAAGGGTGGTGGGCAGGGTTGTGAGTAGGCTGATTTTAAGTTTTGAAAGGGTGGCGCTTTGTGCGGCCGGTTCTTCTGCCTCAACCTTGCCAAGGAATGTGCTCAGAGTTTCGTGCAAAGCCCGGAATGCGTCTACATTGCCGGAAGAGGTGGTATGCAGATACTCAGCCAGTGAGCGGTCCAGTTTGCGCATGGCTGCGATTTGTTCGGAGACAGTGGGTGGCATATCAGGTTTGCCGGACATATCCGGTCCGAGTATCAGCGCCATGTCATCAATCATATCAAGTTTATCATTTTGCCCTTGTGGAACAAAATCAAAGATCGAAATAGCTTTGTCCACGGATTGGAGTTTACCAATATACTGCTCCATCTCGTGCGCGTTGTTCGCATTCCGGGTCATTACCATGATGCTGGATGGCGAAATGGTGTGGCGGGCAATCAAATCCTTGTAGGCGATGACTGATTCACTTTGCTGATCGCGCAGGTTGATGGGGTTGTAGTCGAAGCTCACTTGCGATGAAAGCCATGTGGCGCCAACGCCCAGCAATAGCGTCAGAATGAGGACGGAACGCCCGGAGTGTTCAAGCCAGTGATCAAACGTATACAACCATCCGGCCGTTGCGTCGCCGGTCGAAACGGTGGTTGGCCTGCCATGATTCTTTGCAGGCCACAGGCACAGAATTGATGGGAGCAGCGTCAGGGTCACGATCAGACTGATGAACATACCGGTACCCGAGATAATGCCCAGTTCGGAGATGCCGGTGTAGGCGGTTGGTACGAAGCAGTAAAAACCCACCGCGGTGGTGATAGCGCACAGTACCAGTGAGCCGCCCACGTCCTGCGCCGATTGCCGCAGTGCTGTTTCGGGCGCCATGCCCTTATCCTCCAGTTCCCGGTAGCGCAGGGACAGATGGATTGCGTAGTCCACGCCAAGGCCGATATAAAGCACGGCGAAGGCGACGGAAATAAGGTTCAAATGCCCAATGGCAAGGGCGGCAAAGGCGGTGGTAAGGGAAAGGCCGACAAGCAGGCAAATCAGGGTGGCTGCTACCAGCCGGAAAGAACCCAGACCCACGGTAAGCACGATACCAACCAGGAGAAGAGCGAGAGTGCCGGCAATTTTTGCGCCGTGGCTTACGCTGATGAGTTCGTCGTGAGCCAGCGGAACACTACCGGTGAGACGGACCTTCAAACCATGCTCCGCATCGAGATGAAGATCGTTCGTGGCGGTACGTATGGCCTGCATGGCGGGTTTCGCTGCCAGCAGTTTGCTGAAATTCATGTGTGGCTGGATCAGGATGAATTGCTGCCGCTGATCGGAAACCTTGCCTTCATCCTGCATCATTTCTTCCCAGGAAAGCCGATAGCGCCGCTGCTCAATGTTTGCTTGCAAGGCTTCGCGGATTTGAATCAGAATCGGCGTGATCTCAACTTTATCACCGTCTTTTACAGCATCCACAGCACTTGCCAGCATGGAAAATAGTCCGCGCAGGCTGGGATCATGGGTGAGTTTTCCAAGAAAAGGCTGGATTTCAGCGAGGTCTTCGCTCATCTGTTCCAGCTTATCCTGTTTCAGGAACAGTAACGCATGCTCTTCAAGAAAAGGGTTGGCACGCGGCAAATAGACGGATTTGAACAACTCAGGTTGCTTCCGCAGACGTTTGGCCAGACGCTTGGCGGCATCGCGTGCAGTTTCCGGTGTTTTTCCGTCGATAACCACCAAAATATTGTTCAGATATTGAGGGAAGGCATTCTCAAAAACATGATAGGTCTGGCGGAAGGGAAGATCGGCGGAAAGCATATCATTGGTGCTGGTATTGAAGCCCAGATGTCCGGCTGTGTAATAGAGTGAACCTCCGGTCAACAGGAGGGACATGATCAGCACTCGTCCGGCACACTTGCAGGTGAAGCCGGACCACCATATCAGGGAGCGTTTTAGCGCATTATTCAGTCTTTTATACATGACTTCCGGGAAGTCTCCGGAAACTTCCGATGTGGAAAATCGACGCAAATCATCGTGAGCAGCCTAATGGGGCTTCAGACGATATGGAATAGCACGCCTGACTGTTCCGATACAAGCTTTAACGTGTGTGTAGCGGCGTGAAAATGCCAACTCAGGCGTATTAATTTCGGCCACAATACAGGCTGAAAAATAAGGGTGGGGAGCAGTTTCTCCATTTGAAGCCGACCTTTGCTATTCATCGCTTCTGCAATACAGGGAGGAAGCTCTTCACCCGCGCTATCGACAACAGCCCGGATGACCATGAACGGAATCCCGGCCTGACTGGCAACCCGGCCAATCGCAGCACTTTCCATATCCACGGCAATCGCACCGGATACATGTGCCATGGTTTGTTTTTCCTCTTTTCCAGATACCATCCTGTTGCTTTCCACAAGCATATCCTCGTGCCATTTCAGAGTACCAGAAAGTTGGTTTACCAGTCGTTTTCGCCATATTTCATGTGGGTGGAGTGTTTGATTACCCTCAGTGAGAATGGTGTGTGGCAGTAACAGGTCGCCGGGTTTAAGTTTGTTTGATAGAGCACCCGCACATCCCCAACTGAGAAGGGCTGTGGCGCCATGCTTTACAAGGCTGGCTGCGGTGGCGCGCGCCGCTTCCGGGCCGATACCGGATATGGAAAGCAACGGTTTCTCCGCATGTTTCGGTGGTGTTGAAGGCGGCACATCCAGTACATCGTATTCATCCGGCCAGCCCGCCAGGCATTTTGCCTCGGCGGAAAGTGCCGCGACAATGCCCAGCCGTGTCACTTGGTTACTGAATGCTTGATATTGCGGTATCGAGCCAGTGCCCACAGCGGGAAATATTTATCGTAGCCGTGATATTTCAGATAGAACACGCACGGGAACCCCGGCGCAGTGAATGCCTCATCCTGCCATAAACCATCATGTCGCTGGTGTTCGATCAGATACCGTACGCCGCGTTGCACCTCATGGCTTTCATGCTCACCCGCCTCCATCAGGGCAAGCATGGCCCATGCTGTCTGGAAGGTCGTGCTGACTTGGCCCTGTCCGGCGATTTCGGGATGTTCGTAGGTATCATTGCTTTCACCCCAACCCCCATCCAGATGTTGCATACTTTTCAGCCATTCTACGGCGCGCAGGATCATTGGGTCGTCTCGTTCGATGCCTGCATGGATCAGGCCCGTTACGACCGACCATGTTCCATAGAGATAGTTGGTTCCCCAACGGCCAAACCATGCGCCGTTTTCTTCCTGTTCATGTTTCAAAAAGTTAAGGCATGCATCCAGATGTGGCTGATATTTTGTGTCTTGCCGGGCGAGGTGCCCCAGCACGGTAGCCAGACGGGCGCTGACATCGCTGGTGGGCGGGTCAAGCAGGGCGCCATGGTCAGCAAAGGGGATATGATTGAGATAGCTGTGGGTATTGTCCGCATCGAACGAGGCAAAACCCCCGTTTCTGGATTGCATGCCGCAGGCCCAGTCCATGGCGTGCAGGACGGCCTCCTTGTAACGTCCGTCTTCAGCACGATCCAGAGTCCATGCCACCATGCCTGTATCATCCAGGTCCGGGTAGAAGCTGTTTTCGAACTGGAATGCCCATCCTCCTCCGGTAAGGTCCGGATGATTTTCCTGCCAGTCTCCCGGTGCATCCCGCAATTGTTGTCCCGTGAGCCAGTCCAGTCCACGCCCTGTAGCGCTTACCGCTTTTTTCGAACCTGCTTCCTGTAAGGCAAGACAGGCAATCGCAGTATCCCATACGGGTGAATTGCAGGGCTGGAACCATGCGCTTTCATCCGTTTTAATGAGCAGGTCATCCAGTGCTTGTCTGGCTTGTTTGCGTACGGGGTGATTCTCGGGATAGCCCAAATGGATCAGTGACTCGTAGGCATTGATCATGGCCGGGAAGATAGCACCCAGTCCCCCTTCACCAAGCCGTTTCAGCATCCAGCATTCGGCCTTTTTTAGTGCACGCTGACGCATCCAGTGAGGAATCAGGGGTTCGAGGTGGCGGATGGTGCGTTCCGCATGCAGGAACAGACGGTTCAACCCCGAGCGGACGGGAAAATAATTCTTTTCCTGTTCCGGCGGCGTGGTGAATAACTCACGGATGTTTACATGACAGGGATTCTTCGCTTGCACGCGCAGGGTATACAGAATGAGCAGGGGTACCATGACCGTACGTGACCAATATGAAATCTTGCTGACATGAAATGGAAACCAGCGTGGAAATAGCATGAGCTCGGCAGGCATGAACGGTACGCCTCGCCAGGGTATCTGACCGTATTTGGCTAGTTCAATGCGTGTGAACACGTTACATCGCGCGGCCCCTCCCTGCTCCAGAATAAACTGTCGTGCATGGTTCATATGAACGGCGCTGGGGGAATCGCCCGCAAGCTTCAACGCATAATAATTCTTTACTGAGCAACTGATTTCTGCTTTGCCACCCTGATAAAGGGGCCATCCGCCGTCACTTCCCTGATGTGCACGCAGGTAGTTGGCGAGCTTGCTTTGCAGTGATTCATCCACCTCACCCGTGAAGTGCATCATCAGAATATATTCGGCGGGAATAGTACAATCCGCTTCCAGTTCAAAGCTCCAATAGCCTTGATTGTGTTGCAATGTTAACAGGGCATGAGTGGCCTGATTCACGGCCCGGTTCAGATCCGTGGCGTGATCACCTTCGATGATTTCAGGAGATTTATCAATTTGCCGTGTAACCCGGGGAGAAATACCGAAAGCCTGCACTTCGGCAGATGAGTCTGTGCCGGAAAGCCTGAATTCCAACCTGTCCTGCACTCTTTATTCCTTTCTCGCTATTTGTGTGTTGGCTTGTGAAAATAGCAATAGAATTACTCCTGTTTTTAGATTTAAATTACAATCCGCCTTAATGGCAATCAACCGAGCCACTTGCAAAACTCATGAGCGGCAATCGGCTTCCCCACTTCGGCCCATTTCCGAGCTGGAATTTCGGTCCATGGAACCACCATGCACCTCATTCTACCCCGAAAATGGACTCAAAGTGGGATTGCCGCTCATCCACCCAGAGTTTTGCAAGTGGCTCAACCAGAGTTGTATTTTCTGATACAAGTTTAGTCTAGCCACAAGTCCGCGTACAGTCGTATGCTCCGGTGAAGTTATTACACACACCTGTCGATGTGTATTTTTTTTGTAATGAGGCGGCTTTCCTGTCCGGCGTAAGGTGATTCTGGAACCTTCGACCAAGCAGTGGAAGCTACCCGTAATAGAGTACGAAAGATGTGTTGTGTGCGTATGATAAATAATCTGGATACAAAATCTAGAGTGGTAGCAGTTTTTGGTAAGGAGTTTTTATGAGTATTCCTTTACGGCAAGTGGTGCAAGTGGGAAGTTATATTGTGCGGCAAAGTTTACGCAGAAGGCGGCGTTATCCTCTGGTATTAATGCTGGAACCATTATTTCGTTGCAATCTGGCCTGTTCCGGCTGCGGCAAGATTGATTACCCCGATGCGATTCTGAACAAACGCCTGAGTGTGGATGAATGTTTGTCGGCTGTGGATGAATGCGGTGCGCCGGTTGTTTCCATTGCAGGCGGCGAACCGCTTATCCATAAGGATATGCCGCAGATCATTCAGGGCATTATCCAGCGCCGGAAGTATATTTACCTCTGCACCAATGCTCTGCTGCTGGAAAAGAAGATGGATGATTATACCCCATCGCCATATCTGACCTTTTCTATTCACCTGGATGGCTTACGCAGCAGGCATGATGCATCGGTATGTCAGGAGGGAGTATTCGATCAGGTGGTCAAGGTGATTAAGGCGGCGGTGAAAAGGGGGTTCCGGGTGACCGTTAATTGCACCTTTTTTCAGGGTGAAAGTGCTGAAGAGGCTGCGGAACTATTCGATTTCGCCATGAGCCTTGGCGTGGAAGGTATTAATGTTTCGCCAGGTTTTTCCTATGAGCATGCACCCCACCAGGATATTTTTCTTCAGCGGCAGGCTACCAAACAATTGTTTCGTGATATTTTCAGACTTGGTCGCAGACGGTCAGGGAAATACCGTTGGCAATTTAATCAGTCCAGCCTGTTTCTTGATTTTCTGGCAGGCAACCAGACGTACCGCTGTACAGCATGGGGCAATCCTACGCGCAATATCTTCGGCTGGCAGCGGCCCTGTTATCTTCTGGTGGATGAGGGATATACCCCAAGCTTCAAGTCTTTGATGGAAGACACGAACTGGGATGCTTACGGAACTGGGCACAATCCCAAATGTGCCAATTGCATGGCACATTGTGGCTACGAACCCACCGCCGTGAACGATGCCGTGGCTCACCCGCTTAAGGCGCTATCTGTTGCACTGCGTGGGCCACGCACGGAAGGACCAATGGCGCCGGAATTGCCGATATTGTATGAACAACCCAATGTGATTCCGATCCGGGCAGAAAACAGGGTGTCGGCGGTCAATACAGATGGGTTGGATACAGGGGGGTCGGAAAATCAGAAAAAGACAGCTGCCACGGAATGATATGTTGAAGTGACAGTGCTATTATGGATGCTGATAGCATCAATGTTGTTATGGTGGATGATGAATCGACGGATGGCACGCGGCGTGCTGCCCTTGATGCAATGGAAGGGATATCAATTATTAACGGAACGGCTCCACCTGAGGACTGGAACGGGAAGCTCTGGGCACTGGAGCAGGGATACGAGCATGTGCATACGCCATTTATCCTGCTGCTCGATGCGGACATCGAACTACAGGCGGGCATGATTCAGGCTATGCTGAATAAAATGTGTCAGGATGAATTGTCCATGGTGTCACTGATGGCGACGCCAAATATGTCCAGTATCCCGGAAAGGGCACTGATGCCTGCTTTTATCTATTTTTTCAAATTGTTATACTCCTTTGCCTTGTCCAACAGGCCCGGAACAGGCATAGCGGCCGCCGCAGGCGGCTGCATGTTGCTTCAGACACGGGTTCTGAACGGGATTGGTGGCTTTTCGGTTATTAAGGACGCCATTATCGATGATTGTGCTCTGGCAAAATGCATCAAGTCGGCAGGTCACCGCATCTGGATAGGGCTGACGCATGGTGTTATCAGCCTGCGCCACGGGAGCGTGACGGATATGGGAAACATGGTGGCGCGCACGGCATTTACGCATGCGCAAGAAGAGTATCCCCTGGGGGACGAGGGAGTCGGTGCAAACAAAGGAACAAGCAAGGGCGCGGCAGAATTTATGAATAATGCGGGATATATGCGGCAGGATTCGGGGCAGGAGGTATAATGTCACGGATGCGAATGTACACATGGATCGTGCCGGCAATATTTTTTTTCGGATGGCAGACGGCGGGAATCGCGGAGGAGCCGACGGTTACCGGCTCACAAGGCGCAATCTCGGTCATCAACACATTTCATGCGGCCTTACTCTTCACGATGCAGCATGCAAAAAGCCTGGGCTACAGGGGCCGCTACGCACGCCTGGAGCCAACGATTCGGCAAAACTATGATTTTTCCAAGGTGGTGCGGGTTACAGCGGGGAAATACTGGCGTGATTTGAATCATGATCAGAAAGTGAGATTCCTTTATGTCTTCTCGCGTCTGGTGATTGCCACCTACGCGCATCGTTTTGACGGTTATTCCGGCGAATCGTTTCAAACCGTTTCCACCAGGGCGTCCGGGCATGGACGGGTGATTGTACGCACAGTGCTCATCAAGCGTAATGGCTCACGGGTGCATCTGGATTATTTGTTGCGGCAGCGCAAGGGACAATGGCTGATTGTCAATGTAATTGCGCAGGGTGTGAGTGATCTGGCCCTGAAACGTGTGGAATATACTACGGTATTGCGCAGCCAGGGATTTGATGCCCTGATGACCAGACTGGAGGAAAAAATCACACAATATGAATGATGAATCCACCATGTATCGATAGGAACCTTTTATTTGTTAAATGGTCCGGGATTTGTAATGGTTTGCGATCATTGAGCGTCCAACAATATCTGGAACCGGTGGAGGGAGGAATGCTATGCAGTCAATCATACGATCCATGGTCTGTTTAAGCGGGCAACGTTTCCGCCACCGCGCTATGCTGATCGTTGGATGTGTCCTGACCATCTCCATGCTGGGCGGCTGCGCCAGCGTACCCAAAGGTGAAACCTACGATCCCGTTGAGAAGGTGAATCGGGGGACATTCTGGTTTAATGATCAGTTGGATAAATTTTTACTGAAGCCGCTGTCGGACGGATATGTTGCCGTTGTTCCAAAGAAGGGGCGCATTATGGTGTCCGGTTTCTTTGATAACGCTCTGTATGTAGACACGATTCTGAATGATTTTCTTCAGGGGAAGGGCAAGCAGGGGTTTTCGGACATTGGCCGCCTCCTTGTCAACAGTACGCTGGGTATCGGTGGCCTTTTTGATCCTGCAACATCCGTTGGTCTGGAGAAGCATGCGGAAGACTTCGGCCAGACCTTGGGCGTGTGGGGATTCGGCCAGGGGGCTTATCTGGTTCTTCCTGTTTATGGCCCGAATACGGTGCGTGATGCACCAGGCGTGGCCGTCAGTACAGTGGCCAACGCCGTATTTTGGGCTGGATTCTTTCTCCCTGTTGCGGCAACCGTTCCCATTTCCGTTCTGGTTGCCATTGACCTGCGCAGCCGTGCCTCCAATGCGATTCGCTTTGTCAACGAGTCGGCGCTTGATCCTTATGTGTTCACACGCGAGGCGTGGGTGCAACACCGCACGTTCCTGATCTATGACGGCAATCCGCCCGAAACCGATTTTGAGGACGAATTCGGAGACGACGAATTCGGCGACGAGGATGTGGGTAATGGCGGCGCATCCCTGAAGTAGGGCAGGCCAGGGATTAAACGATACCCTGGTTGTTCAGGTATTCTTCATATGTACCGTGATAATCAACAATCCCTTCAGGCGTGAGTTCAATGATGCGTGTAGCAATTGAAGATACAAACTCACGATCATGGCTGACAAAAATCAAGGTTCCCGGATAATTTTCCAGTGCAAGGTTTAAGGATTCGATGAACTCCATATCCATATGGTTGGTTGGTTCATCCAATAGCAGAACATTGGGGTTCTGCATCATCATTTTACCAAAAAGCATGCGCCCCTGTTCACCCCCGGATAATTTTTTGACAGATTTTTTACTTTCATTTCGCGAAAACAGCATGCGTCCCAGAATGCCGCGTACTTCCTGCTCGCCTTCTTCTTCTTTTTTCCACTGCGCCATCCAGTCATATAGACTGATGTCTTCGGAAAAATCAGCCGCATGATTTTGAGCATAGTAGCCGACATGTGCATTCTCCGACCATTTGATAACGCCACTGCCCGCTTCCAAATCACCTGCCAGACAGCGCATTAACGTACTTTTGCCAATACCATTGGGCCCGATTACGGCCACGCGTTCGCTGACCGGCACCATTAAATTAAAATTTTCAAACAGGGGCTCATCAAATCCCTTGCTCAAGCCCTTAAGCTCCAGAGCGATACGGTACAGTTTTTTCTCCTGATTGAAGCGAATGAAAGGATTCACACGACTCGAAGGTTTTACTTCTGCCAACTGGATTTTTTCAATTTGTCTGGCGCGGGATGTTGCCTGGCTGGATTTGGATGCATTGGCTGAAAAACGACTAACAAAAGTTTGAAGTTCCGCGATCTGGACTTTCTTCTTGGCATTTTCAGACAACAAACGCTCACGTGCCTGCGTGGCTGCCGTCATATATTCATCATAGTTACCCGGATAAATACGTAACTCGCCATAATCCAGATCAGCCATATGAGTGCACACGCTGTTTAAAAAGTGACGGTCATGCGAAACAATGATCATCGTACAGTCGCATTTTTTAATCACCTCTTCCAGCCAGCGAATAGCATTAATATCCAGGTTATTGGTCGGCTCATCCAGCAGAATAATGTCGGGATCGCCAAACAGGGCTTGTGCCAGTAGAACACGTAATTTCCAGCCCGGGGCAATGGATTTCATCAAGCTGTCATGGCATGACAAGGGGATGTCCATGCTTAACAGGAGTTCACTGGCATTTGATTCCGCACTATAGCCATCCAGCTCGGCGAACTGGCTTTCCAGATCACCGACTCGCATGCCGTCTTCTTCGCTCAGTTCACTCCGGGAATAAATACAATCGCGCTCTTCCTTAATCTTCCACAGTTTCTCATATCCCATCATCACGGTATCCAGGACGGTATGCTCTTCAAAGGCGAAGTGGTCCTGGTTCAGTTTTCCCAGACGCTTGTGCCGGCCGGTACTTACAGTGCCCGAAGTCGGCTCCAGATCACCACCCAGAATTTTTATTAGTGTGGACTTACCGCAGCCATTCGCACCAATCAGGCCATAGCGATTGGCATCACCAAATTTAACCGAGATGTTTTCAAACAGGGGTTTCTCCCCAAATTGCATTGTAATACCAGATGTAGAAATCAAAGTGTTATTCCGTGAGATAGATTAACCATTCAGTCATACCCGTGAAGATGGTTTGAAAAGAGGCGGAGCCTATTGCCGACTGTGATATATACAAGGGTTGAATGTTTTCGCTGGCACAACCCCCGCTATGATTGCCACTTGCCCGAATAACCGTGACGACTTTTTCGTCAGGAAAAAACGGTTTGCAACTTACAGCACTCAGGCCATCGGGCTAAATCACTTTTGAAAACTTCACTTCCTGTTGCCGGTTGCGCAGGTATTCGTCAAACACCATGGAGATATTGCGGATCAGCAGCCGTCCGGCGGGGAGTACGGTCAGACCGTTCTCACGCAGTTCCAGTAAACCATCTTTGCCCATGTCAGCCAGTTCCTCAAGTTCCACGGCAAAATGTTTATGGAAGCTCATGCCAAATTTTTCTTCAAACGCATGAAAATCCAGGGCGAAATCGCACATAAGCCGCATAATCACATGCCGCCGCAAGTGGTCTTCATCGGATAGCTGATAACCACGAAACACCGGAAATGTTCCGGTATCCACAACCTCGTAGTATTCATCCAGTGTCTTTACGTTCTGGTAGAAGGCGCCATCCACATAACCGATAGAGGTAATGCCGAGCCCCAGCATTTCGGCATCGGCATGCGTGGAGTAACCCTGGAAATTGCGGTACAGCTTGCCTTCACGTTGGGCGATGGTCAGTTCATCATCCGGTTTGGCGAAATGATCCATGCCAATAAATACATATCCCGCTGCGAGCAAACGGTTGATGGACAGCTTCAGAATGTTCAGTTTTTCAGCCGGTGATGGGAGATCGGCCTCGTTGATGCGCCGCTGCGGCATGAACATCTTCGGCAGATGCGCATAGTTAAACAGCGCAATCCGGTCCGGAGAAAAATCAATGATGGTGTCCAGCGTGCGGTTGAACGTTTCCGCTGTTTGCAACGGCAGGCCATACATCAGGTCAATGTTGATCGACTGAAAACCGTGCGCCCGCGCTTCTTCAAGCACATTCAACGTTTCTTCCTTGCTCTGGATGCGGTTGACGGCTTTCTGCACGGCAGGCTCGAAATCCTGAACGCCCATGCTCATACGGTTGAATCCTACGTCACGCAGAATGTGGACGGTATCGTCGTTGCATTCACGCGGGTCAATTTCGATACCGTATTCACCATCTTCATTGGCTGCAAAATGAAAACGCTCATGCAACTTCGACATAAGTTCACGAATTTGCGTTTCATTCAAAAACGTGGGAGTGCCGCCGCCCCAATGTAGTTGAGAAATCGTACGGTGGTTGCCGATGGCATCGGCCAGAAGGTCAATTTCCTTTAGCAGGTGCTCGACATAGGGCAGAGCGCGTTCGCGCTGTTTTGTCACTACCTTGTTGCAACCACAGTAGTAGCAGACTGTGTCGCAAAAGGGCACATGCATGTATAGCGAAATCGGCACGTCTTTGCTTGCAGCCCGTTGAAGACTGGTTACGTAATCCGTTGCCCCGATACCTGTATGGAACATCGGAGCTGTCGGATAGGATGTGTAACGCGGCCCCGCCTTATCGTATTTGTGAATCAGATCAAGGTTGAACAGTTCATCTGCGTGTGTGTTTTGGGTCATATGTGCGGTATACTAACCGCTACCCAACTTGCGGGAAAGCCAGTCGCGGGCGTCGGACACATCGTTGATTTTACCATCCAGCTGCGCTTCATAAGCCTGCGTGAGCAGGCGTCCCATTTTCGGCCCCTGTTTCATGCCGAGATCGAGCAGCATCCGGCCGGTAGCGAGTGGTTCCGGTTTGCTGTTTTGCACCGCCATTTGCCGGGCTTTTTCGAGCCATGACAGTGCTGGCCGTGCTGGAGGAAGCGGTGTGCGTCCCGACGCATCGGCTTCGACCAGTGACTCCCACAATTCAATGGATGCAGGTTCCAGTCTTGCGCTAAGCCGGCGTACGGCACGTGAGGTGGGTTGACCATGCAAATGCACCAAATGTTCCCGTATTAGTGGAATAACATATTGTGAAATACGTTTTGGCGCACCGATGGCAGCGAGAAATACCCGCGCAGGCTCCTCGCCTGCCTCACTGTGGCCTGTAGAGTGAATTCGACGGGTCTCATGTGTGAATGTCGTAGCCGGTTTTCCCAGATCGTGACATAGAGCGGCAAAGATCAGGGACTCACGTGCTTCATCTCCCGGATGACAGCGTTCAGCGATTTTCACAGCCTGATCCACCACCAGTCTTGTGTGTATCCATACGTCACCTTCGGGATGCCATCCGGGATCCTGTACACACCCTTTGAGCGCAGCCAGTTGTGGATACAGTTGTAGCCAGCCACTCTCATTCAGAACATTCAGGCCAAATGAGGGGTGAGGGGCATGCGCCCATTTTTGCCATTCGCACCAGATGCGTTCCTTCGACAGTGTTTCAGCCTCGGGCAACAGCTCTTGGCACAAGATTCTCGTGTCCTTATCCAGTTTCAGACGGTAGCGGGCGGCGAACTGCATACCACGCAGTACGCGTAGCGGGTCTTCCGCGAAGGCTTGGGAAACATGCCGCAGGATGCCTGCTTTCAGGTCGGAGCGGCCACCGTGAAAGTCCAGAAACTTGCCATTCAGAGGATCCAGCATCATGGCATTGATGGTAAAATCACGCCGCAGACTGGCTTTTTCGGGGTCAATGTCAGGATCAGAGGTTACGGCAAAAGCCTTGTGTCCGATGCCTGTTTTTTGTTCGGTCCGGGGCAGGGCGATGTCGATGCAGAGGTCGTTTTTCCATAATTTGAATATACCAAATTGTTGCCCGACGAATTCAACCTTGCCCAGTTTACTGAGTGTCTGGTGTAAATCGCCGGGTTGCAGACCGTAAACCTCAATATCCGGATCCTCCGGAATCTGTCCAAGCAATAAATCACGTATCGACCCGCCAACCAGCCATGCGCGACCACCAGCATCCGCAAATGTCCGGCACACATCTACAACGGTGGGTGAAATGTGGTCAATATCCAAATTTGGCATGCCGCATTGTCCCGTTCGACAAGGGTGCTTGGCAAGGCTATGTTCATGCTATCGAATATTTCAGGGAGGTTGCCATGCGCTGGTCGGAAACCAAGAATGAGAGTAAAGCTGCGTTTCATCGCAAAAAAGTGACGGTTGTCGGTGCCGGAAATGTTGGTGCAACAGCAGCATTTCTGGCAGCCCAGAAGGAGCTGGCCAATATTGTTTTGATCGATGTGGTCGATGGAGTGCCGCAGGGCAAAGCGCTGGATATGCACGAGGCATCGCCGATTCAGGGGTATAACGCCATTGTCCACGGCACCCAGGATTATACCGATACGGCCGGTTCCGATCTGGTGATTATTACTGCCGGTATCGCGCGCAAGCCGGGTATGAGCCGGGACGATCTGCTATCCACGAATGTAAAAATTGTTTCCGAAGTGACCGGGAGCATCGTCAAGTATTCGCCTGACTGTATAATTCTGGTGGTAACCAATCCGCTGGATGCCATGGTCTATACGGCGTTAAAGGTTTCCGGATTCCCCAAGCAGCGGGTCATCGGCATGGCCGGGGTGCTTGATTCAGCTCGAATGCGGGCATTTATAGCCGATGAAGTGGATGTGTCGATTGAGGATGTAAACGCCTTTGTACTCGGCGGCCATGGCGACACGATGGTGCCACTGCCACGATATTCTACGGTGGCGGGTATTCCGATCACGGAAATACTCGAAAAAGAGCGCGTGGATGCCATTTGCGAACGCACGGCCAATGGTGGTGCGGAGATTGTCGCCTACCTGAAAACCGGCTCTGCCTTTTACGCACCCGGAGCGGCAGTCGTCGAAATGGCAGAGGCGATTCTGATGGACAAAAAAAGGATCCTTCCTTGTGCGGCTTATCTTGAGGGCGAGTATGGTGTGGATGGTTATTATCTGGGCGTGCCGTGTAAACTTGGCGGCAGCGGTGTAGAGGCCGTGATTGAACTGGATTTATCCAAAGAGGAATCGAAAGCACTGCATCATTCCATGGATGCAGTGATTGAACTGGTAAAAACTGTTGACGCTCTTGGTCATTTCTAAAGAACGGAATATTTCACCACGAAGGCACAAAGACACGAAGAATAAAGAAATTGATGAAAGTGATTTCTTACTTTGTGACTTTGTGGTTCAACATTGGTTGGTTCCGGGTCGAGGAGGAAGTATTTGAATATCCATGAATATCAGGCCAAGGAAATTCTGAGATCCTTCGGCGTACCCACGCCACGCGGCATGCTGGCGACATCCGCAGAACAGGCCGTGGCGGCGGCCAGTAAGTTGGGAGGATCAGTTTGGGTGGTCAAGGCACAAATCCATGCCGGTGGGCGCGGCAAGGCGGGCGGCGTACGCGTATGCAAATCGGCAGATGAGGTAAAGGCTGCGGCGAGTGATTTATTGGGCTCGGTGCTGGTGACCAAACAGACAGGGGAAGCCGGGAAAGAGGTGCGCAAGGTTTATATCGAAGAAGGCTTGGATATTGCCAGCGAATTCTACCTTTCGCTGCTCGTGGATCGGGAGGCCGAGGCGGTGGCCTTTGTCGTCAGTCCTGCCGGAGGCATGGATATCGAGGAAGTTGCGGCAAAAACGCCGGAGCAGATTCTGACCCGACCCATTGCGGTGAATGCCGGGCTGACGGATACGGATTGTGCTGCCATGGCGGAGATGCTTGAGCTTTCGGGCAAGGCGGCGGCAGATTTCCGAGGGCTGGCGGAGGGGTTGTACCGGGTATTTACCGAGCGGGATTGCAGCCTGCTGGAACTGAATCCGCTGGTGCGGACGGCATCCGGCGATCTGGTGGCGCTCGATGCCAAGATGTCGTTTGATGACAACGCGCTGTATCGCCAGCCGGAAGCATCAAGCATGCGCGATGCCGGCGAAGAAGATGCGCGTGAGACCGAGGCGGCTCAGTTTGGCCTGAATTATATTGCGCTGGATGGCTCTATCGGCTGCATGGTTAATGGCGCGGGGCTGGCGATGGCAACGATGGATATTATTCAACTCAAGGGCGAAAAACCCGCCAATTTTCTCGATGTTGGTGGCGGTGTAACGGTGGAAGCCGTCACCGAGGCCTTCAAACTGTTGTTTTCCGATGCGCATGTAAAGGCGGTGC
>JAUZQZ010000073.1 GCA_030950745.1 Mariprofundaceae bacterium | reverse complement strand
GCGAGAATGGTAATGCCGCGTTCGCGCTCAAGATCGTTGGAGTCCATGACGCATGTTGTGGCGGAAGCGCGGTCATCGAGGGTGCCGGACTGCTTGAGCAGTTCATCCACCAGCGTGGTTTTGCCGTGATCGACGTGGGCGATAATGGCGATATTGCGAAGGTTCTTATTCATGGGTTGCTGTTCCTGATATGAAAGTGGCGCGCATGGTAGCAGTCGGGACTAACAAGGAAAGGAATTCCTCCGTATGCTTCAGCCATGCAATTTAAACTGGCAGGAGACTTTACCCCGCAAGGCGACCAACCCCGGGCCATTGCCGAACTGGTGTCGGGTGTGCGTGAGGGTGCACGCCACCAGACGTTGCTCGGCGTGACCGGTTCCGGCAAGACGTACACCATGGCCTGTGTGATTGAACAGGTGCAGAAACCGACCCTGATCATGGCGCCGAACAAAACGCTGGCGGCGCAGCTCTATGGCGAGTTCAAACAGTTTTTCCCCGATAACGCCGTGGAATATTTCGTTTCCTACTACGATTATTACCAGCCCGAGGCCTATGTGCCGACCTCGGACACGTATATTGAGAAGGATTCATCCATCAACGAGCACATCGACCGCATGCGTCATGCGGCAACGCGCGCTCTGCTGGAGCACGAGGATGTCATCATCGTTGCCTCTGTTTCCTGCATCTATGGCCTCGGCAGTCCGGAGGCATATTCGGATATGCTGCTGTATTTCGAAGTGGGGCGTATGCAGGATCAGCGGAAAGCGGTCGGAAAACTGGTTGAACTGCAATATGAGCGTAACGACACCGACTTTCACCGTGGCTGTTTTCGGTTGCGCGGCGACGTGCTGGAAATCTTTCCGGCGCATGCCGAGGGTTTCGCCATCCGCGTCGAGTTCTTCGGCGATGATGTGGATGCCATTTCCCGCTTCGACCCGCTGACCGGGAAACGGTTGGAATCCCTTCATAAATATACGGTGTTTCCAAAGTCCCACTTTGTGACGCCGCGCAGTCAGTTGATTACGGCGATGGACGCAATCCGGGCGGAACTGGCCGAACGGCTGGCTGAACTGCATGACCGGAACAAACTGGTCGAGGCACAGCGGCTGGAGCAGCGCACGATGTTCGATCTGGAGATGATTCAGGAGATTGGTTATTGCACCGGCGTGGAAAACTATTCACGCCATCTGACCGGGCGCGCACCGGGCGAACCACCGCCAACGCTGCTCGATTATTTACCCAATAATGCGCTGGTGATGCTGGATGAATCGCACGTTACGGTGCCGCAGATTGGCGGCATGTTCAAAGGCGACCGCTCGCGCAAGCAGACGCTGGTAGATTTCGGTTTCCGCCTGCCCTCAGCGTTGGATAACAGACCCCTGCAATTCCATGAATTCGAGGTGGCGGCGCCGCAGTCGATTTATGTGTCGGCTACGCCCGGTTCTTATGAGATGGAGCATTGCGAAGGTTCTTTTGCCGAGCAGGTCATTCGTCCGACAGGGCTGGTTGATCCTGAGGTGGAGGTACGCCCGGCCACTACGCAGGTGGATGATTTTGTCAGTGTGGCGAATGAAGTGATTAAAAAGGGTTATCGCGTGCTGGCCACGTGCCTGACCAAGCGTATGGCTGAGGATATAACAGAGTATTTGAATGATCTGGACATGCGCGTGCGTTATTTACACTCGGATATTGATACGGTGGAGCGCATGGAAATCCTTCGCGATCTGAGGCTGGGTGTATTCGATGTGCTCGTCGGCATCAATTTACTGCGGGAAGGGCTGGATTTGCCGGAAGTGGCTCTGGTAACGATCTTTGATGCGGACAAGGAGGGTTTTCTGCGTTCCGAACGCTCACTGATTCAAACCATCGGCCGCGCATCCCGCAATGTTGAAGGCCATGTGATTCTGTATGCCGATAAAATTACCGGTTCCATGCGGCGAGCCATGGATGAAACCGCACGCCGCCGTGAAAAACAACTGGCCTACAACAAAGAGCATGGCATTACGCCGAGGACTGTGAAGAAGGAAATAAGGGATATTCTCGGTTCGGTTTATGATATGGATTACGGTCATATCCCCGAAGTGGCTGAACCTGAGATAGAATACCTGTCCGATGCCGAAAGGCAGTCCCGCATTGCCGAACTGGAGCGGCTGATGCTGGAAGCCGCCGTCGATCTCCGGTTTGAGGATGCGGCGAAATGCCGCGATAAAATAAAAAGATTAACCGGGGAGGAAAACTGTTTTTGTGACCTAAGTCGCTGAAACCGGAGATAATACACATATTGTAAGGCATTTGCTCTTTAGGAGGTACAATGATTGCCAAGCGCTTGCTTGAATCTCTGCTGTTTATCGAAGCCAACAGCCGGACTGACGCTGACAGGGAATATGCCGGTGCCATCAAACGGATTATCGAAGAGCATTCCCGGATGCGGGAGGCGCTGGAGGCTATCCGTTGCCTGTATGATTCGGAAGAAGCCGTAAAAATCGCAACAGGTGTCCTTGAGCAAACCGTCAGTGGTGATACCGTTGAGCACGATCTTGAATTACGCGATACGCTGCTGAAACTATCCGATATGTTGCTGAAAGATGATCATTTGCAGAAGGAACAACCGGAGGGGTCATTGCTTAACACACTGTTACATAAACTGGCCCTTCGGCAGCCGGTTGCCGTATCAAGAACGCACCGCTTTTTACATCCCAAACACTAATTCAGACTGAAAAGCCATATGGTTAATAGTTCTGAAAAAGTTTTACACAGCACTTGTGGATAAGTTTGGCAAAATGTTCCTGTGTGCCATGAAGTAAAAGAATATTCAGGTAAACATATGCTATGCCTAAATACAATGCAGTCATTAAACGCATTAAATAACATATAGTTATAGGCCTTTATCCACCCATTACATCGTATATATCTCCTATCCTCATGAACAGGGTACAACCCTTGAATCGTGGTGAAAATATCCTTATATAAAGAATGGCGGAACCATCCGCCAGATAAAAAATACGAAGGAGGTGTGATATGACACTGGTACGCTGGTCTCCCTGGAAGGAGTTGGAAGATATGCAACGGGGCTTGTCCCACATCCTGGATGATGCTTCGTTTGGAGCCACAGAAACAGGCCGTTGGGTTCCTGCGGTGGATATTCGTGAGACGGACGACGCTATGTTGGTGCAGGCCGAGTTGCCCGGCATCGACAAGAAGGATGTTAAGCTTGAAGTCAAGGATGGTGTGCTGACTATTTCAGGCGAGCGCAACTATGAGAAGGATGTGAAGGAAGAAAATATCCATCGCATCGAGCGTTCCTACGGAAGGTTCGTGCGTAGTTTCAGCCTTCCGACCAATGTGGATACGGACAAGGTGGATGCATCCATGAGCAATGGCATCCTTGAAATCCGCTTACCCAAGAAGGAAAATGCCAAACCAAAGGCGATTACAGTCAGATAATCCCTGACAAAATCTACGGGGCCACATGATGTGGCCCCGTATGTTTATCAAGCTGCGGGGGCGCTCCATTCCGGACTGATGACACCGGCTGAAATCACACATTTCATTCCATCTTCCACACTCATATCCAGAGGAATGGTGTCTTTTTCGGGCACATACAGTAAAAATCCGGATGTTGGGTTCGGCGTGGTCGGGACAAAAATGGCAATTACCCGTTCGCCGGTACGATGCTGGATTTCTCCCTGATCCTCGCCGGCAACGAATGCCAGCACAAACAGGTCCGGTCGTGGATATTCAATCAGCACGACGCGTCTAAAGGCATCCTTGTTGTCCTGGAATATGGTTTCCAGCACATTTTTGATGGCACCGTATACTGAACGCACCAGAGGAATGCGATCCACGATACTTTCGCCGAGGCGCACGAGCCATCGCCCGATAAAGCTTGCGCCGGCCATGCCGGTAAGCAACACCACCAGAAGGGTTAACAGCACGCCGAGGCCCGGAATATGAAAGCCAAGCAGCTGATCAGGCTGGTAGGCTGTCGGGATCAGGTGGAGCATACCGTCCATACGGTCCACAACAGCCATGAATAGATAAACGGTAACCAGCACAGGGATTAGAAGGATAAGGCCGGTGAAAAACCAGCGTTTAAAATGGGATCGGACTTTCATGCTATCTCCTTGATTCCTTATTGCCGGTGCATGTTGCCCATCATAGCAAACTTGCCGTAAACGCGGAAATGTGGAATAATACAGTATAGTTTAACTCATTCACAAATCATGCAGTTTACCACAGGAGTTGATATGGGTATGGAAGTAACTGAAGCCGCTGCAGAAAAAATCCAGGGACTGCTGGAGAAGGAAACGAACGAGGCGCTACACCTGCGTATCTTTGTTTCCGGTGGTGGCTGTTCCGGTTTTCAGTATGGATTTACCTTCGACGAGGAGGTGAAGCAGGATGATACGGTGGTGGAAAGCCGTGGCATCAAGCTACTGGTAGATGCCATGAGTATTGATCTGCTCAAGGGTTCTGAGATTGATTACCAGAGCTCACTCCAGGGTGAGTCATTTGTGATTCGTAATCCGAATGCCGGGTCTACCTGTGGTTGCGGCCAGTCGTTCACGCCTGCAGAGAGTGGGTCGGGCTGCGCCAACGCGGGCTATTGATCTTTAATTGTTCCACCTTACGGAGCCTGCAGGCTTTATTTTTTTATCTATACGGCAAGCGTAGACTGCGCCCATGACTGGTATCCTGTCCCATAGAAGAGCGCACCATCAGCGATTTCTGGCGGGATGTGTGGCAAGGCGTGCGAGAGCGGAACTGGCCGTAGCCAATTCAAACGAGTTCAACGCAGCCGCACGCCCGCCAGGACTCGCCCGAAGGGAGCCATCCCAAGAAACCAATGCGGTGTTGCACCCCTTACCAAGGGCATGCCATTGGTTGCGGGATGCGCCTTGCCTTGGTTTCTTGGGATGGCTCTGATGGAATGCTCTTCTATGGGACAGGACACTAGATTCGCCCTGCAAGTACAAAATTTGCACAAGGTTTACAGTAACGGAAAATCTGCATTGGATGGCGTGAACCTGAATGTGCCGAAGGGTGCATTTTATGCGCTTCTGGGACCGAACGGGGCGGGCAAAAGTACGTTAATCAATATTCTGGCCGATATTGTTCGTCCTACAGCGGGGTCGGCATCTCTGCTGGGCCACGATGTATTTCACGACAAGGCGTGGTGCAAGCGGCATATGGGTGTCGTACCGCAAGAAATAGCCCTTGATCCGTTTTTTACGCCGCGCGAGGTACTGGCTATCACCAGTGGCTTGTTTGGCTGTAAACCCGATAACGCATGGATTGACGAATTGTTGGGACGGCTCGAGCTTTCCGAGCATGCCAACAGAAACGCCCGCCAGCTTTCCGGTGGCATGCGCCGCCGATTGCTCGTGGCACAGGCGCTGGTGCACAAACCGCCATTGGTGATTCTCGATGAACCAACCGCCGGGGTAGATGTCGAGTTACGCCGCCGCCTGTGGGATTTCATGCGTGAACTCAATGCTGCCGGCACGACGATCCTGTTGACCACACACTATCTCGAAGAAGCCGAGGAATTATGCGATTACGTGACCATCATTGATCAGGGGAGGGTGGTAGCCGACCGTCCCATGCGGGAATTGATGCGTGATGTGGCCGGGCGCTACCTGTGGCTGCGTTATGGGGAAGGGTTCACTATGTCCGATGAAGATGCGCGGGCATTGGTGGATTTTCAGCCGCGTGCCAGCGACCGGGGCGTCTGCCTGACGCTGCGTCACGGGAAACCGGATGAAACCAATTTTCACGAAGCCTATCAGGCGGCGGTGTCACGTTTCGGTGCGCCAGTGGATGCGGGCGTGCGTCAGGAGGATCTGGAGGATGTGTTTATCCGTCTGACGCACGACGACACTAACGACAAGCAACAAGGGGACAGGACATGAAGCCTGTCAACCCGCGTGGCGCATGGACGCTGTTCCTGCGCGAGACACGGCGTTTTATGACTGTGAAGATGCAGACCATCGTAGCGCCTGCATTGACCGCAATTTTATATCTGCTGGTATTTCGCTATGCCATGGGTGCACGTAGCGTGCCGGGGTTGGATGTCGATTATTTCTCCTTCCTGATTCCGGGGCTGGTGATGATGTCCATGCTGCAGAATGCGTTTGCCAATACCTCCAGTTCCATCATTGTCGGCAAGGTGATGAATGTGCATATTTACCTGCTGATGGCTCCACTTTCCGCCATTGAGGTGGTGGGTGCATTTCTGGCTGCCGCTGTGGTGCGTGCGCTGACGGTTGCCACAGTGCTGCTTCTGGTGCTTGCGCCGTTTACCGCGCTGACATTTGCGCATTTCGGCCTGATTCTACTCTATGGCGTGTGCGGCAGCATCCTGATGGGCGGTTTTGGCCTGATTGCAGGTATGTGGTCGGATAAATTCGACGATATGGCACTGATCAACAACTTCGTCATCATGCCGCTGACGTTTCTCTCCGGTGTATTCTATTCAGTCAAGCAATTACCGCCGTTCTGGCAGCAGGTGAATCATTTCAATCCGTTTTTCTACCTGATTGACGGCTTCCGCTACGGATTTCTCGGAGTAGGGGATACCAACCCTTTCACCGCCATGTGGGTGGTCAGTGGTGCAACGTTCGTCTGCATGGCCGCCTGCTGGGGACTATGGCGCATTGGCTGGCGGTTGAAGGAATAACAATTGGAAATGTAACAAACCAGGTGCAGCGCCTTGTTATGTGATTGTGTCCGAGCAAACTGCGTATTCATTACCATTGGGATCACCGAAGTGAAAGCGACGCCCACCTGGAAATGGAAATATGTGTTTGATTTATGGCATTAGCAACTGAAAATCAGCTGCACCTGCTGAAACACCATTCACCATTATTTCTACCGTATGAACACCTGGATAATACACTCGAGTTGTGATTTTTTTAATGGTGTGTTTTTTTGTTAAGGTTAGCGACTTTCTTGCCGCGAGTGACTTCGTTCGCCACTTGAATACTTTTGGCGATGTTTTGCCGTTCGCCTTTTGATGATGAATGACATAATCAATCATTAAAGGCTGGTCATAGCTGGCGTTTGAGCAGATTGATGCAGAAAATTGTAAAGCGGCGCCAAATACAACTTTCGGTGTCTGCACATCAATACTTACCCGCTGAATTTTGGGTGGCTTATAACCAAATACCCGCAATACTCTTTTATTTCCTTTTTTGATCAATGTTCGACAAGCATGGCGAATTAGTTTTTCGCGTTCCCTGCTCGCACCTTTCATCCATTTCTCAGCGATTCCAACGACAACATCGGGGTGATCCCTGGCAATATCATTTAAATTATTTGCTACCGAACGCCGCACATATTCTTCGTCATCATCCTTGAGCATTTCCAGCAGCTCAATCACAGGCAAAGGGTCTTTGATAAATACAGGCAGCTGCATTGCCCAGGGTAATCTTGGGCGTGTTCCTTCAGACACCAAACGCCTTACATGCTTATCACTATCTTTTGTCCATTTTCTCAAGGTAGACAATGTTTCTTCGGTAGAATCCAATAGAAAAAAACGAATACCAAATTCTGAAGAAAAACGCTTTGTGAATTCCTTGAACAAGGTCATGGATAAGTCAAAGTGATTATGACCACGCAGACCTACATAATGTGTCATGGGCATAATAGCCCATCCGGCAATCCCATTATCATCAACAGTTATACCGAAAATATCACCATCCAGTGCGGGACTCAGACTTGCAAGGAGTATCTCTCCAGCCTTCGTGAAATCACTTGGTAGATATTCGATCATCGCATTCATAATTTGTTCAGAACGTTCTTTTAATTCAAGTGCATCCAGGTTCTTCGAGGCTGTGTCTGAAAAACCTTTGTCATCAAATTCAGGCCATTTTTTTTTGAAATGCTCTGCCATACCAAGAATAATCTGGCGATTAAATGAATTTTTAAATGGCTCTGGCATGGATTACACTTGCAGCCATAAGCTGTGGGTCGGGGCACGATCGGTACAGATATTGACAGTCCAGGTATGGCGCCATGTCATATGTTTTTACCTGTTTTCAGAATCAAATAACCAACGATTCCTGACATAAACGATCCTACAAGTATTGCTAATTTGTCTGTATATTGAAAAATGTTGGCACTTTCAAATGCCAGAGAGACAATAAATAAACTCATAGTAAACCCGATACCCGTTAATACTGATACCCCATAAAGCTGCTTCCAGTTACTACCTTCCGGCAATTTTGCCAGTTTAAGTTTGATTGCAACCCAGCTAAAACCGAACACACCAAGCTGCTTACCGATGAATAACCCAAGCAGGATTCCTAATGGCACAGAACCGGACATTTGGCTAAAAGATATCTCGGTGATATCAACACCTGCATTTACAAAAGCAAATAACGGCAGAATAAAGAAAGCAACCCAAAAATGAAGGTTATGCTCTATTTCTTTCAGGGGTGATATGGGTTGTTTATTTTCATCTTTTGCATTCAATGGAATGGTAAATGCCAATGCCACCCCGGCCAAAGTTGCATGTACCCCGGATTTAAGGACGCTTACCCATAGTATGCTACCAACAATAAAATAAGCGGCCTTTTTGGTTACGCCAAACATATTAAGAGCGATTAAAATGGCCAAAGAAATAAGTGCGACGGTAATAGATAGCGTTGATAAGTCAGTTGTATAAAAAATAGCGATAATGACGATTGCGCCCAAGTCATCAATAATGGCTAATGCCATTAAAAACACCTTCAATGAAACGGGAACTCGTTTTCCCAGCAAAGAAAGGATACCTAATGCGAAAGCGATATCTGTTGCCGTTGGTATTGCCCAACCGTTCACTGCGATGGGATTATTTAAGTTGAAAGCCAGATATATCCCTGCCGGGACAAGCATTCCACCGATAGCAGCAATCCCAGGTAGTGCGATCTGGCCCAAAGACGACAAATGACCTTCCAGTGTTTCCCTTTTTACCTCCAGTCCAATTAATAAGAAGAAAATAGCCATCAATCCATCATTTACCCAGTGATAAAGTGACTTATCAAGTTGCAAGGAACCGACGCGTATCTCTACGGGAATATGTAAGAACGATTGATACAGTGGTGACATGAATGTATTGCTCAATATAAGCGCCAGAATTGCTGCTAGAATTAACAAAATACCGCTAGCAGACTCTTTCTGTATGAATTCTTCGATAATTTTCATTTTGTCTCTCAGGGCTTAATATCCGGCTGCATGCGGCGGGGTTGTTTGTTTTCTAATTTTCTGTGCCACTTAACGTCGCGATTAACAGGCACGCATATTGTTAGCGTACCCTTGTTGAATTACTTTGTGTACGCCTGTTGTGAGCGTGAACTTGTGGGATGTAAGTCCCCTATGTGCGAATTCCGCTGCCATTGCAAGATGGTGGTGCAAGCCTTGACCGAAGGCAAGGGCGAAGCCGTGATGTTTGGGGATTTTTGAGTCTATAATGTATCATTCCAGATCGGCATATTCTCAAACTGCTTTCCCTTTATTTTGTCGTCAAATAATTAGGGAATGTGCCCTCGGAATTGATGGATTTTATGTGAACAGGCCTTTGTATCACTTCGAGCGTAATTCTTCCGCCAGTTCCTCACGGCTGATTGCTCCGATGGCCATCTTCATTGCCCAGGTGAAAATGTCTTCGGACGCATAGTTTATTTTCATGTCATTCATGTCCAGAAATACCAGCATACACGCAGCTGCGGTACGTTTATTGCCATCCACGAACGGGTGATTGCGGGAGATGGAAGCACCATATTGCGCCGCCGTTTCATGCATATCGTTGGTATATGCCCAAGTTTGTTGCGCCTGCCCGACTGCCGACTCCAGTAATGCATAGTCGCGTACGCCATGCGTACCGCCGAAGGCTTCAATTTGTTGATGATGCAGTAACAGTGCAGCTTGCGGGCTGAGAAAATCGGGCGCACTCACACGTCAGCCAGTTTTTGAAATGTCGCACGGTATTTCTTGATGATTTTGTCATGCGATGATTCCACCGCCGCCAGTTTAGCGTCAACGGGAGCCATGATGATGCGCCCGTTCTCCTTGGTTATTTCGAGTTTCTGGCCTTCGTCCAGATGCAGTTCCTGCACGACATCGGCAGGAATGGTCGTGACAAGACTGGAACCCACTTTGCGTAAAATAACTTTGCTCATCGCGCACCTCGTATATACGTAAGTATATATCCTGGGGGTAGGGGATACGAATCCGTTCACCGCTCTGTGGGTGGTCAGCGGCGCAACGCTCGTCTGCA
>JAUZQZ010000072.1 GCA_030950745.1 Mariprofundaceae bacterium | reverse complement strand
GGTAGAAACGCCAGTGTTCATGCCGGTCGGCACGCAGGCGACAGTCAAGGCCATGACGCCCCACGACCTCGATGAAGTCGGCGCGCAAATTATCCTCGGCAATACCTATCACCTGATGCTCCGCCCCGGCGCACCACTCATTAAACAAATGGGTGGTCTGCACCGCTTTATGGCCTGGAATGGGCCCATTCTTACCGATTCCGGTGGGTTTCAGGTCTGGTCGTTGGGTGATTTACGCAAGATTGAACCACATGGCGTACGTTTCCGCTCGCATATTAATGGCGACGAAGTATTTCTGGGACCAAAGGAAAGCATGGACATCCAGCGGCAACTGGGCAGTGATATCGTCATGACCTTTGATGAATGCACGCCCTACCCCGCCACACAAGATGAAGCACGATCTTCGATGGAACTCTCCATGCGTTGGGCGCGTGAATGCCGCGAACACCTGCCACCCAACCCGAAACAGGCACTGTTCGGCATCGTGCAGGGTGGCATGTATCCCGGACTTCGTCTGGAATCATTGCAACAAATATTGGACATAGGGTTCGAAGGCATTGCCATCGGTGGTTTGTCGGTCGGCGAGCCCAAGGAAGAAATGTTAAGCATGCTTGATGCGCTTGCATCACACCTGCCTCAGGGCAAACCCCATTACCTGATGGGTGTCGGAACGCCCGCAGATTTAATCGAAGGTATTGACCGTGGAATCGATATGTTCGACTGCGTGATGCCCACGCGAAATGCCCGTAATGGCACCCTGTTCACTGATTCCGGCACCGTCCACATCAAACAGGCGCGTTTCCGTGATGATCCGCGCCCTTTGATGGAAAACTGTAAATGCTACGCCTGTCAGCATTTTTCACGCGCCTACCTGCGTCATTTATACGTATCCAGGGAAATCTTAAGTTCGAGGTTGAACACAGTGCACAATCTTCACTACTATTGCGCGCTCATGCGGCGGGCCCGCGCCTCGATTGAAGCGGGGCAATGGCCTGAATTTCGCAACCAGTTCCTGCGCGGCTATCACGGCAATCAGGACATATCAGGAGATACTTGAATCATGAATCACAATTTAAACCGGAAAAACCGGACCCGTTTCCTCACGTTTGCCACAATGACTTTTCTGGCATTACTGGCCACACCCGGCATAGCGCTGGCTGCAAATATAATTCCGACCGGATCTGGCCTTGTCTCACTGGCGCCGTTGCTTCTTATTATTGTCATCTTTTATTTTCTGCTGATCCGGCCGCAACAAAAGCGGATGAAGACACATCGCGGTATGATTGATGAACTGAAAAAGGGCGATAAAATTATTACCGCAGGTGGTATCATTGGAACCATTCATGATGTCACTGAGGATGTCGTCAAGTTGAACATTGCCGACAAGGTACGTATTACCATTAAACGTGACACGATTACCGGCCCCGCAGACCAAAATTAAATCGTACGTTAAAAAGGATTATTCATGCACGCCTACCCACGCTGGAAACTCTGGTTAATTGCTGCCGTACTGCTTATTTCGATCATGAGCAGCCTGCCCAACATCATGACAACGCCATCATGGTGGCCGCAGGGCTTCAGCAAACCCCTGAACCTGGGCCTGGATCTGAAGGGAGGCGTAAGCCTGATACTGGATGTAGATGTCGATAAGGCCGTAGAACGCTCGGTGGAAGAGGATGTAGACACCGTCCGCCAAATCCTGCGAAAGGCTAAAATCCGATATCGCAAGCTGGATGCCAGAGGGCAAACACTCAATATCGTCATTAAAAAAGTAGAAAATGCCAATACTGCCAGTAAATTACTGGATAAGAATTTTCCCAATTATCATTTGACGGATAAGGGAAATGGCCACTTTGAACTTATGATTAAAGACAAGGATGCCAAAGAAATCAGAAAATTTGCTGTGGATCAAGCCATCGAAGTAATACGTACCCGTATCGACGCTCTGGGCACCACGGAACCTGTTATCGTCAAACAAGGGAAACAACGAATTTTGGTACAAATCCCGGGTTATGAAGATACAGCCCGTGCCAAAAGCCTGATAGGGCGCACTGCCCAGCTTGAATTCAAACTGGTGGATGAAAAGGGTGATTTGGACAAGGCGCTTCAGGGTCAAATTCCACCCGGCGACATCATTATGTATGGCCCGGAAACCACGCGCAATGGCCAACCGTTCAAACAACCATATCTGCTCAAAAAACGCACCGAACTTTCAGGTACGGAAATTTCCGACGCACGCGTGTCCATTGATTCCCGTTTCAACGAATATGCGGTCACCCTGAAATTTAACAGTAAGGGTGCACGCAGATTCGACAAGCTGACCAAGGCGCATGTTGGCGAACGCTTCGCCATTATCCTCGAAGGTATGGTCAATTCAGCCCCCGTTATTCGTGAGCGAATTTCCGGCGGTTCAGCACAAATTACCGGCGGCTTCTCACCAGCCGAAGCACACGATTTGGCCATTGTGTTGCGTGCCGGTGCACTTCCGGCACCCGTGAAGGTGGTAGAAGAACGCTCCATCGGCCCGAGTCTGGGCAAGGATTCCGTTGATGAAGGTATGAACTCCATCATCATAGGCGGCATTCTGGTGCTCATTTTCATGGCCGTGTACTACCGTGCCTTTGGCCTGGTTGCCGATCTGGCCCTGGCGTTCAACATGATATTAATTGTTGCCGCCATGAGCATGATCGGTGCCACCCTCACCCTGCCGGGTATGGCAGGTATCGTGTTGACCATCGGTATGGCCGTGGATGCCAATGTGCTGATTTTCGAGCGTATCCGCGAAGAGATCCACTTGGGCAAGACGCCACTTGCCGCCATTGACGGCGGCTACGAAAAAGCCCTCTCCACCATCGTAGATGCAAATATCACCACACTGATTGCCGCTATTGTGCTTTTCCAGTTCGGTAGCGGTCCGGTCAAGGGTTTCGCCGTCACCCTTTCCGTCGGCATTCTGGCTTCAATGTTTACAGCAATCATGTTTACCCGCGCCATTATCGCTCTGTTTCTGGAGAAGCGTGGTCGTGTGGAATCGCTGAGTATTTAGAGAAAAGGAAATTATCATGCAGATCATTCGTCCCGACACCCACGTTGACTTCATCGGCAAGAGCAAGGCCGCCATGGCTGTTTCCGGCATCTTGTTATTACTGTCCGTTGGCTTGCTTATTTTCAAAGGCCTTAATTTTGGCATTGATTTCACCGGAGGAACTTTGGTGGAGGTGAAGTTCAACCAGGCTCCTGCCATCTCCGATGTTCGCAATAGTCTGAAACCCGCCGGTTATGGACAGGCCATTATCCAGGAATACGGTACTCCCGAGGAAATCCTCATCCGTGTACAAAACAAGAACAGTGAGGAATCCTCCACCATTAGCACAGCCGTACTGGATGCATTAACCACCAGTTTTAGCGCTGATGGCGTACAAATGCGACGTGTGGAATTCGTGGGGCCACAGGTAGGGGATGAGCTAACACGCGCTGGCATCATGGCCGTACTGATTGCCATGGTTGCCATTCTGATTTACGTCACCTTTCGCTTTGAATTACGCTTTGCTTTGGGTGCCGATGCTGCGTTATTGCACGATGTCACCATAGTGCTGGGCCTCTTCGCCCTGACCGGAAAAGAATTCAGTCTTCCGGTGGTCGCAGCCCTTCTGACGGTCATTGGCTATTCATTGAATGACACCATCGTGGTGTTTGACCGTATCCGTGAGAACCTTGCCGCGAATCGTAAAAAGAAGAAGCCCGATGACGAAAAGACTATCGTCAATGCATCCATCAACCAGACTCTGGCGCGCACCCTGATGACTTCACTGACTACGCTGCTGGTGGTCGCAGCTCTGTTTTTCCTCGGTGGCGAAGTCATCCATGGTTTCGCTCTGGCTCTGATGGCCGGCATCCTCGTCGGCACCTACTCCTCCATTTATATTGCCAGCCCGGTCATGATGGCATTGCATGGACGTTTTAAGGCAAGCGATGAAGAGATAAAGAAAATGGAGGCGCGGCCCTGAGTATCGCTCTACCGGGAGACATTACCTCTGATCTGGATGCCAACGCACCCGTCTTTCGCGCTTATGACGATGCCTCGCTTCAAGTGGGAGACAAACGCTTTGATACGGGATTGCTCGTTCATCATGGACGTGTCATCGCACCATGGGGGCCGGGACAGATGCGTGAGCTTACCCCGGAGCATTTTGCCGACATCTTTGATGCTCCCCCCGAAGTGTTGCTGATCGGTACGGGGCGCACCACTTCATTCCCGAACACGGTCGTGCTTGACGCGTTGGGAACTGCACATATTGGTGTTGAATGCATGGATACCCGTGCTGCTGCCCGTACCTATAATATTCTGGTCGCCGAGGGCCGCCATGTATCCGCCGCCATGCTGCCACCCACAGCTGACTAATGTCTTCAATCCGGAAAAGACAGTAAACTTTCTTCATGGCACATTATGAATTAATGATCGAGACACATTTCGCTGCAGCGCACAGCCTGCGTGATTATCCGGGGGACTGCGCCCGCCTGCACGGTCATAACTGGCGGGTGGAACTCTATGTGATATGCAATGAACTGGATGACATCGGTCTTGCGGTAGACTACAAGGTGTTGAAATGTGAATTAAAAGATGCTCTCGCTGAATGGGATCACTACAATCTGAATGATGTTGTGCCATTTAACACCATTAACCCAAGCAGCGAAAACGTGGCCCGAATTCTTTATGAAGACATGGCCCGGAGGTTGAATAATGAACGCCTGCATGTGTCCCGTATTGTGATTGGCGAAACATGTACGGCGCGGGTCACTTACTGGCCTTAGAAAACTGGAGCGAAATCAAAAAATATGCTGGAACAAAGTATTTACCGAATCAATTTCATTAATCATGGGAAAGTCTATGAAATCTATGCCAGTCATGTCGGAGCATCCGATATGCTGGGGTTCATTGAAGTGTCACACCTGCAATTCGGAGAAAAGTCTTCTGTCGTACTCGATCCCGGCGAGGAAAGCCTGAAAAATGAATTCAAACGGGTCAAACGTACTTATATCCCCCTGCATGCCGTGATTCGTATTGATGAGGTAGAAAAATTAGGCCACTCCAAAATTACGGAACTGCCCGAAGAAAGCAAAGACAACGTCACGGCATTTCCTCTGTTTACTTCCAAGCCGGATGGAGATCATGGGGCACCCTCATAACCTGAGGAGGCTCCTGCTGACCGGGCTGTTCCTGCTTGCATCCGGTCAGCCTGTCTTTGGCGACCCCATCATAAAAAAAATACTCATTGGTGATTTCAACCAGGGTTCGCTGGCAGGTTGGGAACAGCATGGGTTTGAAGGAAGAACCACCTATCGCATTGAAAAGGATGGTAACGACACCATTCTGAAAGCCAGCAGCCATCACAGTGCCTCGGCCCTGTACCACCCGGTACGTATTGACCTGACCCAAACCCCGTTTCTTCATTGGCGCTGGCGTATCCAGCACATTCTTCCTGTATCGAATGAACGGCAGAAATCCGGTGATGATTTTCCCGCACGCATCTACCTTATATCTTCGGGCGGCGTCTTCTTCTGGAATGCAAAAGCTATCAATTACGTCTGGTCCAGCCGCGAACCCGTTAACGCCAGCTGGCTCAATCCTTTCACGGCAAACTCTATGATGCTATCCGTCGAATCAGGTGCAAAACACGCCGGGCAATGGCGCAGCTACAAACGTAATGTCCGGAAGGACTTCAAACGCTTATCGGGCAAGGACGTGACACATCTTGAAGCCGTAGCCATCATGACCGACACCGATAACACGAAATCGGATGCCAGGGCCAGTTACGGTGATATTTATTTCAGTGCGAATTGAGCCACTTGCAAAACTCTGGGTGGATGAGCGGCAATCCCACTTTGAGTCCATTTTCGGGGTGGAATGAGGTGCATGGTGGTTCCATGGACCGAAATTCCAGCTCGGACAAAAAGGCCGCAGGCCGTTTGGACGAACTT
>JAUZQZ010000071.1 GCA_030950745.1 Mariprofundaceae bacterium | reverse complement strand
ATGGAGAAATACCATAGTTCATCTTCTTCATCCCAATGGCGGCGTACTGTATTTTGATGAAATAAAATAATGGAGTCTTCTTTTGTCATTGCACTACCTCCAAAACGACAGTTGTTCGCTTGTTGCCCATTCAGTAAACGCTTCGGCGATGCCATCTGGACGTTCGCCGCCATGATTATGCAGAGCTTACTTCACAAACAGGATACGGTGAAATGTGGATTGAGCCGACGGTTATTTAGGCTATTTCCCCGTGTCCTTCTGAATAAAGCCGATTGGACGTTTCTTCGATGGCGGTTCCGCCATTAACTGGCGAATGGCATCGAACACCACCTTGAAATGCTTATCATACTTTTCCCCCATTGCAGCAAACTTCCTGGCCAAATCCTTGTGGGAGGCAATCATCTCCCGCAGTTGCACAAAGGCACGCACCACGAAGACGCTTACTTCGACTGCCCGTTGGGTGTTGAGTACACTTGCTACCATGAGTGCGCCATGTTTGCTGAAGGCATATGGCAAGGTTTTAGAAAACTTGAGTTTGGAAAGGTGATCACAGTTTGTGATCACCTCCCATTTCTCTTCCCTGCTCAACTGAAACATGAAGTCGGGAGGAAAGCGATCCAGATTACGTTTGACTGCCTGATTAAGGGCTCTGGTTTCCACGCCATACATTTCTGCCAAGTCTGCATCCAGCATGATCTTCTGACCGCGAATCAGCAGGATTCTCTTCTCAACCAATTCAACCGGGATAAGCTGGCTCATGCTGAATCCTTCACAACCTCAAAACATCGCGGACAGAGTTCATTGTGAATCTCATGTTCCGGATGCGCGGGTGTCATGACATTCCAGCAGCGCGGGCATTTGACGCCTTTGGCTGCCTCAACACTGAGTGCATCACCTGATTGTACCCTGGCGACGATAAATAATTGTTCGTAACTCTCACCGACGGACTCGGCAAAGCTGGCATCCAAATCCGGCACCGTGACACAGGCGGCAATGGAAGAGCCAACGATCTTGTCCTTCTTGGCCTGATCCAGCGCTGTGTTCACCTGCTCGCGCGCGACGAAGAAGGCATCCCATGCCGCCTCGTCAATAGATACATCGTCAACCGCATGGAAGGTTTGCAGATGAATGGACTTTTCATCCGAACCCGGCAGATGCTCCCACGCTTCCTCGGCGGTAAACGGCAGGATCGGCGCGATTAGCCGGATCAATGTATCGGCGATGTCGTATAGCGTTGCCCGGGCCGAGGCGCGCCGTTCGGAATCTGCCGCATCGCAGTAGAGACGGTCCTTGATGGCATCAAGATAGAACCCACCCATGTCCACCGAGCAGAAGTTATGTACCTCCTGATGAATCCGGTGGAACTGGTAACTCTTGTTGCATTCATGCACATGATGCTCAAGACGGGACAGACGATGGCTGGCCCACTTATCCAGCGGCCGACGTGCCTCGACCGGCATTGCATCGCGCATGGGATCAAAGCCATCCAGATTACCAAGCATGAAACGAATCGTATTGCGGATGCGGCGATAGGCCTCAGCCAATTGCTTCACAATCTCATCGGAAATGCGGATATCTGCCGAATAGTCGGAGGATGCAATCCACAGACGCAGGATATCGGCACCCATCTGCTGAATAATTTTCTGTGGTGCAATCACATTGCCACGCGACTTGGACATTTTGTTGCCATTTTTATCGACCACGAAACCATGCGTCAGCACGCCCTTGAACGGTGCAACTCCGCGCGTGCCGACACTCTCCAGTAGCGAGGACTGGAACCAGCCACGATGCTGGTCGGAACCCTCCAAATAAAGGTCGGCAGGGCTGTTCAAATCGTCGCGCTGCTCCAGCACACAGGCATGGGTGCTGCCGGAATCGAACCAGACATCGAGAATATCGGTTTCCTTCTCAAAATCCGTGCTGCCGCAATCGGGGCATGTGGCATTGTCAGGCAGGAAGTCGGATACGTCTCTGGCAAACCAGACATCGGCCCCCGCTCCTTCCACCTGTTTGGCAATCGCTTCCACTACATCGGGCGTTGTCACCTTATGTGAGCCGCAGGCACAGCGGATGGCCGTGATCGGCACCCCCCAGTTGCGCTGGCGCGAGACGCACCAGTCTGGCCGCTGCTCGACCATGGCGCGAATACGATTCTCACCCCACTCAGGTGTCCATGTTGTTTTCTTGATCTCTTCCAGCGCCTTCTTACGCAGATCGTTGGCATCCATCGAGATAAACCATTGCGGCGTGGCGCGGAAAATCAGCGGTTTGTGGCAGCGCCAGCAATGCGGATAGGAATGCCTGATTTCGGACGTTTCCAGCAATGCGCCACAGCTTTGCAGGTGCTCAACCATGATGGCGTTGGCCTGATACACATGGCGTCCCTCGACCACAGGCGTACCGGCCTCAAAGACTCCTGTATTGCCAACCGGATTGAAGGCTTTCAGACCATATTTCATGCCGATTTCATAGTCTTCCTGACCATGGCCGGGCGCGGTATGCACAGCACCCGTACCAGCTTCCAGGGTGACATGTTCGCCAACCAGAATCGGTGCATCCTGATCCAGATAGGGATGGCGGAAGGTGCGTTTGTCCAGTTGTGTGCCGTTGAAACGGGCTACGGCTTCACCCTGCGCCCCGATAGCGGCGAGCACATCGTCCTTCATCTCCCCGGCCAGAATCAGTATCTCGCCAGCTTCCAAGTTGGTATTGTCACCGGTATCGGTGATGCGAACAGCGGCATATTCGATATTCGGGCCGACGGATATAGCCAGATTGGCGGGAATGGTCCACGGCGTGGTGGTCCAGATGACAATGGAGACATCTCCGGCCAGCTCGGGGGAGATATCGGTCAAATCCTCACCTGCGGCGAATTTTACATAGATGGAATGTGAGGTGTGATCATCATATTCCACTTCCGCCTCGGCCAGCGCAGTAGCACACGATACGCACCAGTGTACCGGTTTCGCACCTTTATACAGGCCGCCATTGGCCAGAAACTTTCCGATTTCGCGTACTGTGTTGGCTTCAAATTTGAAGTCCATCGTAACATACGGGTGATCCCAGTCACCGATGACGCCAAGACGCTTGAATTCCTCACGCTGCACGTCGATTTGTCCTCTGGCATATTCACGGCAGGCGGCACGGAATTCCGAATCCGTAATGTCTTCCTTTTTGCGTTTCTTTTTTTTGAATTTTTCTTCCACTTTCAGTTCGATTGGCAGACCGTGGCAATCCCAGCCCGGCACATAGGGCGCATTGAAACCCATCATGGAACGCGAGCGCACCACAATGTCCTTGAGCACCTTGTTGACCGCATGGCCGATATGAATATTACCATTGGCATAGGGCGGCCCGTCGTGCAGCACGAACGTCGGCGCATCCTTACGCTGTGTACGCAGTTGTCCGTAGATGTCCGCTTCGGCCCACTGTTTCAGGCGTTCCGGTTCTCGGTTTGGCAGATTTCCACGCATCGGAAAGTCCGTATTTGGCAGAAAAACGGTAGGTCGGTAATCAAATGTTTTTTCTTCGGACACTGTCATGCTCCAGTCAGTTGGTTAAAGGTTGCGCATGATAGGTAAAACATTGTCTTTTGTCTCAATGCGAAAGGATGTGGCGGACTGCTTTGCAGTCTTCGGCAATCTGGCGGGCCAGATCGTCCGGTCCGGTAAAGGCGCGATCTTCCCGGATGCGCTCAACAAAGGCGACTCTCAGACGATGTTTGTATAGATCCGGGCTGGCATCGAATATATGTGTTTCCAGTATCAAAGTTCGACCTTTGAAAGTTGGGCGGTAGCCAAAATATGCAGCACCGTTCCATCGCTGCTCCCCACTCTCGGCATGCACGGCATAAATGCCAATCGGTGGATGCGCCAGATCGCGCACATTGAGATTTGCGGTCGGGAATCCCAGTTTGCGCCCGCGTTGCTCGCCTTTGCCGACATGGCCGGAAATAGCGTAGGGATACCCCAACAGTTTTTCCGCAAGCTTAAAATCCGCCGCTTCAATCGCTGATCGGATACGGCTGGAAGAAACAACAGCGCCATGCATCTCAAACGCTTCGGCCACGCTTACGGTAAATTTCAACTCTTCTCCCAGCAAACGCAGTACATCGGCATCACCTGCCCGATCATGTCCGAAGGCAAAATCGTAGCCTGCATGAATATGTCGGAAACGCAGGGTCTCATGCAGTTGACGCACAAAACGTTCGGCAGGCCACGACGCCAGTTCCGGATTGAAATGCAGCAATAACGTGATGTCCATACCGGCACGCTTCAACCCTTCCAGCCGCTCGTGCAAATGGCACAGTCGCCGTGGTGTTTCCGACGGAAAAAGAACGGCGCGCGGATGCGGCTCGAAGGTGACGGCGATGGCCGGACCATTAACAGCCAGCGCATGTTCCCGGGTTTCCTCCAGCACTTGCTCATGGCCCATATGCACGCCATCGAAATTGCCGATCGTCACTGCACCACCGTGGACGGTTGAGTCAGTTCTGGTCGTCGTCCAGGAATGAAATACTTTCATGGCAAGCGCTCCATGATGCGGAAGCGGTATGGGTACATGTTCGTTTCATCAGGCTCGTGACTTTCGTGGAATGTTTCCTGCCATTGGGATGCGTCGAATGGGGGAAAATATGTATCACCTTCAAACGCTACGTGGATTTGAGTGATATATAACCGGTTAGCCCGTAGCAAAGCCAGTTTGTATATTTGAGCACCACCTATCACCATCAACTCTTCCGCTTTGCCTGCAACCGCAATGGCTTCATCCAGTGAATGCACAACGGTACAGCCGTCAATTTCAATATTCTGTGATGTTATAACGATGTTAGTTCTTCCTGGCAATGGGCGGCCAATAGAATCAAAGGTTTTGCGGCCCATCAGAATCGACTTGCCCATCGTGTTTTTCTTGAACCACGCCATATCCGCAGGCAATCGCCATGGCAACTTCCCACCGGCTCCGATCAGCCCGTTTTTATCCTGTGCCCA
>JAUZQZ010000070.1 GCA_030950745.1 Mariprofundaceae bacterium | reverse complement strand
TTTGCCAAAAAAGGCGCGTATTTAAGCAGCCATGCAGACAGAGTGCTAAAACTGCCCATGAAAATGAGTGTTCCCACTATCATCAGAAGAATACCGGATACGAATTCGACGACATGCAGATGGCGGCGGAAATCCTGCATCCAGCGGATAAAATGATTGGTGGCCGCCGCCGCCAGCAGGAAGGGAATACCCAGTCCCAGCGAATAAACTCCCAAAAGCGCAACGCCATGCATCACATTATGCTGGGCACCCGCCATGGCAAGGATTGCGCCCAGAATCGGCCCAACACAGGGTGTCCAGCCAAAGGCGAAGGCGCTTCCCAGTAGCAATGCACCAAAACCGTGCGTTGCCTTGACGCTCTCGGTGTTCAGATGCGCATCCATCATGAGAAACGGGATACGGATAATGCCGGTGTAATGCAGGCCGAATATGAAGATAATGACGCCTGCGATCTTGCCCAATAGTTGCAAATGTCCCAGTAGCCACTGGCCCAACAGGGTGGCGGATGCGCCAAGTGCAATAAACACCAGACTGAACCCGGCAATAAACCACAATGATTGAAGCAAGGCCCGATGGCGTACGCCGGAATCTTCCGTGCGCAGAGCATCGACGGACACGCCGCTGATGTAAGAAAGGTAGGCCGGAACCAGCGGTAGCACGCATGGAGAAAGGAAAGAAAGTATCCCGGCCAGTAGCGCGCCGGCAAATGAAACTTCAATCAATAGTTATCTCCTTCGAGCCAATGACTACTCATGCGTTTTACAATTGGCTTCTTCACCCGGGTTGAATCAACAAACTGACTGTACTGATTCACGCACCCAGTCGGCATATGCATCGCTGGCATGCACAGGCCACCAGACCAGCTCCGGTATTTTATAAGGGTGATGCTGGTGCAGCCAGGTGATGGCATCATCCAGTTTTCCTGCCGTGGTTTTGATGGACAGGCAGTATTCCTCAGCCGATTGAACATTGTTTTCCCAATGGTACACGGATGTAGCGGGAGCCGAAACCTGAACGCATGCAGCCAGTCGTTGCCGGACCATGTCGCGTGCCAGTGATTCTGCAATGGGTTGACTGTCCACACTGGTTATCAGCATTATCAGGGATGCGTCCATGCCGACATATTAACGCAAGTCATCATGCGACAGAAGCTTTGCCATGCATATCAGGGAGATAAAATATGACCGATGCCATTCAATCCATGCTTAATGAGCACAGAACGTTTCCCCCGGCGGACAATGCCGCGGCGCATATTCCATCCATGCAGGCATACCGCGACTTGCGGCAACGCTTTGATGAGGACATGGAAGGAACATGGGGTCAACTGGCGAAAGAGCATTTGATATGGAAAACACCCTTCTTAAGAGTGTTAAACGCCGAGAAAGCACCGTTTTTCCGCTGGTTTGAAGACGGGGAGATGAACATTTCGGAAAATTGTCTGGACCGGCATGTGGATGCGGGTCTGGGCGAACGCACCGCCATCATCTGGGAAGGTGAGCCGGGAGATGTACGCCGGATCAGTTACCGGGAATTATTGGCCGATGTCTGCCGTGCCGCCAATGCATTAAAGAAACTGGGGGTGGAGTATGGCGATCGCGTGGTCATTTATATGCCGATGATTCCGGAGGCGGCGGTGGCCATGTTGGCATGTGCCCGCATCGGGGCGACGCATTCGGTAGTGTTTGGTGCATTTTCAGCGCAGGCCTTGAGGGAACGTGTTGAGGATGCAGGTGCGAAAATTATTATTACGGCAGATGGCGGGTGGCGCCGGGGCGAGGTGCATGCGCTCAAACCCAGCGTGGATGAAGCCCTGTTGCAAGGGTGTTCCAGCATCCGGCATGTATTGGTGGTGCGGCGAGGCGGCAATGATGTCGAAATGCAGGCGGGACGCGATATTGAGTGGCATGAGGCTTTGGCCGTGCAACAGGATCAATGCGAGGCCGTATCGTGTCCGTCGGAACACCCGCTGCTGATCTTGTACACGTCTGGCTCTACTGGCAAGCCGAAAGGCATTGTGCACACTTCGGCCGGTTATCTGCTGTGGGCGCGGTTAACCATGCAATGGGTGTTTGATTTTCATCCGGAATCCGATGTGTTCTGGTGTACGGCGGATATTGGCTGGATTACCGGACACACTTATAGCGTGTACGGACCACTGGCCTGTGGCGGTACGACACTCATGTACGAAGGCGTGCCGACGCACCCCGATCCGGGCCGCCTGTGGAAGATATGCAGTGACCACAGCGTCACCATTTTTTATACGGCACCAACCGCCATTCGTGCGCTCATCAGGGCAGGTGATGAATGGCCGAAGGCGCACGACTTATCCTCGCTCAGGGTGCTGGGCACAGTGGGCGAGCCCATCAACCCGGAGGCATGGATGTGGTACCACAAGGTTATCGGTAAGGAGCGTTGCCCGATCGTGGATACCTGGTGGCAGACCGAAACCGGTGGACACATGATTTCACCCCTGCCGTTTGCCACACCAACAAAACCCGGCTCGGCAACGAAACCGTTACCGGGTATCTTTACGGAGGTGGTGGACGGGGATGGTAAAACCATGATGCCGGATCAGGGAGGTCTTCTGGTAATCACAAAACCGTGGCCTTCCATGTTGCGCGGTATCTGGGGTGATGATGCCCGCTATGTCGAGACCTACTGGAAGAAGTTTGACGGGCGTTACTATTTCGCGGGAGATGGTGCGCGCTGCGATACGGATGGTTATTTCTGGATTATGGGGCGTGTGGACGACGTGCTCAATGTTGCCGGGCACCGCCTGGGCACCATGGAGATCGAGTCGGCACTGGTGTCCCATAAAGCGGTGGCTGAAGCGGCCGTGGTTGGTCGGCCGGATGAAATCAAGGGTGAGAGTATTTGTGCCTTTGTTGTGCTTAAACAGGAAGCAAACAATGACCTTAAAGCGGAACTCAAGGCGCATGTGGCAAAGGAAATAGGCCCGATTGCCAAGCCCGATGACATTCGTTTTGCCGATAACCTGCCCAAGACGCGTTCCGGCAAGATTATGCGCAGGCTGTTGCGCGATATCGCTGCAGGCAGAGATATACAGCAAGATATGTCAACGCTGGAAGATCATCGGGTGATTGAGCAATTACAGTCGTAACAGTGCAGCTCACCCCTGATGCGTCCGATGACGATGTCAAACATGCTTATGTGCGGGAGCACACTGCGCGTACTTTTCTTGTTGTTGAACAAATCGGCGGCAAGCTGAGCAGTTCCGGGATACGAATGAATCAAGGCCAGCCAACATGAGCCACAATCTGCTGTTTCGGCACCATGCAGGCCGTATGCCTGGCCCGGCCCGCTGGTATCTGGCCGTGATGGTCATGCTATCGCTGATGCTGATGGCTGCGCATTTTACAGTTCAGGCGTATGCCCAGAAAGTAATGCAGCGTACGGTGAATGCATGGTTAGCTCCGATGGCCGGTCAAGCCGCACAGGTAAGATACCGCCTGTTGCGAGGCGCTCTGACCATTGATGATATGCGGATCGGACAGGGACAACGGACAATCCATGTATCCCACATCTATTTGCATGCATCGACCAACGCCATGCTTTCAAAAGCTGTTCGGATGACCCGGGTTCGCCTTGATGGCATGAATCTGTCACTTCCCCGTGCTGACCTGATACGGTGGCTGCAAAGCACGTCTTCCAATGTCATGACAGAGTGGCTTTCAGTGATGAATCATGTGGATAAGTTGATTCTGGTGAACGGAAGGGTTCGGTTTACCGATGAAAAGAACCCATGGCAGGTGAGAAATATTTCCGGCCATATGGCCGTTGACGGTTTTGATTTAAACGGAAACAGCAGCGGGGGTCTGATACGCCTGCATGGTGAACGGGACCATCATTCTTTCAACAGTATCACGAGTTGGAAGCATATGGCGACGGCAAGGATGGCCCACATCATGGGCCTGAAGGTAAATTCACATGGAAGCAACAGTGGATTGCTGAACTGGCATGTAGACTGGCCGCATCGCCGCTTCGGATTCGATGGTGATGTTCAGCTTGTGGATCAACCGGGTCATGGAGATATGCACATCCAGGGGGAAACGGGGCCGAACGGAACCAAAGTTCAGGTCAGGTGTAGTAGCATATCCCTGGCCGGGCTTGGTGAGATTTTGCCCGTAGTGAATGGCAGGATTGCACAAGCAGGCATGTGGAGCGGGAACGTGCGGATCGGGCGGCAAGAAAAAAAGGAACCGTGGGTCGCTACCATGAGTGGCGAGGTGCACGGGCTCAACCTGGCTTCCGGCGACCTGCCTGCATGGACAATCGAAAGAATGACGCTAAACAATGCCGTGGCCCAATGGCCTGCTCATCAACTGAACGTTGAGCAAGTCCAGATCTACAATATGGATATGGCGTTGCGGAGCCAATTGCAAAGCCCTGGGCCAGCCCGGTCGCCAGCCTCTCCATGGCATTTTCAAGTGGTAAATCTGACGTTCGAGAACGTACGGCCTGCCATCGGCATCCATGGGCGTGCGCACCGTTTGATTCTCCCTTCGTTAAAAGGTTCCGGACACATGGAAGCCAATGGTTATACAGAGCTTGATGCCGTAAGCGAAGGCGAGGTGCTCTGGCATATCGCCGGAAAGGGCCATTTGGACGGGTTATTTAACGCCGATATTAAAGCGGAAAATGTGCCTGTGGTGCAGTTGCGGCCGCTTTTACCAGATTTTTCCCTGCCCGGGAGCAGTGGCGCTCTACAACTTTCCGGCAACAGCCAATTCCAGGTTTCACTACAGACCAGTCATGATAAACTGATATTGAAGGGACAACTGACTCTGGCTGACCTCATGTTGTCACAGGGAGGTGATTCCTTTCTGGCAGGCGCCATTCACATCGACATTCAGCAGACCGGTATGCTGGAAATACAGCGGCTGACTTCAATCCGGATTGATCAATGGCGTTATCAGGTGGCACTGCGCCCGATTCCTCGTACGACAGAGCTTGAAGCAGCGCGGGAAACGGAGAATCAACATAAGAAATTCTCCTGGCAGGTGGATGAGATTGCAGCGGAAAATGGCATCATCAGCGTAGGCAGCGAGGATGCAGTATGGGCGGATCACGCATCCTTTTCCCTGAAAAATCTACGTGCCGGAACATGGTCACCGCTGGTATTTAACGCCTCTGTGGGTGGGGGTAACCTGCACATGCGGGGGCGTATTGATTTATTTTCCGCTGACACAAGAATAAAACTGAATGCCAGACTACGGGATACCCTGCCATTTTTTCTCAATAACTGGTTGACGGTATCCGGTTCGCCAAGCCTGATTCGCGGGCGTTTGGATGGATCATTCCATATTAAACCTGCTCGTGGAAAGAGCACCTATACTGGTGGTCTGAATCTCGTTTTACATCAGGGGCAATTCGAGCATGGCACCTTTCCGCAAGATCCCATGTTGCCGCTGACGGGATATAATATACAGGCGCTGTCCGAGCGGTTTGGCCGAAGAGGGCTTCTAAAAATAGACATTCCATTCAAGGGTGATTGGCGTGCGCAACCGTTTTCCATCGAGCATCTTGGCTTTGCTGCTCTGCAGGCCATCAAGCGACAAGCTTCATCGGCAAAGAAAATACAGGGGAACGCTCAGCCTGCATCGAAGACTGTGTCGCATGTTCGATTGCAGCACGGACGTGCTTTTTCACATAATGAACACGTGCGTTTGTGGCAAGTGGTCAAGGCGTTGCGGAAACAGCCCAGGTTGATTGTGGAACTGCTTCCTCAATTGGGGAACACTCCCCTGGATAAAAGCCTGATCTCACGTACCCGCCATACACAGGCGATGATTGAGCATTACATGCATAAGCGAGGTATTGCCAGACGCCGTATCTATCCCGTATGGCCGGTTGCCGAACACCGGCACGGCGATATTACAGGCATAAAAATTATAGCCCGAATGCCTTGAGAAACAAAACACACAAGACAAGTTTACCACAAAGGCATAAGGTGAATGGCGTAGCCAGAGAAAATGCCCTGGGGCACAAAGACACGAAAAATACAGGGAAAAGGAACAAATTGATTCAGAACTGATACGAGTGAATTTACAGGAAAGCACCTTCGCATGAGCCACTTGCAAAACTCTGGGTGGATGAGCGGCAATCTCACTTTGAGTCCATTTTCGGGGTGGAATGAGGTGCATGGTGGTTCCATGGACCGAAATTCCAGCTCGGAAATGGGCCGAAGTGGGGAAGCCGATTGCCGCTCATGAGTTTTGCAAGTGGCTCAGTAATCTTATCATTACAACAGAAAGGCAAACCCAGAGCAGGTGGTCATGGGGCGGATGAATTAGTGTTAACAGGTCCTGGTATGTTGCGGCGGATAGTGTTGGCTTCAGGAATGGTGTTGCTTTTGTGGAACTTGCCGTCCGTATCGCAAGCGGATGAACCGGCGCGTTCGCCATTGAGTCCAGCGGATATCCAGGCCTTGAAACATCAAATGTTCGGTGGACTGGATATCTCCTTTTCCGGTTTTGCACGCATTGAAGGCACGGCGGAGCAACATTTTGATCTTGGCTCTCCAAAGCTCGGAGCGGGCGGAGCGGGCAATTCCTTCTATGATTTTCGCGGCTGGCTGGCCAGCCGTATTGCCAAGGGACCGGCAGCACTGCATATCGCCGTAGATTATGCCGGCAATGATTTCTCCGATCCGGAAGGTGG
>JAUZQZ010000007.1 GCA_030950745.1 Mariprofundaceae bacterium | reverse complement strand
CCCGAAAATGGACTCAAAGTGGGATTGCCGCTCATCCACCCAGAGTTTTGCAAGTGGCTCCAAGGTCTTCTCTTTTATATTCAGTCTTCATTTCAGCTGGTTTATTAGCCTTCTTCATATATCTGCCTCTCTTGTTTCGTCATCAGTCTGGCACTGATAATCCTCATTGATTTACCCCTTTCAGTATGGGAAACAATGATCGCTTCACCAGTCCGTGACAATCCAAATGTCAAAAGCCTATGCTCATTGACGGAATGATCCGGGTCGTCAAATGTGATCGACAATGCATCGCCGAATACTGTAGCAGCTTCCTTGCTTCCAATTTCTGTCCACTGTTAACGCACGATTTTGATAATCGTGCCGCCCTTGGGCGATTCGTTCAGGTCCATGCCGTTCAGTGCAGCCAGCTTGTCGGCGGTAAAGCGGCCCAGAATGTTGTGGTCAGTTTTCGCCAGGCTCTTCCAGTTGTTACCCTGTTTCCACGTATAGAGATGAATGCGCGGCACATCGCCATCGCGTTTCACATCGTAACTGCGGAAGGAGCGGGCGATGGCCTCAAAATCCGCCCGGTAGTCCTCGAATTTCGCCCGTTGGCTGTAGGACGTGAGGATATAGGCCTTGGAGCCTTTCAGGGCCGCTGTAGCCAGCACGCGCGCCTGCCCGACCTGTTTGGCGGAGGTGTTAACGATTGCTTGCGTGACAGCAAAACCACCTCTGCGAGTGGTGTGCAGTGCTTCGAGCTTACGCTTGCGAAAGAGTTCACGCAGCACATCTTCACCGCTCCGGCGTTTCGACAACTCCTTTAACTGAAGGATGAAAAAGGCTTTTTTCTGGCGCAAACGTGCGGTGAGTGCTTGAGGTGTATTTTTGATAACCCAATTCTTGGGAAACTCCAGCTGTATGCCCAGTTTGGGATGCAGGAATTTTTGCCCGACAATAGCGCCCTGCTCGGGACTATCGCCATAGGGGTATCCGTCCAAAGCGGCAAGCATGGCGTTATGTCCGACTTCAGCCAATACGCTCTGTTGACCAGAAGATTTAGCCACAGCCTCTTCGATGCGCTCTTTGGTTTCCGGATGGCTGGAGAACGCACCATGATAGATTTCCGGCGCTTTACCTGTGGTGTCCTTGGCCTCCTTGATACGTATATCCTCCAGCCGCTTCAAGGTCTTCAGGAGCCGTGTCGTTGCGTGCACGTCGTAGCCTGCTTTGGCGATGTATTTGATAGAGAGTTCATCGGATTGCAATTCATCCTTGCGTCCATAGCCCTGAATAATGGCAGAGGCCAGCAGATTGGAGATCTGGCCGACGGTCTGGGGAATCGGGAGGAAAATGGACGCTACTGCCATGCCTAACTGGTATCCCTGCGCCTGGGTATACCGCTGTACGGCGTGCCGTGCGGTGACATGGCCGATTTCATGACCGAGTACGGCGGCCAGTTCCGACTCGCTGTTCATCTGCGTCAACAGACCACGGTAGATATAGATATGGCCGCCGGGAAGAGCGAAGGCGTTGATCGTGGTGTCGTCCACCACATTGAAGTGGTAAAACAGTTCAGGCCGGTCGGATACCGCCGCTACGCGCTGTCCCACCTTGTTCACATATTTAACGAGCGGATCATCTGCGGGCATCAGCGGCATTTGTTTGGCCACTTCAGCTGCATATCGCTGACCTAAAGCCAGTTCCTGCTTTTCGCTCATCAGTACGAAGTCCTGATTTTTGCTTACCGGATTGGTGGCACAGGCGGAAAACATCAGAAGTGCTACCAGAGCGAGGGAATACATCCTCAACGACATCATGGTGTAAGTGTTTCCAGATCGAAGGGGCTATGCAAGGCGAGATAGAGTGAACCCTTACGGCCTGCGCGAACCATGCCGCGTACCGTTAGGCTTTGTCCTACATAGAGGCGGGGTGGGGGCTTGAACCATTTACGATATTTACGTGGGATGCTAATGTTGAGTTTAGCCAGCCGGAAGCCAAAGCCATTGCGGTTAATACGGTTGATCTTTCCCGTAACCACATGAAATTGACCAATGTTGGATTTTTTCACCCGATTCGCCAAAAGTACCGAGAAACGTTTGGTATTCCAGATGCCCAGACGTTGTTTACGTGCTGATTGTTCCAGTACAATCAGTTTTTTCGCCCAGCGCAGGTTAGGTGTGAAGGTGTATACATGCGCGAATCCCTGTCGCACCATTTTTCCATTCACCCATGTGCCGTCGCGCAGCCATATCTGCGCCAGCGTTCTGCCGTAGACATCGCGGCGTTCCTTGTCGAATGCCAGACGTACGATTTTCCCCGTAATTATACGTTTCAATGCCTGCGTTGCCTCATCGCCCATAATCTGGCCGGGTTCGGAGCCATGCGTGACCTCGGGGGTATTGATGCCAAGCAGGCGAATTCTTTCACCTTTTGCGGTTTTAAAGGTATCGCCATCATACACATAAGCGACCTGCACCCAGCGCGTTTCACCAATAACGGAGAACGTACCTGCCTGTACCTGCCATGCCCAGCACAGCAAGGCAATCGCAAGTGCAAATCCACTACGCCTGAATTTCAAGCGTTCCAATGAGGTTGGTGTAGTTGGAAATATTGTGTGCTGTCAGATATTCAGCCAATCTATCCAGTACCTTGCGCGGCAACAGGGGATCATAAAAAAGGCCGGTTCCCAGCCCGATGGCATCTGCACCCGTAATGGCAAATTCGATAGCGTCGCGTGCATTGGTAATGCCACCCTGCCCGAGGATGGGAATATCGTGTTTGGCAGCAATAGTTCGCGTTTGATGTAACTTCCATAGTGCCACCGGTTTGATGGCCGGGCCCGACAGACCGCCTGAAATGTTTCCGATGACGGGACGGCGCGATTCAATATCCACGGCCATGCCGACCAGCGTGTTGATGACGGATAAAGCATCGGAACCGGCTTCGATCACACAGCGTGCCGTTTCGGCAATGTCAGCATTATTGGGTGATAGCTTGGTAATCAGTGGTTTTTTCGTCATCGGGCGCATGGCTTCTACGACCTTCGCCGCCATGACCGGATCATTGCCAAAATGCACGCCGCCTTCCTTGACGTTGGGGCAGGAAATATTGATCTCGATGGCTGTGACCGGCGAGTCATCGAACAATCGTGCCACTTCGGCATATTCTTCCAGTGTTGATCCATTGGCATTGGCCCAGAACTGGGTTTCGTCATGTGGCAGATGTGGCAAGATATGCTCAATCACATGACGTGCGCCGGGATTTTGCAGGCCGATGGCATTGAGCATGCCGGACGGTGTTTCATAGATGCGGTGCGGGGCATTGCCGAGCCTTGGTTTAAGTGTCGTCCCTTTGAGAATGACGGCACCGATGTCCCGGTTGGAGAATCCTTCCACACGTGTGTATTCCTCACCAAAGCCGACGCAACCGGAGAGTAAAACGAGCGGGGTCTGAAGCTTCAGTCCCGCAAAGGCAACAGAGAGATCGGGCTTGTCCGGCATGAGGTGAAGCATAGCGGCAAGCCTGCCCCCTAGTCTATGGCCGCCAATGACAATCAAATACGCTTTGTACTGACGGGCCAGTCCTGTCACCACATACACTGTGTCTATGGTGGAACCGGAAAATCTACGGAGTAGTAATGTGTTGATATACGGGCATTACACCCTTTGCATTCTGTTCTGCTATAGTAAAGAAAAGAGAATCATGGAGGTTCGCCATGGGCAGAAACACGTTAAGAAATGGTGTACTGTTTCTTGGCTTGATATGTGTGGCGGGATGGATGCCAGTTGCGGTTGCAGGCGCCATGAAGGCCACGGCCACGGAGAAGGTTGAGGATGCCGGTGAAGTGATGCGGACCATCATGAACAGCCCGGACAAGAGTATCCCCAGGGATTTGCTGCACCAGTCGGCGGGTGTGGCCATTTTTCCCGGTGTGATCAAGGGTGGTTTTTTTATCGGCGGCAAATACGGCAAGGGTTTGGTGATGCGGCATAATCCCAAAACGGGACGCTGGTCACCACCCGCATTTTATTCCATTGCTGCGGCCTCTTATGGCCTGCAATTTGGTGGGCAGTCCACCGATCTGGTGCTGGTCATCATGAATAATCAAGGCATGAAGGGCCTCATTAAAAGTGAATTTACTCTGGGTGCTGATGCCTCGGTGGCTGCCGGCCCTGTCGGTCGCAAGGCACAGGCCAGTGTGGATGTAGAACTGAAAAGTGCCATTTATTCCTATTCACGTTCGCGTGGTGCATTCATCGGCATTTCGCTGGAAGGCTCGAAGTTGAACAGTCTCGTCGAGTATAATGAAGGGTATTATGGCAAGGCGCTGACACCCAGGCAGATTCTCTTCAAGGGCAAGGCAAGAGCACCCAAATCCGCATTAACGCTGATGGCCAACATGCGGCGTTATACGAAATAGTGGTGGAGGGAAAGTTATCCTGCTTTTGCCTGCTTCATGGTCCTCCGGATGAGCTGGCTTAACACACTGACTCGAAAAGGTTTGGTGATCACATCTGCATGATCCATGTGGAGCCTGTGGTCCAGGGAATCGTTCATGTCGTAGCCGGTCACGAAAATGATAGGCAGGTCGGGCCGGATTTCGCGCATGCGTTTGGCCGCATCCATACCGCCCATTCTTGGCATGATCAGGTCAAGCAGGGCAAGGTCTATATCATCCTTGAACTCCTGTAGACATTGAACGGCATCTTCGCCATTCACCACCGTTTTCACCTTGTACCCAATCTTGGACAGTACTTCACAGGCCGCCTCACGCACCAGTTCTTCGTCATCTGCAATGAGGATGGTTTCACCCTGACCGAGGAGAAAATCACCGGAATCATCTTCAATGAGATCACTCCCCATCGTATCTGCTGTCGGTAGATAAAGATGCACGGTCGTTCCTTTGCCTTCCTTACTGTCCAGCGTAATCGCACCACCAAGCGAGTCTACCACGCCGTAAGCCATGGATAGTCCCATACCCGTGCCATGGCCGACTTCCTTGGTGGTAAAGAAGGGGTCAAAAACTCTGTCTATATTTCTTTGAACAATGCCACAACCATTGTCAGCAATGGCGATATGCGCAAGGTATAGGTGGGCAGCTATCTTCGGGTAGTGTTGCCGGAAGGTTTCATCGACAACGATTTGTTCCAGTTTGATGCCAATGTGGCCTGTCTTCCTTCCTTCGAGTGCATCGAATGCATTTCCAATGATACTACCAAGAATCTGCTTCAGTTGGGCGGCATCAGCACGGATGGTCAGATTGTCCGGCATGTCGAGACTCAAATTCACGTGCTTCGGTAAGTTGTTTTTTTCCAGACGAAATATTTCCTCCACGGTTTTATTCAGAGAAATCTTGTGAATTTTTGCAGGATGCTTGCGGCCGAAGGTCAGCATCTGATCAATCAGCATGGCCGCCCGGTTGATCAGGCTTTCGATCCGGGTCAGACGTTCAGCCTGTTTTGGCTGACTGGTGAGCTCCATCTTGAGCAGAAACACATTACCTACGATTCCTGCCAGCATATTGTTGAATTCGTGTGCGATGCCGCCAACCAGTGTGCCTACCGCTTCCATTTTACGAGCATGCTGTTGCATTTTGAATAGTTCGGATTCCCGCTGTTTACGTTCGGTGATGTCGTTGGTGATGCCGGTAATAGCCGTAAGTTCGCCACCATCGGCGTATTGCAGATAAAGAGTTTCACCGACCCAGCGTGGTTCAGTCTCGGTTTTTCGATAATCGTTTGGTTGATAAGCCAAATCAAGGTGAGTCAAATGATTTTTGATGGCATCCTGTAGCATTTCACGCAATTCCTGTTGCCGGAAGGTGTTTTCGAGCCATGACCACAATGGTGTATGCAGCAATTGTTTGGAAGTTTTTTCGAAGAGGGCGTCTGTCTCCGAGAAAAATTCCGTATATTCGAGGTTTACATTGGCACACCAGGTGCTGCCCGGCACCATGTTCAGGATATCTTCCATGCGGTGGGTATTTTGCTGATGGTTTTCCTGTAGATGCCCATAGGTGTCAAGAATATCCGCCACTTCATCCGGTAGCGTATCTTCCAGTTTATGCCGGATACCTTCCGGAACTTCCCTGTCAGTATCAATAATGGTCCGGATTTCTTCCATCGGTTCTACGAGTTGACGGCGCAGTGCATAATGAAGTGCCTTGATGGATAGCCCAAGCAAAGTGAGCAGAAGAAAGATAGCCATGATGGTGGAGGATTTGATGGCACTATCGACTGATTGATCATCCATAATCAGAAAGAGTGTGGTGTGCTGGTTCGGAATCGGTGCCTGATACAGGTGTAGATGGGAGTTTTGGGCGACGATAGCAGGTAATGTTTTAGCAGTAATGGGTTCACGCGATTGCAGAACGGGGTATTGCTGTTCCTGAAGAGAAGTGTGTAGCAGTTTCCCACTGGCATCAATGAGCAGGATGCCGGCAATATCAGGTTCCTGAATTAGCGCATCGCTTTCCTCCCGGATGGAGCGGAGATCCTGATGTTCCAGATGTTTGGCAAATTCAGCCGTCTGATAGGACAGACGTCCGCTGGCCTGACGATCCAGCATATAGTCTCTCAGGTGAGAAAATGTAAGTGCAAAAACAATTATCAGGATGAGGAAAAAGCAACCGCTCCAAATCATAATGGTGCGGGTCAGCGCATGGCGCAATGAGTGATGCAATTGCTTCATGACCTACTGGGCTTCATGTTATACCGGGCATTTTGGTGACCCTCCCAATACGCAAGTTGTCGGGCATCCTGCCATTTTTTGCACCCGGCATCATCCTGACGCCAGCGGAGATACCGCTCTTTCTATGCTTTGGTCCATCGCTTTGTCAAAAACTTTATTCAATCTCCATCAGGCACTCGTCAGGATTGACGTTATCGCCCACGCTTGCGTGAATCGCCTTGATCGTGCCGGAAACCGGCGCATGCACAGGATTTTCCATTTTCATGGCTTCAACGACCAGTAAGGTGTCCCCGGCCTGAACCTGCTGGCCTGACTCGGCATGGATGGCCACAATACGCCCTGGCATGGGGGTGGTCACATCATTATCCGAGCTGGCTTTGGGCCGGAGTGAGCCTTTGGAGGCTTTCCTGGCGTCAATGGCGCCATCGGCAGTTGGAACCACTTCGGTGAGGGTCTCCACCATCACCTCCTCAAGTACGTTATCCACTTTCACGTAGAAAGGCCGCATATCGGCGCTTTTGTGGCCCGTTCCTTCAATGCTGACATGGTAGTCTTCACCGTGAATGGTGAGGTTGAATTCGGTGGGGGCCAAAGGAGTAGCCGCAGGTGTCGCAGGCGCTTCAGCCGCAGGTGTTTCCAACGATTCCGGCTTGAATGTTCCAGCTGCGCGCTCTTCAAAAAATTCAAGCGCGATGGCTGGAAACAGGGCATAGGAAAGGACATCCTCCACACTCTTGGCCTTGTCGCCCACTTCGCGTGTCAGCGCATCAAGTTCCGGCTCGATCAAGTCGGCCGGACGCACATCCACGGTCTCTTCCTCGCCCAGCGCCAGCCTGCGAACATCCTTGTTGATTTCACCCAGGGATCGCCCGTACATGCCCTTCAGATAGGCCTTGGTTTCATTGGTAATGACTTTATATTTCTTGCCGGATACGACGTTCAGAACGGCCTGTGTGCCGACAATCTGGCTGGTTGGCGTCACCAGAGGCGGGTAGCCGAAGTCCGCACGCACCCGCGGCACTTCATCCATGACTTCGTTCATGCGTTCCAGCGCACCCTGTTCCTTGAGCTGATGGGCAAGATTGGAAATCATCCCGCCGGGAATCTGATTGCTTTGAACGCGCGTATCCACGCCGGTGAAATCTGATTCAAAACGGGCATATTTCTTACGCACCTCACGAAAATAGGCGGCAATTTCCTGAAGTAAATCAAGGTTCAGTCCGGTGTCAAATTCAGTGCCTGCGAATGCCGCGACCATGGCCTCCGTGGGCGCATGACTGGTTCCGCCCGCCAATGGTGAAATAGCCGTATCAATGATGTCACAACCGGCATGCACGGCTTCCCATTCCACCATTTCGGCCAGCCCGGCCGTGGCATGGCTGTGCAGATGCAATGGAATGGAGACTACCTGTTTCAGGGAGGTAATCAGTTCGCGCGTGGCCTGTGGCGTGAGCAATCCCGCCATGTCCTTGATAGCCAGCGTATCACACCCCATATCCTCTAAGCCTTTACCCAGATCAACAAAGTATTCAAGTGTATGTACAGGACTGATGGTGTAGCAAATGGCACCTTCGGCGTGACGTTCATTCTGCTTTACCTGAGCGATGGCTACACGGACGTTTCTGAGATCATTCATGGCATCGAAAATACGGAACACATCCACACCGTTGGCGCATGCCATATCCACGAATTTCTTCACTACATCGTCGGCATAGTGACGGTATCCAAGCAGGTTCTGACCACGTAGCAGCATTTGCAGCGGTGTGTTGGGGATGGCTTTCTTCAGTTCACGCAGACGAATCCATGGCCCTTCCTTGAGGTAGCGCAGGCAGGTGTCGAATGTGGCACCGCCCCATGCCTCAATCGACCAGAAACCGACGGCATCCAGTTTTTCGCAGATGGGCAGCATATCGTCCAGGCGCATGCGTGTGGCGAGCAGCGACTGATGGCCGTCGCGCAATGCCAATTCAGTAATCGCCAGTTTGCGTTTAGTCATTGATTACTCCTTAAAATATTTACCACAAAGGCATGAAGGCACAAAGAGTGCTTTTTATGGTTATGTACGCTCAAACATGGCTTGTTTGAGCTGGATGTGAATAGCGACCCTCGATTGACGGCTGCATTAACCCACGATGTTCTTTTCTTTGTGCCTTCGTGTCTTTGTGGTGAACTCATATAATTTTCAGTCAGAGCCCCGCATGTGCCGCAATGGCGGCAGCAACGGCGGCGGCAATATCTTCTCGCTGTTCGAATGGCTTATATTCCAGCAGTTCCGGGTGATCTTCCAGAAACCCGGTATGAAATATACCCGATCCAAACGCTTTGGATGCCGCTATGTGCCGATAAAGGGGGAGGGTGGTGCGCACCCCTCGAATATCGTATTCCCGAAGCGCCCGGCATGCGCGTGTTACTGTCAGCGGCCAACTGGGACCCCAGACAGTTAGTTTGGCACACATTGAATCATAAAATGGCGGAATCACATATCCTGGATATACACAACCATCCACGCGCACGCCAAAGCCGCCCGGAGAATGGTAACGTGTGATTCGTCCGGGCGTGGGCAGGAAATTATTTTTCGGATCTTCGGCATTGATACGGAATTCAATGGCATGACCGGAGAGGTGCAGGTCGTCCTGAGTAAAATCCAGAGGTAGGCCGGATGCAATCTTGATTTGTTCGGCGACAATATCCTTGCCGGTAATTGCTTCGGTGATGGGGTGTTCGACCTGCAATCGTGTGTTCATCTCCATGAAGTAAAAATTACGATCCGCATCGACCAGAAACTCAACCGTACCGGCGTTGACGTAATTTACGGCGCGTGCAGCGGCGACCGCCACCTCGCCCATACGGGTGCGCAGGTCGTCATCAATAAAATTACTGGGAGCAATTTCAATCAGCTTCTGGTTGCGCCGCTGGATGGAACAATCGCGTTCGAACAGGTGAAGCACATGGCCGTGTGTGTCGGCGAGAATCTGAAATTCGATATGGTGTGGCTGGACAATGCACTTCTCCATGAATACGGCATCATCACCAAAGGCTGCCATCGCTTCGCGCTTTGTGATTTCCAGGTTTTCCTTGAGGTGTTCAGGCGTATCGCATCGGCGGATGCCACGTCCGCCACCGCCTGCTGCGGCCTTGAGCATGATCGGATAACCCATGGATTCGGCTGTTTCCAAGGCTTCTTCAAGTCCGGGCAATACATCTTCCGAACCGGGAATAACGGGAATATTGGCAGCAATCATGGCCGCCCGCGCCCGAGTTTTGTCTCCCATATTACGGATGGCGGCAGGTTCAGGTCCGATATAGGTGATTCCGGCATCGATAATGCGTTCGGCAAATTCAGGGTTTTCAGACAAAAACCCGTAGCCCGGATGAATGGCGTCACATCCGGCTTCTACGGCAATATCCACGATACGGTGAATGTTCAGATAACTTTTAACAGGGTCCGGACCGATGAGCACGGCCTGATCCGCTTTTTTCACATGCAGGGCATGTGCATCTTCCTTGGTGTAAATGGCAACGCTTTCAATGCCCAGTTCGCGGCAGGAACGGATGATGCGAATGGCGCACTCTCCGCGGTTGGCGATCAGAATACGTTTAAACAATTAAATTATTCTCCTTAGAGCCACTTGCAAAACTCTGGGCTGAAGTGGGATTGCCGCTCATGAGTTTTGCAAGTTGCTCCTTACAATGAAAGGTGGTGGATGTTACCTTGAGATGGAGCTGCAAACAAACCGGGCATTAAATCAGGGAATGATACGTACGATTTCCCCTGTGTGTGTATGCTCAAATAATTCTAACATGTCCGTATTACACATACGGACACAGCCATGCGAAACAGGGGTTCCAAGCATGTTTTCTTCGTGCGTCCCGTGGATATAAATGAAGCGTGATTTTGTGTCCACATGGCCACGCCTGTTTTTTCCTGTTTCCATTCCTTCCAGCCACAGAATACGAGTCAATATCCAATCATGGGAGGGGTCATCGCATGAGAGATCGAAGATGCCAACAGGGATGCGGCCAACAAAGGCAGTGAAAATCGGCATTTCTTCTCCAATTTTGGCGTAGATACGATGCAATCCAAGAGGTGTTTTTAGACTACCGCTATCGTTGCCGATGCCACCGGCGGCGGTGGAAACAGGATAAGTATGGAAGACCCCCGTCGGGCGGCGGTGATAAATCATCTGGTCGGTAACGGAAACAATAATCACCCGCAAAGCATAGCGTCTGTAAACGGAGATGGCTTGTGTCGGACGGTTGGATGCTTACAATCCCTGTAATTTCAGATTTAAGGAGCAGTGATGGATATCAGCAAGATTCCCGCAGGCAACAACCCGCCCGAAGACATCAATGTCATCATTGAGGTGCCGCAACATGCCGATCCGGTCAAATATGAGCTGGACAAGGAATCACGCGCATTTTTTGTCGATCGATTCATGCATACGGCCATGCACTATCCCTGCAATTATGGTTTTGTGCCGAACACCCTGTCCGAGGATGGTGATCCCGTGGATGCATTGGTGGTAAGCAAGTTCTCGTTGATTACCGGTTGCGTCATATCGTGCCGTCCGGTGGGCGTGCTTAGAATGGAGGATGAAAAAGGTATCGACGCCAAGGTGCTGGCTGTGCCTGTGTCCAGTGTAAATCCGATTTATGAAGATGTAAGCGGTCCCGATGATATGCCGAAATTCCTGCTGGACCAGATTCAGCACTTCTTTGAGCACTACAAGGATCTGGAGCCCGGCAAATGGGTCAAGGTGGGTGGCTGGGACGATGCGGATGCGGCCAAGCGTGAAATTATGGATTCTATTGCACGATACCAGCCTTGACCTCCGGCCATGACTCAGTCATAAGAGTCTCATAAGACCGGAGATAATCCGTATGCCTGTTTATCGCAGCTTTGCGGTACGCGCATAAAAATATTTTTTCATTCATATCCTATGGGGAGGAAGCAATGACGATAACGATAATTCCGGTCGTATTTGGCGTGATTGGGCTGGCCGTAGCCTATGCCATCTATCTGATGGTCAAGAAGAATCCGGCAGGAGAAGGGAAGGTGGCCGAGATCGCCGAGGCGATTCATCTTGGCGCCATGGTATTTATGAAGCGGGAATATTCGATTCTTGCCGTATTTGTAGCGGTTGTTGCGCTGGGTTTGTTTTTCTCGCCTTTGGGATGGCCAACAACGCTAACTTTCCTGGTGGGTGCCATCTGTTCGGCATCGGCTGGTTATTTTGGCATGTTTGCAGCCACACAGGCCAACGTGCGCACCACCGTTGCGGCGCACGCCGAAGGTTCGGCACATGCCCTCAATGTTGCCTTTTTTGGCGGCTCCGTGATGGGATTGACCGTGGCAGCGTTGGGTTTGCTGGGGCTGGGTAGCATGTATCTGATATTTGGCGGCGACCCGGAAACGGCGCATGCCATCCACGGCTTCGGCATGGGGGCATCCTCGGTGGCGCTGTTTTCGCGTGTCGGCGGCGGCATTTTCACCAAGAGCGCCGATATCGGCGCTGATCTGGTCGGCAAACTGGAAGCGGGCATTCCCGAGGATGATCCGCGCAATCCCGGTGTGATTGCCGACAATGTGGGCGACAATGTAGGCGATGTAGCAGGTATGGGTTCGGATATTTTTGAATCCTACTGTGGCGCCATGATCGCCACCATTGCCATTGCCTCGACGATGACCGTGGATGTGCTCGATCCACTGGGTGCCCGGCAGTCACTGATGTTTCTTCCACTGGCGCTTTCTTCGACGGGACTGATCTGTTCCATGCTCGGTATATGGTTGGTCAAGCTTAATTCCGGCAAGGAGCTTGGCTCGGCGCTACGTTTTGGCACCATTGGTGCGGCGGTGCTGTTCATCATCTCCTCTTATTTTGTCATTGCCGCTATAGGCGTGAATACCAGCGTATGGGGTGCGGTATTGGCCGGTGCGGTTGGCGGCATTGTTGTAGGACTGATTACCGAATATTACACGGGCGGACCCCCGGTGCGCCATATTGCAAAATCGGGCGAAACGGGGCCGGCCACGGTAATGATCACGGGTCTGGCTGTCGGCATGCAGTCGGTGGCGGTGCCAATGCTGACGATTTGTGCCGTGATCTTTGTCGCTGCCCACTTGAGCGGGCTTTACGGCGTGGGCATTGCCGCAGTCGGTATGCTGGCCACGGTCGGCATTACCATGGCCATTGATGCCTACGGGCCGGTGGCGGACAATGCAGGCGGCATTGCCGAAATGGCCGGCTACGGCGAGGAAACACGTAAGATCACGGACTCGCTGGACGAGATGGGCAACACCACGGCAGCCATCGGCAAGGGCTTTGCGATTAGCGCCGCGGCACTGGCAGCACTGGCTATCATGACCGCCTACGGGCAAACCGTTTCTTTGCATGTGCCTGATTTTTCCATGGAAATTCGTAATCCGATGGTGTTAATCGGTATTTTCATTGGTGGTATGTTCCCATTTCTGGTGGCTTCGATCACGATGACAGCCGTAGGTGATGCCGCTTTTGAGATGATTCACGAGATTCGCCGGCAGTTTAAGGAAATTCCGGGATTGCTTGAGGGTACGGCACAACCGGATACGGGAAGATGCATCGACATTGCCACCACGGCAGCATTGAAAAAAATGGTGCTTCCGGGTGTGTTGGCCGTGGCTGCGCCCGTGGTGATTGGTTTTGGCATGGGAGCGAATGCCCTGGGTGGCATGTTGGCAGGCGCACTGGTAAGCGGCGTGTTGTTGGCGCTGATGATGGCCAATGCCGGCGGGGCATGGGATAACGCCAAAAAGCATGTCGAAAAAGGTAATTTTGGGGGCAAAGGCTCCGAGGTACATGCAGCTGTTGTGGTAGGGGATATGGTGGGTGATCCGTTCAAGGATACTTCCGGCCCATCGATGAATATCCTGATCAATGTGATGGCTATTGTATCGCTGGTGATTGCGCCCTTGCTGAGCTAACCCGCTGCAGATACAGGATGAGTTTCCGCTCCGCGATGGTCTGATTTATCTCAATCACGCCGCTGTGGGCGTGTGGCCAAGGCGTACCTGTGAAGCGGTCAAAGCTTTTGCCGGGGAGAACATGCGACAAGGTGCGGCAGATTATCCACACTGGATGCAGATTGAGCGTGAACTACGTCGCAAGCTGCAACGTTTGGTGAATGCGGCCAGTATGGATGATATTGCACTCGTTAAAAACACATCCGAAGGATTATCGCTGCTGGCTTACGGGCTGAATTGGCAGTCGGGTGATAATATTGTTTCCACCAATCATGAATTTCCATCCAATCGCATCGTATGGGAATCATTGAAAGATAAGGGTGTGGAACTGCATCTTGCCGATCTCGACAATGACGACCCCGAAGAGGCCATACTGGCGCTTTGTGATACGAATACCCGTCTGCTGACGGTCAGTTCCGTGCAGTATGCTTCCGGTCTGCGGCTGAATCTTGATTATTTGGGTGAATATTGCAGGGATAATGGAATTATCTTCTGTGTCGATGCCATACAAAGTCTTGGTGTGCTGCGTTTCGATGCACAAACTTGCCATGCGGATGTAGTGGTGGCGGACGGACATAAATGGATGCTGGGACCCGAAGGGCTCGCTTTGCTTTACACCAAGCCGGAATTACGTAGCCAATTGAAACTGAAACAATATGGCTGGCACATGGTCGAGCACCCGGGTGATTTTGACCGGCACGACTGGCAGCCGACAAAAAGTGCCCGCCGTTTTGAACCGGGCAGCCCCAATATGCTTGGAATTCACGCACTGAACGCCTCGTTAAGCCTGCTGGAAGACGTCGGTATGGAAACAGTCGAGGCCCGCGTGTTACAGCGCACAAAGCAACTGACGGATGCCGTGATGCATGAGGGTTTGCTGCAATTACTTTCCCGTTCGGATCCCGAACGCATGTCCGGTATCGTGACGTTTCGCCGCAAAGATCTGGATAACGCAGCACATGCGGTCCTGTATGGATATTTAATGCGTCATGGTGTGATCTGCGCACATCGTGGTAACGGCATCCGCTTTTCACCGCATTTTTACACTTCGCAGCAGAGTATCGAAACGGCTGTTACCATGGCCGCTGCTTTCAACTCAGGATAATTTGAACCTAGGAGTCTGTCGGACTTAGCCGAAATCTACTGTACGGCAGGGAGAGCGGCCCAAAATTGACTGAATATTCGTCGTATAGAACCACTATACTCCTTATATTCACTCAATTTTGTTCTCGCTTCCCCACCTGCTCGCTACGAATT
>JAUZQZ010000069.1 GCA_030950745.1 Mariprofundaceae bacterium | reverse complement strand
CCAGCGCGACCTTGCACTGGCCTACACGCCGGGCGTTGCTGTTCCCTGCCTTGAAATCGAGAAAGATCCCGAACTGGCTTATGAATACACCTCCCGGGGAAACCTGGTGGGCGTCATCAGCAACGGCACCGCCGTTCTCGGCTTGGGCAATATTGGTGCTCTGGCAGGCAAACCTGTGATGGAAGGCAATGTGGTGCTGTTCAAACGTTTTGCCGATATTGACGTATTCGATCTCGAAGTGAATGAATCCGACCCTATGGCGCTGGTCGAAACCATTGCCCGGCTGGAACCCACCTTTGGCGGCATCAATCTGGAAGACATCAAGGCTCCGGAATGTTTCATCATTGAGGCGGAACTGAAAAAGCGAATGAATATCCCCGTGCTGCATGATGACCAGCACGGTACAGCCGTAATCCTGGCCGCCGGTTTCATCAATGCCCTGCAATTACAGGACAAGAAGATTGAGGACGTGACCATCGTTTGTCTCGGTGCAGGCGCGGCAGGCTTCGCCTGCATGAAGCTGCTTGAAGAGTTGGGAGCAAAACGGGAAAATATCCTGTTTATGGACCGTAAAGGTGTCATCGCCAAGGATCGTGATGAAGAGCTGCCACCACACAAGGCCTATTTTGCCACCGAACGCCCCGAACGCACGCTGGAAGAGGCGATGAAAGGCGCAGATGTATTCGTTGGCCTGTCTACCGGCAATGTGGTCAAGCCGGAAATGCTCAAATCCATGGCCGAGCGTCCGATTGTGTTCGCCATGGCCAATCCTGATCCAGAAATCGCCTACGATTTGGCTATATCCACGCGCAAGGATTTAATCATGGCTACGGGTCGCTCGGATCATCCCAATCAGGTCAATAATGTACTGGGCTTTCCCTTCCTGTTCCGGGGAGCGCTGGATGCCCGCGCCACTACATTCAACGAGGAAATGAAGATGGCGGCGGTCCATGCCCTGGCGGACCTGGCGCGGCAGGAAGTACCGGATTCCGTGCTCAAGGCGTACGGTGGCAAACGCTTGCGATTTGGCCCGGAATATATTCTGCCCAAACCATTCGATCCACGTCTGATTGAAGTGGTCCCAGCCGCCGTAGCCAAAGCCGCCACCGACAGCGGTGTAGCAAAGTGTCCAATCACCGATATTCCCGCCTACCAGCAGGAACTGGCAGCACGCATTGACTGTTCCCGGCTGTTCATGCGCTGGATTCTGGATAAAGCCAGAGCGAATCCCCTGCGTATGACCTTACCCGAAGGAGAGGATGCCACCGTGATCCGTGCCGCAGCGCTCATGCATGAACAGGGAATCGCCCATCCGATCCTCATCGGATGCAAAGACCGTATTGAGGCTTCTATCCGGGAAATGGATATTGATCCCGATGGCATTGAGATACTTGACCCCGCCAATGAAGATGCCCGTTTTTCGAGTCTGGTGGATGCTTACTATTTTGACCGGAATCGTAATGGCGTATTGCGTCATGATGCACTTCTCGCACTTCGTCACGATACCAATGTACTGGCCGCCATGATGGTCAAACAGGGATTCGCGGATGGTATGCTTTCGGGCCGCACCGCTCATTACCCCAACGTGCTTCGTCCTGTTTTACAGGTGCTGGGTCATGATGCCGGGGGCCATCATCACCGTGTTTATGGTTTATATATGATCGTGATGGAAAAAGGTGCTTATTTTCTCGGCGACACATCAGTCAATGTTGACATGGATGCCGAGCAACTGGCGGAACTGGCCGTATTATCCGCTGAAACCGCCGCGGCACTGGGTTTTGAGCCGCGTGTGGCCATGCTTTCATTCTCCAATTTTGGCAGTGCGCCACACAGGGAATCAAAAAAGGTTGCTGAAGCTGTGCGCATCCTGCATGACAATCACCCTGACCTGATCGTAGACGGTGAAATGCAGGCAGACACCGCCATCAACCCGGAATTACTTGGGCAATATCCCTTCACCAGGCTAAAAGAACCGGCCAATGTATTGATATTCCCAACCATGCAAGCCGGCAATATTTCTTACAAATTATTGCGGGATTTGGGCGGTGGCACGGCCATCGGACCCATCTTGCTGGGCCTACCCAAGCAGGCGCATGTCCTGCAAACCGGCGCCAGCGTAGACGATATTATTAACATTGCCGCCATCGCAGCGGCACGAGCGGCGGATTAACGTGGCTATAGATCAGAGCTTTCTATGCAAAAGGGTATAATGATAGACTTGATCCCGATTTCACAAGAAGAGTATGAGTTGCGTAGAAAGCAGATGTTTTGTATCCAACATCATTTCCGGTCAGAATTAACCGAAGACGCAATAAAATGTATGAAAAAAGGTGTGGGCGCATTTGTGGAATATTGGGGTGATAAATTTGTCGAACATGCAAATTACTGGCTCAGAGATGGTTCAACAGGAAGCTTTACCCATGAAGGGATTTATAAAAAGCTAACAATCACATCAAATACGTTCCCATAAGCCTCGGCATTCAACCTCCCCCTTCCAGGCTCAAAAGTGCATGCATTTTCGCCAGCGTTTCCGTCACTACTTCTGCCGGAGCCTTCCCTTTGCGCTTTGCCTTTCTTGATTGCCAGTCCAGACTTTTTACCTGATCCGCCAGCACAACGCTGCTTACTGCCGATGCAGCGGGAAACCTTACCTCAAATGGATAGCCTTTCACTTTGCTGGTCATAGGGCAGCAAAGCATCAAACCTGTTTTCTTGTTATATGCGGCTGGAGACAATACCAGAGCAGGCCTATGCCCGGCCTGTTCATGGCCTGTTTGAGGATTAAATTGTAGCCAGACAATATCGCCCCTGTCCGGGATATATCGCCTTGCCGTCAAAGAGCCTCTCGCCCCTGGAGTTCACCAAAATCCATTTCATCATGAAGATTGGACGGGGTAATGCCAGTCAACAATTCTTCAATCCGGTATTCCTTCTTAAGGCGCGGAAGAAGAACCACTTTACCTGTATCTTCAACATCAATATCAACTTCATCTTCGATGACAAGACCGGCTTTCTCGGTAATGGCTTTTGGCAGCCTTACCGCAAGACTATTCCCCCATTTTTGAATCCTTGCTCTCATGTTCTTAACCCCTTGACAGGCTTGATGGGATCAAACGTATCCTGACGCTTTAATTGTGTCAACATTGTATAAACATAGTAGGTTCGGGGGCCGGCACTGTTTGTAAAAAATCCGGCATATCAGATCAGGAACAAAACTGCTCCCGGTAGAAACTATTATCCTCGCGGTAAATACTTTAACGGGTCGAGGGATCGTCCATAACGATGGACTTCATAATGCAGATGCGGCCCGGTGGAGCGGCCTTTTGATCCGATCCTTCCAATAAGCTGATCATCGGCCACTTCATCTCCCACATGAACGGTAAGACTGGACATATGACCATAGCGCGACACGTACCCATAACCATGATCAATATCAATCATGTTACCAAACCCTTTCATTTTTCCAGCGAACGTAACGATGCCATGGCTGGCGGCCAGGACAGGCGCACCAAAACGGTTGGCAATATCAAGGCCACGATGCATCTCCCGGCCTCCGTTGAAGGGGTCGATACGCATACCATAGCGAGAACTGATCCACCCGCCTTCGGTTGGCCATGCATGCGGTTTTGCTGCCTGTTGTGTGCGTTTCGTTTCAAGTAAATAATCAATGGTCGCAAGTTGGGTGTCAATATTCAGGAGCCGCGAATCAAGTCTCTCCAATGAGACATCAATCCCACTCGGGTGCACGGCCATGACCTGCATGCGCGGACCGCCGATGGCAGGCTGCAAGCCAAAATTGAATTCGGACGCATCCAGTGAAGCAACTTCAACCAGCTGCGAACCCAGCGCATCCAGTCGCGCCAAACGGGCCTGCATGGTACCGATATTACGCGCATATACCGCCAGATGCTTACGATCCGAATCAATGCGGGTCTGCAGTTTGCCAATCTGGCCTTGATGACGGGCTTGCGTCATGGCTAACTGATTTTCCAGAGACATAATCTGGTGATTCTTTACCTGACCGTGCCAAACCTGCCATCCCCCCCATGCTCCAAGCACAAGCAACGACACCAATGAGCCGCTCAAAATAGTAAGCAGCCGGGATGTCATACGCAGGGAACGAACGCTTCCGCGATCGGGTACCAGCATCAGAGAAAATGGCTTAAACAATATAAAAACCTCCCACCAAAGTGGTTTACTACTCATCGGGAAAAAGGTTGTCAAGTTTAGCGTTCACAAAAAGTTAAACATTGACCCACGTCACAATTACTTCCAACCTTCTACAATGGTTGATGATATCGAAAAGAAACGCATCCTTTTCATCACGCGTCATGCTACCCAGGAATTGTTGCGCAGAACCTTCAATGCACAACCATTGGTCACTTACGGCCTGTTGCGTGGTTACAATGGTGTAGCTCAAGCTGTTTGCCCGTTCAACCACCACCCTGACCCCGCCACAATGGCAACATGTGATCAAACACCGGAATCAGGTGACATGGAGCCACTTGCATTATATGCCTCCAGCGTATCCCATGACGAATGCGTGGATGACTTACGAAATCGGACAATACAAGCGATTCCCGGAACAGATGGTGACATCCTCGCCCGCCTGCACGAATTGCCATTATTGATGGTACGCCTGGATACCAAAGGACGAATGGAGGCTGTGCTGTTCGGTAACACCCCTGCGGGCGAAATTGAGTTACCCCTTATTCTGCAAGAAGAACAGACTACTGGTAGTATACCCCTTGCGGTATAAAGAATAGGTTTCGCAACCATGCGGATTTGCCATATTGGTCTTAATCATAAAACGGCACCGGTTGAGTTACGTGAACGCGCTGCTGTTGCCGAAACGGATATCCCCACTCTGCTGCAACGCCTTGTAGCGGAGCCCGCCGTACGCGAAGCAGCCATGCTGTCCACCTGTAACCGCGTCGAATTCACGCTTGTAACCCACGATCCGGACGCAGCTATTGCCTTGATGCATGAATGGTTTGCGGAAATTTCGGAGCTTCCTCTGGATGTGGTGCTGGAACACTTGTATTCACATACATCCGAACCCGCCGTACACCACCTGTTCGCCGTCGCAACGGGTCTGGATTCGCTGGTGCTGGGCGAACCCCAAATTCTTGGTCAGGTTAAATCCGCTTATGAGCATGCCCTTGCCGCCGGCACAGCCGGACACATCCTGCATCGATTGTTCCAGGCCACCTTCTCCGCCGCCAAGCGCGCCCGTACGGAAACGGGGATCGGCAGGCAGGCGGTCAATGTCTCTTCCTGTGCCGTAGAACTGGCCGGACGTATCTTTGGCGACCTGACCGACAAAACGGTGCTTCTGCTTGGTGCCGGTGAGATGGCTGAACTGGCCGCCAGACACCTGCAAGGCAACGGGGTCAAAGATATCCTTGTAGCTAACCGAACGCTGGAACGAGCGACGAAGCTTTCACGCGAGTTCGATGGTCATGCACTCACCCTTGACCAGCTGGATGATTATCTGGATGCAGCGGATATCATCATTTCCAGCACGGGTGCCAACACTTATGTATTGCTGCCGGAACCCATGCAGCGAGCCATGGAGAAACGTGGTCAGCAACCGATGTTTCTTGTCGATATAGCTGTCCCCCGCGACATCGATCCGCGTGTGGGTGAATTAAATGGTATTTATCTCTACGACATTGATGATTTACAACAGGTTGTACAGGGGCATCGGGAAAACCGTGAGAAAGAAGCGGAAGCAGCACGCATCCTGCTGGAAGAAGATGCGGAAGATTTTCTTTCATGGCTGAAATCGCTGGAATCGGTGCCGTTGATTCGCAGGGTCCAGGAAAAGATGGATACGCTTCGCCGCGATGAGTTGGAAAAAGCGCGTTACCTGAACGGGCTCGACGCGGATCAGCAGGAAGCAGTGGAACGATTCAGCCGCGCCCTGATGAAACGGTTCATACATCCCACCCTCAAGGCCTTGAAAACCCTGCCCGAGGATATCGAGGGCGATCTGTTTATGGGAGCGGCACGCACGCTGTTCGATCTGGACAATGAAATGCCCAAACGGGCACAGGAGTCCAATGAACACAAGACTCGATGATATTCTCAACCGTAAGGAAGAACTGACCGTACAGCTGTCCAACCCGGAACTCACCAGCAAACCTAAAGAATACACCCGGATTTCCCGTGAATATGCCGAAATTGAACCTGTCGCCGAGGTTGTCACCCAAATCAAATCTGTGGAACAGCAAATCAGTGATAACCGGGAGCTGTTGGACGACCCCGATTGCGATGCTGAACTGCGGGCCATGGCCGAAGCGGAACTGGATGAACTAAAATCCGAAGCCGAATCCTTTCAGGAGAAACTGAAGATTCTGCTGCTGCCAAAAGACCCGAATGACAGCCGCAATGTTATTCTTGAAGTGCGCGCCGGAACGGGTGGTGACGAAGCGGCATTGTTCGCGGCCGACCTGTTTCGCATGTACTGCCGCTTTGCCGAGCATAAAGGCTACAAAGTAGAAATACTGTCCTCCAATGCGACAGGAATCGGCGGTTACAAGGAAGTCGTGGCACAAATCACCGGTCAGGGTGCATTTTCACAATTCAAGTTCGAATCCGGCGTACACCGGGTGCAACGCGTCCCCGAGACCGAAACTGCTGGCCGCATCCATACCAGCGCCTGTACCGTGGCCGTACTGCCGGAAGCTGATGAAGTGGATGTGCAGATCAACAACGACGACCTGCGCATCGATGTATTCCGCGCCTCCGGTCCCGGCGGCCAGTGTGTCAACACCACCGATTCGGCGATTCGTATCACACATATTCCAAGCGGACTGGTGGTCATTTGTCAGGATGAAAAGAGCCAGCACAAGAATAAAGCCAAGGCTATGAAGGTACTTACGGCACGTCTGTTCGATGCCGCCCAACAGGAAGCGCACGACGAACGCGCCGAAGTTCGGCGCGGCATGGTCGGCAGCGGCGACCGCTCGGAACGCATCCGCACCTACAATTTCCCGCAGGGCCGCATTACCGACCATCGCATCAATCTCACCCTGTACAAACTGGATCAGATTCTTGGCGGCGAAATGGGCGAAATGGTAGATGCACTGATCTCTCATCATCAGGCAGATTTGCTCACTACCCACGGAGTATGAGGGTCCAGGAAATCCTTCGTTCTGCATCGCTTACATTGCAACAGGCAGGATGTGACGCTCCACGGCTGGATGCGGAATTGTTACTGGCAAAAACCCTTGAGTGCGATCGCGCCTGGCTCATCGCCCATGCGGATGAAGATGTGCCATCATCCGTTCAGAAGACGTATGCATTGCTGGTGGAACGCCGCCGTCAGCGAGAGCCGCTAGCCTACATCACGGGTGAAAAGGAATTCTGGTCGCGTCCTTTTTTTGTCACGCCGGATGTACTCATCCCTCGTCCTGAAACCGAGCATTTGATTGAAGCCATATTGGAACGCTTTCCAGATACAAAAAAAGATGTTCGTTTCTGCGACATTGGCACGGGTAGCGGTTGCATTGCGGTCACGCTCGCCTGTGAATATTCACGAGTACAGGTGATTGCGACCGATATTTCGCATGCGGCCCTGCATATTGCGCACAAGAATGCTGAACGGCACGGCGTCACATCACGCATCGAATTCCGTCAGGGTGATATGTTTGCAGCCCTGCGAAAACAGGACGGCCCCTTTGACGCCATTATTTCCAATCCACCGTATGTTGGACAGGATGAAATGCATGCGTTGGAAGCAGAACTGAGTTTTGAACCCAGGCATGCGCTCACAGATGAAACCGACGGATTACGCCATCTGCAAACGCTGGTTGATCAGGCACCTGTATGGCTGAAAGAAGATGGTGTTCTGGTCGTGGAAACGGGCCTGTGTGGCCTTCCCTCACCCTCCCCGTCCATGAGTCTGAGAAATAGCATTCACGACCTGTCAGGCCAACTCAGGGGCGGCATTTATGCCATAAAAGAGAGGTAATTCTTATGCCCTTCCCCGGAAGCTGTAAGATGCATGCATGGCCGCCGACAACAAATTCGCATACGCTATAATTTCAACCCATTCACACCACACATGAGGCATTTGGCTCACACTAAAAGGAATATATCACCATGCTTAGGGAAGTGCTGAACAAACCATTGATTCGCGATACTGCATGTAAAACGAACGATTTCCGCGTTAAAGATTTGAGCCATAGCGGTGCTATGACTTGCAACCTTTGCCTTGAACTCGCTCATTCTCCATTGCAGCCTCATCAAACCAGATTTATTCAGCACTTCCTTAGGAAACTTCCGAATCTTTTTGGCATTATCCTCGGAGTATGCGCTTTCACCGCACCCGTCCTGTCCTATGCCGGAGTTACGCTACACGCTGCCGGTTCCACCACCGTACTGCCCGTAGTCTCCACCGCCGCCAATATCTATCACAAGCAACATCCGGATGTGACCATCACCGTCTCCGGCGGTGGCTCCGGCGTCGGCATCGCCTCGATGATTCAGGGAACAGCGGATATTGGCATGGCATCTCGTGAGATTGATGCTGAAGAAGCCACAAAGCTGAACGGCCGCGTGGATGTGTTCACCATCGCCAAGGATGCCGTAGCTGTCGTTGTTTCCAAAGCGGTCTATGTCGGAGGAGTACATCAGTTGTCACTCAAACAGATCGCTGACATTTATCGTGGAAAAATCAAAAACTGGAAGAAGGTCGGCGGACCGAATGCCCGTATTTTCGTCATCGATAAGGAAGCCAGCCGTGGTACACGCCATGTGTTCGCCGAGGCTGTGTTGGGCAATGCGCACGCCCGCGCGCCCGGCGCGTCGGTGATTTCCGGCTCCAACAATGAGGAACAATCACTGGTTGCGCACAGCAACAGCGCCATCGGCATGCTCTCCAATGCATGGCTGAACGATGCCGTGCGCGGCGTGGCAGTGGGTAAAGGCAATCATGCCGTACTACCCGATATTCAGCATGTACGCGACGGCAGCTATCCTATCAGTCGTGGTTTGCATGTGATGGTGCTCAGAAACGGGCCTCCCGAGGCACGTGCCTTTGTGGACTTTCTCCTTTCTTCGCAGGGACAGAATATTGTGAAACAATCCGGCTATCTTTCGGTTCGTTAAAAATTAAGACGCTGATGAACGCAGAGACTAATACCTTCATAAATAAAACCATATGCAGCAAGTCGCCGGGTGGTCAGCCCGCAAGGCACATTGGCGCGAGCATAGCACGGCTATGGTAAGCCGATGCAACACAGCGGATGACCACCCGGCGGCTTGCCCGGAGGGAGTCCCACAGGTGGCCCGGCTCCGCGTTACGGCGTTTGGCAAGGGAACAACCCTTCCCTGCACACCGTGCCTTGATCCGAACCGCCTGTGGGACTCTGCATGTGGCTTTATTTATGAAGGTATTAGTAGACACAGATTACAGCCTTTCTCTTTATTCTGCGTTGATCTGTGTCCATCTGAGTTTAGCAGTTCTTCTCTATGCTGAATCTCTGGATGCGCGCATCCGTATTTATCACCCTGGTGGTGGTCATACTAATGCTGGGATTTCTGGTCAGTCAGTCATGGCCGTACTGGTGGCAATATGGTATCGGCATGCTGTTTGCCGGTGAATGGTATCCCTATGAACGCCTGTTCGGCATGGCGCCTGCTATTATCGGCAGCTTCTGGGCGGCAGTTGTTGCACTGATTATTGCCATTCCGACCGGCATCGCAGCCGCTGTGATGAGCACGGAATTGATGTCCGGACCGTGGCGCGGATTGCTGCGCGGGGGCATGGAATTACTGGCCGGGATACCATCGGTCGTGTACGGGTTGTTAGGGCTATGGGTGCTGCTTCCATTCCTACAATCCAGTCTTAACTTGTTAACCGGACACAACCTGCTGGCTGCCGGACTGCTGCTATCGGTGATGGTGCTGCCAACCATCATGGTGATGGCTCAGGATGCCCTGCATGAGGTACATATCAATCAGCGGGAAGCGGCTCTAAGCCTCGGCATAGACTGGAATACACGCTTGTGGCGCGTGCTCTTGCCCCAGGCGTGGCCGGGTATCCGTTCGGGCATTTTGCTGGCGCTGGGACGGGCGCTGGGGGAAACCATGGCAGTCATGCTGGTGGTTGGCTCCATGGACCGTATTCCTGACCCCTGGTACAATCTGCTGGCACCGGCGCAAACGCTGACCTCGCGCATTGGGCGTGAAATCGGCGAGGCAACATTCGGCTCGATTCATTTTGCAGCACTCATGGCCTGCGGCCTGCTGCTCGCGGTCGCTACGATCGCCATCAGCCTGCTGGCGCAGGAAAAAAGGGGACAGTTTACTTTCTTCCCCGGCGAAGCCGGAAGCCGGAAAAAGTGAAACTGTCCCCTTTTTTCCATGTGAACAATCGCATCGCAAAAACAGTGACCGTTCTGCTGGCGATTCCGGCCTTGCTGTTACCCGCGGCCTGCCTGCTCTATATCCTGTTCAAGGGCATCCCTGCATTGCACTGGGATATGCTGGCGGGCACGGCGAGCGCGGTATCCTTTGGCGCCATAGGATCGCTGTGGCCACAGGTTGCCGGCTCTCTGCTGCTTATGCTGGGCGCCTGCATGATTGCCGCACCGGTTGCGCTGGGCATTGCCCTGTTTCACGCACTGTGCGCCAGCGCACGGCAGCAGCGAATGCTGCTCAGCCTGCTGCATTTGCTGCAAGGCATCCCGCCCATCGTCTACGGCCTGTGCGGCCTGATTGTACTGGTCCATATGTTGCACTGGGGCATTTGCCTGTTGACAGGCGCAATCATTCTGGCCGTCATTATCCTGCCCATGCTGGTGCTGAACACTGTACATGCCATTGATCGCATCCCGCTTGAGAGAACCGAAGCCGCTCGCGCACTGGGTATGCGGGACGGACAAATCGTCCGGCGGGTATGGTTGCCCGCCGCATGGCCCTCACTGCTGACAGGATTGCTGCTGGGCATGGCGCGAGCGCTTTCGGAAACCGCACCGATTCTGTTCACGGCCACGGTGTTTTCCGGCATCAACTGGCCGGATTCGCTATTTTCTCCTGTCACCAGCCTGCAAACGCACATTTTTTATCTGGCACAGGAGGGTGCAAATGCACAGGCTGTAAATATTGCATGGGCATCGGCAGTAATTCTGGTTGCGCTAGTAACGACATTCAGTATCAGCGCTTCGGCACTGCGGAAAATCAGGGTGGGTGGATGAACACAAAGAGAAAAACATCGGACATGTTGGTTGCTACGGCGCAACCCGCGACCACCACGGATGGAGTCAGCCTGCAAGTATCGGGCCTGAAACTCAGTCTTGGAGGAAAAAATATTCTTCGGGATATCTCATTCAGCCTGCGGGAACATGGGATAAATATCCTGATCGGTCCGTCCGGCGCCGGTAAAAGCACACTACTCAGATGTCTGAACCAGTTGCATGCGGATTGGCAAGGTGAGATGCTCATCATGAATCATCATGCCCGGCAATGGCCGGGAGGTACGGATGCCCTGCGCCATCAGATGGGCCTGATTGCGCAGAAACCAGCTGTTTTCCCGTGTTCAATCGAAAAAAATGTGACATTCGGCCTTAGCAGCAGAGAGCGCAAACATCCTCCCGCAGGCCTCATCGAACGGGTGTTGCGGCAGGCTGTACTCTGGGACGAGGTCAAAGACCGATTGCATGAAAGTGCCGCAATACTCTCTATCGGTCAGCAGCAACGCCTGTGTATCGCGCGAGCGCTGGCGCTTTCGCCCTCCATGCTGCTTCTTGACGAGCCTACCGCCTCACTGGACCCGCGTTCCAAGCAATTGATTGAAGCATCGCTCTCGCAACTGGCGGAAACCATGCCCCTGCTGTGTGTAACCCACGACATCGAACAGGCACAACGTTTGGGCGGTCAGATCATCTTCATGTGTGATGGCCGCATCATCGAAATTGCCTCTGCTGATACATTTTTCACCCGACCCGAACGACTCGAAGCCCGCGAATTTCTGCGCTGGTCTACTTGTGACTGTAGCTAACCTTTATCTGTAAACAACGCGATAATTTCTAACATGTTAGCCTTTTTCATAATGATACCTGCAAGAAATAATTGTAAGGTGGGAATCTGTGACTGCATAGACTAGGCGATGTGTATCATCAATTCTACGAGACCAGAAGCCTGCTAAATTTTCTTTTAATGCCTCTGGTTTGCCTATGCCTGAAAAAGGACTCCGCATTGTATCATCGATTAATTTATTGATCCGCTTTAGCGTTTTTCTGTCTTGCCCTTGCCAATACACATAATCCGACCATGCCGCATCTGTCCAAGCCAAATGCTTCATTCCTGCAATAACTTATGCTCTCGAATCGTACCTTGTCTGAACTGCTCAATAGACTCATCCAAATGTTCAACGTTTGCAGGTGATTTTAACAAATAAACCGTTTCCATCAGGCCGTTGTAATAATCTAAGGACATGACAACCGCATCCTCAGTATCCCGCCGTGTAATGATGGTGCAATCAGCATCATCAATGACTCGATTCAACACGGATTTCAGACTATTTCGCGCTTCAGTAAATGATACGATATTCATTTTTAACCTCATATGTACACTTAATAAGACAAGTATAGCATCATGGTTGTGTTGTGCAACTTAACGTACATGTTTCGAAAAGCTACATCAGGAAACTTTGCAGTAGCGAAAAGTCCTTCTGAATGAAAAGGTTATCGGGTATCGCCAAACAAGACTTTGATTTCACGCTTGTAATCCCGTTTGAATTGGGTCGTGCACTCAATCCTCCGCATTGAGTTCGGTCATCAATGTGTCCACAGTCTCAAAGGACGCCAGTCCGCCACGGCGAACCTCTTTCATCGCGGCAATGCTTTCGGCATTGGCAACCATGACGAATCCTCCTTTGTCTCTAATGTAGCTACATTGTAGCCCACAATGTAATTAAACAACAATAGAGCCACTTGCAAAACTCTGGGTGGATGAGCGGCAAACCCACATTGAGTCCATTTTCGGGGT
>JAUZQZ010000068.1 GCA_030950745.1 Mariprofundaceae bacterium | reverse complement strand
GCCCAACTGTTCGGTTTTGACGGTAGAGCCGGTATCAAACAAATTATTGGTTACTTTTTCCCGCGAAAGTCCCGCAACCAGATCAACACCGGGCAATGCCAACCCAAACGACTTACTCACTTCCTGTTTGGCGACCTCCATCTTTTTTTCAGCAAGCAGGCCCGACAATGCCTGATGCATGCCCGCATTCCGCCAGTAGTCACGCTGTTTGGGCTCCGGACTTTCGAGGCTGGCATCTTGTGCAAATAAAAAAAGGTTTTCAGTTTTCGCGCCTGTGAGCGATTCAAAGCTCTCACGCGCTGTATCCAGAGCATTTTCAACCTGAATACGATCAGCCCGCACCAAATCAAGCCTGCTCTCGGCTTCCAGCGCATCGTTGACCGTAGCCGTGCCGACATCAAAGGCTGCGCTGGCCTGTTCACGCAAGTGGCTCACAGCTTCTTCCTGCGTCTTAATCGCAGCCATATCTTCACGCGCAACCAGCACATCAACATAGGCGCCCGCTACCGCTAACAGCAAGACCTGCCGCTCAAGCGATAATTTAAGCTCGCCGATTTCGCTTGCCAGTTTTCCCTGGGCAAACCCCGCCCAACGATCCAGACGAAACAGGGGTTGCACCAGCGTTCCACCAAACTGGGAGCGATTGAATACCACATTGGAGGCTAGGAAGCCGGGATTCCGCGTATAATTATACTTCTGTTTGAAATGACTGAACTCTCCCGTACCCGTAATGAATGGCAAAAGACCCGCCCGCCCAATGATCATATCTTCTCCCGCCGCATCGCGCGCGGCCTCGGCCGCCGCATAGGATGGCGCATAATCCAGCGCTAGGCGTGCGGCATCCGTCAACCCCATGGCAATGGATTGGAGTGGAAACACACTCAGGGCCAGTACAAATAGAAGGATACGTTTCATTGTTGCTGTTGCCCCAGTCCCTTTCGGAACTGCCGCCACGTGTCTTTCACACTCAGCACACCATGTTCAAGTAACGAATAAGCCGCAGGTACCACGACCAGTGTCAGCAATGTGGAGGAAATCATGCCACCCACGACGGCCACTGCCATGGGAATGGTCATCTCGCTACCCTTGCCAAGACCGAGGGCCGCAGGAAGCAGTGCAAAAATAATCGTCAGCGATGTCATGAGCACCGGACGCATCCGGATCGGACATGCCTGTTCAAGTGCTTCATCAATACTTGCACCTTTGGCACGTAATTTATTGGTAAAATCAACCAGCAAAATTGAATTCTTGGCCACCAGCCCAACCAGTAAAACCAGTCCGATCATGGAAAAAATATTCAGCGTATTTCCACTCATCCACAAAGCTGCTACGCCGCCTATTACGGCCAGAGGTTGCGCCAGCATCAACACCCACGGCTGAAGAAAGGAGTTGAACTGGCTGGCCAGCACCATATAGACAAGAATCATGGCCATGCTGAAAGCAAACACGATATTCTTCAGTGTTTTGCCAAATTCAGAGGCTTGGCCCAAAAATGTGATTCCATAACCGGGAGGTAAAATTTCTTTCGCTTGCTCACGAACGACCTCTACTGCATTGCCGAGCGGCATGGTTGGTCTGCTATAAAACATGCCCGCATAACGCAAATCCATTTTTGGAATCACTGCGGGACCGAGATGCTTTTCCCAACGGGCAACCGTATCCAGACGAATCAATTTTCCACTGGCGGAACGTACATATATTTTGCTTAAATCCTCCGGATGCCTCAATGCACCGGGATTGGCCTTCAGACGAATATCGTAGCGATTACCATCACCCGGAATATCATTGTATTTCGCCACATTCAAGCCGCCTGCCAGCACATTCACGGCCAGCGCCGCATCTTGCGCCGTGATCCCCAGATCACGGGCCCGGATACGATCTATCTGTAACGTTAATTCCGGCAAATTTAGTTGTAAATCCAGATCTGCATGACCGATGCCGGGAGTTTCTTGCAATCGCTTCAGCAATGCATAGGACAACTGTGCAGTTTTGTCCAGATTCGGCCCGGTGAGACCAAACTGTAACGGTTCTCCACGCTGCCCACCGATAATCGGCACACGAACGACAAAGGCACGCAAACCCGGTATTTTGAGTAATTTCTTTTGCACGGTAGCAATAATTTCCCATTGGTGAACGGAACGCGTGGCCTTGGGCGTCAGATGTACGAAGGCAATACCCTGGTTCACCTGCCCTGCCGCGCCCAAGCCCACCGTAGTAAAGACATTGACCACATGCTGTGTTTTACGCAAAACAACTTCCATTGCTTGTACCTTATGACGGGTATCTTCAATGGAAGCGCCCAGTGGCGATTTGAAGATTACCATGAAGCGATTTTCATCCTCTTGCGGAACAAAACCTTTCCCTACAATTGAGAATAGATAGGTGCTGGCAATAAAGATGAGTGCTGCCAGCGCCAACACGCTCCAGCGATATGCCAGCGCCCACGCCAGTATACGTCTGTAAAATCGATCCAGAGCAAGGAATGCAGCATCAAAAAGACCATAAATACGCCCATGCTTTTTTTCGACGTTAAGATGACGCGAGCAAAGCATGGGTGTTAATGTCAGGGCGACCAGCATGGACGTCAAAACACCAAAAACCACCACCACGGCAAAAGCCTGAAAGAAACGTCCGACCAGACCACCCAGAAAAATAACCGGGGCAAAAATTGCGACCAGAGTAAGGCTGGCTGCTATAACGGCAAAGGCTACCTGACGGCTACCTTTGATCGCCGCTTCACGTGCATCCGGTTCCAACCCTGTTTCCCGATGCCGGTAAATGTTCTCCAACACCACGATAGCATCATCCACCACTACGCCAATCAGTAATAGAAGTGCCAGTAACGTCATCAAGTTCAATGTATAGTGAAGGAAGAAAGCCGCCGCAATCGCTGCCAGCAGTGATACGGGGATGGCAAGCGAAATAATCGCCGTAGCCCGCAGGTTTTTGAGAAAAATAAACACGATCAATGCAGCCAGGAATACCGATTCGTACAGGTGTTCTTTCAGACCATCGACAATGCCTTCAATGATTTCAGCGTCATTGGTCGCAATATCAAGATGTATACCGGGTGGAAGTGCGGGAAGAATCTCCTGTTTAAGGCGGCGTTTGACCTCACTGGCAATAGCCACGGTGTTAGCGCCCGTGATTCGCACAACGCCCAGACCAACACTGGGCTGACCGTTGTATCGTGAGAACTGGCGGTTATCAGCCAGCCCATCCTTAATGCTGGCTATATCGCTCAATTGAACCCGACCACCCGGATGAACGGCCACCACCATAGCACGCAATTTGCGGATATGATGAAATTCCATATCCAGCCTGATCAGATATTCACGCCTGCCGCCAACCAGAAAACCTCCCGGAAACTGGACATGTTCGCTGCGAAAAGCGTTAATCACGTCAGGTACGGACACATTCAATGCATGCATGCGTTCCAGATTAAGCCATATCCGAATGGTTCGCTCCCGCTCACCGCCAATACGAATCTCACCCACACCATCAATGTTTTCCAAGCGTTTTTTAATCACGTTGCGCGCATATTGATTAAGCTGCTGCAAGGTACGGTTACCGGTCAGGACCAGCCACATGATGGGTGCGGCGCCTACTTCGACCTTGGCGACCACCGGTGGATCAACGCCATCGGGCAACTTGCGCAATACCTGATTCACCTTGGCCTGCACCTCGTTAAATGCGACATCTATATCCTTTTTCAGATCAAATTGAACATTGACGATAGATACGCCCGGAGAGGACTGGGAAATGACATGCTCAATGCCGGGAACGCTGTTGACCTTTTCCTCAATAAAGGATGTGATGGAAGCATCCACCACATCCGGCTGCGCGCCTTCCAGCACCGTAGTAACGGATACCATCGGAAAATCAATATCAGGAAATCGATCCACCCCGATTCGGTTATACGCGATGATACCAAACAGCATCAGCACGCCGGATAGCATCCAGGCCAATACATGACGTTTAATGGACAGCTCAGGCAGTGTCATGATTCGCTTACTTCAGAGTCAATTGCAAAACTCGTGAGCAGCGATTGGCTTCCCCACTTCGGCCCAGCGTTTTGCAATTGACTCCTCATCCTCTTATTCAGAAGTTTTGTTTTCGGCATGGATGACATGAACGGCTGCGCCGTTGCTCAGGAATGAAGCACCATCCATAGCAACGATTTCACCCGTTTTAAGCCCTTGAACAATTTCTACACTACCGTCTGTATGTACGCCGCTTCGTACGGACCGTTCAGAGGCTTTTCCATTACTAATGACATACACCACTTCACCCCTCGGCCGCAAAACCACACTGCTATCGGGAACCACGACAGCCTGTTTGTGCTCTGCAACCTGAACGTCAGCAAACACGCTGCCGCCAGGCCGCCATCCGCCGGGGTTTTTTACTTCAAGCCGTGCTTCAAACGCACCTGAGCTCTGGCCAATCATGGGGGATAGATCGCGGATGACCGCGTACAAAACTTGCCCGCCCGATGGCAGGATCAGGCGAACATTTTGTCCCACACGTATCACGCTTGTTTTGGTTTCCGGAAATGGCAGGCTGATGGTGAGTCGGCCACCAGCCACAATATCAACCAGTCGCGTCCCTGCTTTCACATAATTGCCCGCAGCAACGAAGCGTTGTTGCACCTGCCCGGATATGGGTGCCCTCACGATGGTATGCGCTACATTTAGCTGAGCCCGCGCATATTCAGCTGCGGAGGCACGTTTTGATTGTATGAGCGTGGCCAGCTTCGCCTCTGACTGATCAAGCATGGTAGGTGAAACAAACTGGTCGGCAGCAAGTTTCCGGTATCGCTGCACCAGGCGTCTTTGGGCTGGTATTCTGGCCTCCAGGCTGGCAATTTCCGCCTTGGCGGCTGTTGCCTGCTCCTTGAAATCATTGCTGACCAGACGCACCAGTACGTCGCTTTTATTAACGAGGCTGCCAACATCCACACCGATCCACGCAACCGTCGCCGGCACTTCAGCCGATACGGTGACCGAACGCGGATTCAGTATCCGGCCAACAGCGGACTCCATGATTTGCACATCCCGGAGCTCTACCGTCCGGGTCGTAATATTGACGGTTCTTATCGTTACCGGTACATCCGTCTTTTCATTTCCACATGCAGAGATCAACGAAATGAGCATGATCAGCGCCACTCGCCATATCATGCTGTAGCCTCCTTCCTGTCCGTAATGCCCAAAAGTAACAAACGAAGCCAGCGTTCCCCGGTATGAGCTGGGTCTGTAAAAGATGTTCCCGGTAAGTGCTGAAGTACCGACCATGATTGGAACATGAAGACATTCAGTCCCACAATAGCAGCCGCAGCATCAGCCGCATCCATATCCTTACGTAACACCCCTTCCTCTTGTCCACCTTGGATCAATACAACCAACCGTGAAAAATGTTCACCAAACACTTCAACGGCCAGGGCCTGGCCCCGTTTGACATCTCCATCTGTCATCTCCCGCAAAATCAGTCGGGATACTTCTTTCTGGTCAAACATATTTTTTAAATGGGCGCTGGCAAAATCACGTAGTGGCTTAACGGATGTGCAGGGTTCTTTCTCCAGTGACTGCAAAATAGTGCCAATATCGAGACAGGCTTGCTTCAATACAGTAATATAAAGTTCCTGTTTATTGGAAAAATGATGGAAGATCGTGGCCTTGGACACACTTGCCTTTGTGGCAATTTTCTGGATGGATGTAGCATCAAAACCATGTCTGGAAAATAAATCCTCCGCCGCCTCCAGAATACGCTTTTCACCATCAGACCCTCGTGCCATTATTTTCTCCTGACCGACCAATCGGTCAGAGTTTTGAGCCAAACGTCATAACTGTCAAGAAGCAGCCAACAAATGCACCCTTCAAATTACCAAATTTACCTGAGTACAAACAAAACCGGATCAATCAAAAGTGGGTTGAACAGCTATCCACAAATCATACCTGCACCAATTGTAATATTGGTAAAAGTGTCAATAATGATAAAACTCCCGGTAGCACGATTATCCGCATACGCATCACAATAAATCGGCTGTGCCAGCTTGAATCTCACTCGACCAATCTCATTAACTCCAAGTTCATCTGCGTTGTCTTGATTCAAGGTGTGAATATCGGTGCGATAAACAATATCCATTGCCACGGCCCGTACTGAATTCGTGGTTTGCTTGATGATATATTTTTTGCGCGCCACCAACGGCTCATCACCTATCCAGCAAACCAACGCTTCAATTTCCTTGCGTATTTCAGGTGTTGAATCTGAATGTACAATCATATCACCACGTGAAATATCAATATCATCCACCAGTGTTAACGTGACACTCTGTGGTGCAAAGGCTTCATCCGGGGTTCCGTCAAAGGTGACAATTTCCTTGATGCGGGACGTCTTGCCGCTTGGCAATAACGTCACCGTATCACCGGTGCGCACAATACCGGAATTGATGCGGCCGCAATAACCCCGGAAGTCCGGTAGTTCCTCTGTTTGTGGACGATTGATATATTGTACTGCAAAACGAAATGGTAAGCGCTCGATATGGTCGGTCACTTCAATCGATTCAAGTGTTTCCAGTAACGTTCTGTCTTTATACCAGGACATTGAGTCACCGCGCGTAACAACCATATCGCCATGCAAAGCCGATATTGGAATACAGATCAAATCCTTGATCCCCTGCTTGGCACAATAAGCGGTGATGTCAGCACGAATTTTCTCAAATATGCTCTGATCATAGTCCACCATGTCCATCTTGTTGATGGCAACAACCAGATGAGGCGTCCCCAGCAGGCTCAGAATGTGCGTATGTCTTTTGGTTTGCGGCATAACGCCATTGCGAGCGTCAATCAGGATGATGGCGGCATTGGCCGTGGAAGCCCCCGTCACCATATTGCGTGTGTATTGCTCGTGGCCCGGACAATCCGCCATGATGAATTTACGTTTCGGCGTGGCAAAATAACGGTATGCGACATCAATCGTGATGCCCTGTTCACGTTCGGCAGATAAACCATCTGTCAACATGGCAAGATCCACTTCAGCCTCTGATGCGGCCCCTTTCTTGCGCGTTACTGAAAGTAACTGATCCTCAAAGGCCCCTTTGGTATCCACCAGAAGACGGCCAATCAGGGTTGATTTACCATCATCCACACTGCCTACCGTAGCCAGTCGCAGAAGCTGGATAGTCTGGCTGAGTTTAAAATTGATATTTGCTGTCATATCTAGAAATACCCTTCTTTCTTTTTGTCTTCCATGGTATTGGCGCCATGATCGATGATGCGTGTTTCACGCTCGCTTCTGCGCGCGGCAGCGGCCTCCGCCACGATTTCATCAATCGTGGTGGCATGGGAACGCACGGCACCCGTGCATGGCATACAGCCCAGCGTACGGAAACGGCTCATCACCATTGTTGGTTCTTCACCTTTCAGAAGCTGATCCTTTGTTTTCTCATAATACGGAATCAGCAAGTTGCCCCGCTCTACCATCAGCCGTTCTTTGGCGTAATATAACGGTACAATCGGGATGTTTTCTTCGCGGATATAGAGCCAGATATCCATTTCCGTCCAGTTGGACAAGGGAAATACACGCACACTCTCGCCTTCATGGATGCGGCCATTGTAGACATCCCATAATTCGGGGCGCTGATTCTTCGGATCCCACTGACCAAATTCATCACGAATGGAAAACACGCGCTCCTTGGCGCGGCTGCGTTCCTCGTCGCGCCGCGCACCACCAAAAGCGGCATCATAATTCCCCTCTTCCAGTGCATCCAGCAGGCCCTGCGTCTTCAACGCGCCGCAGCATCGTGCCACACCGAATCCCTTGGGATTCATTCCCTTATTGATGGCGTCTTCATTGCGTCTGACGATCAATTCCGCACCAATTTCTTTCACAAACCATTCACGAAATTCATACATCTCGGGAAACTTATAGGCAGTATCCACATGCAACAGTGGAAATGGTAACGGCGCAGGATAAAAGGCCTTGCGCGCCAGATGCAACATCACACTGGAATCCTTACCAATGGAGTAAAGCATGACCGGATTGCGAAACTCAGCTACCACTTCCCGCATAATGTGAATGGACTCCGCTTCCAGCGCCTTGAGTTGGGTCAGTCTGTATTTACTCATTTATTTCTCCTAACCCACATAGTTAAATCCCTTCACCTGACTCTCCTTCGCCCGCATGGAGGGAACTGACATGCAGCCCGCACTCAGCCAACGTGTCCTCACTCTCCCACCACCAGCGTCCGGCGCGCGGGTCTTCTCCGGCGGTAATGGCACGGGTACAACATTCACACCCGATCGAGACATAATGTTCATCGTGCAGCCGGTTATAAGGCACATCATGCTCACGGATATAGGTCCAGATATCACTCTCCGTCCAGTCAAGCATGGGGTTATACTTCATCAGGCCAAAAACCGGATCGTTCTCAACCGGCTGGACTACCGCACGGTTCTCCGCCTGATCCCGGCGACGTCCCGTGATCCATGCTTCCATACCGGTGAGCGCCCGTTTAAGCGGATGCACTTTGCGTATGCCGCAGCAGAGTTTGCGGTTTTCAACCGAATGGTAAAACAGGTTCACTCCGTGTTTGCGCACCATGGCCTCGACCTCATCCTGATCCGGAAACATGATCTCCAGATCAATGCCGTAATGTTCGCGCACTTCCTGCATCAGTTCATAGGTGGCCTGTGGCAGGCGGCCAGTGTCCAGCGTCATCATACGAATTCCGGGGACCTGTTTGCAAATAAGATCAATCTGAACCATTCCTTCCGAACCCAGGGCACAGGGATAAATCAGGCGGTCGCCATGTTTATCTCTGGCTTGCCGCAGTAGCGCTACGGTGGATTCGATCAATGCCGAGGTGCTCATTTCATCACTCCAATGCCTGCAAGGGGCCACCATAACCAAACCGTCAATACAAACAGGATAAATGCCGCAGCAGACATGAGCGCCCCATAGCGCAGCATTGCGGCGGCGTTCACATAGCCCGTAGCAAAAATCATGGCATTGGGCGGCGTTCCCATGGGTAACATGAAGGCAAATCCTGCAACAATTCCAACGACCAGAGATACAGTCACAGAATTCATGCCTGCCGCCAGACCCGTAGGAATTGCCACAGGTAACATAATGGCTACGGCGGCAGAATTACTGACCCCTTCGGTTAATAGCAAAGTCGCCAATGCCAGCAGGAACAACAGTCCCAGCCCTGCCGCACCCACTGGCAACAACCATGAAGCCAACCATGCACCCGCACCCGTCACGGCAATCGCCTTACCGATGGCTATTGCCCCGCCATATAGCAAGACCACATCCCAGCTTATATTCGCCTGAATCTCTTTCCATGAAACCAGCCGCAGTGCAAACATGCATACGACGCTGATTAGAGCAATGCTGGCAAGCCCGACCGCATGCCCTGCGGACAACCATGCAATAATGGTTACAACCATCAACAGGCCCATGATACGCCCTTGCCAATTGAGTAAACCGGATTCGAGCCGCTTTTGCTCAATTGTTTTGCGGACGGACCCAACATCAATCCCATGGACTGGCGTAACCAAAAGAAGCAATGCAGCACCTGTGACCAGCATACCGGCAACCAGCGGTGCAGCGGCGATGGTCCAGTCAAGAAATGAAAACGATTTGCCGGTTAATTCCTGTACCAGCGCCATGGCCAACGGCCCGCGTGCACCGCCCAGTAAGGTGGCAACGCCGCCTACAATGGCACCCCACGCCATGGCAAGAAATACCGATTGCGCATATCGGTCTCCCGGCTTGAGTCCAAGCGCCCGGACAACCTCCCAGGCAAGCGGAAGAAATACCGCTGCCACGGCATGCTCGGGCATAAAGAAAGCCATGAACGCGGGTAACAATAACATCGCCAGCAGTAAGCGCCGGGGACTTGATCCCACCCGTTCCAGCAAGGCCAGAGCAAGATGTTCGGAAAGCCCGGACTTGATCACGCCCGCAGCCAGCATAAACGCGCCCAGAATAAAAAATACGGCAGGATTACCGAACAGGGCAAAGGTTTCATGGGCCGGCAGCACATCCAGCAAGGGCAGTAACGCCAAGCCAAGTATAGCCGTGACAGGCAATGGCAATAACCGGGATATCCAGAGAACAAGGCAGAGGGCAAAGACAATGATGGCGCGCCAGCCAGGATGACTCAATCCGGCAGGCGCCTCTTGCTCCACCGCCCACCATACTATCGCAGCAAGGAAAGCCAGTGCCGCAAACGGTAAGCCCTTCTGTGCCAGCAACACATGCATGGGACGGTTATCAAAAATAACTGGCATGTCCTAGTGTCCCATCCTGTAAATTCGCGCACTATCAGCAAGTTCTGGCGGGATGTGCGGCAAGGCGCGCGCGTGTGGAACTGACCATAGCCAATTCAAACGAGTGTAACACAGCCGCACGCACGTCAGGACTCGCCCAAAGGGAGCCGCCCCAAAGAGCCAATGCGGTGTTGCGCCCCTTGCCATGGGCTCGCCATTGCCTGCGGGACGCGCCTTGCCTTGGCACTTTTGAGCAGCTCTGATGGTGCGTGAATTTACGGGATGGGACACTATGCCTGCCTTTTGCCTTGCTCTGTTTCGGTATCGGTGTGTTGCACTCTGAGCGTACGCCGCAAGGCATCAAACCACCCGCCCATTTTCCTGCCCACAGGACTCAACGTCAGGCGTTCCGGCAGGGAGACCTCTCGCCCTACCAATACCCTGCTTTCCATCGGCGTAAGCACACGCCCCATATCGCGCAAACGATGTGTCGGCAAACCGGATGCCGCCAAAATATCGTATAGTGCGAGAAAGGCTTCCTCGGCGGCATCCATATCCGGAAGGGCCGTATGTTCCAAAGGCGTCCCTGGCAGTGGACGAAAGGGAATCAATAACGGTACCACGCCATGCTCTACCAGAGCTTTCATGCCGGAAATTGTTGATTCCACCGTCTCCAGACCCAGGATCAGATGGCTGACAACCGCACCCTCGCGAAATACCGATGCGGCATGCCCAAGCGCACGCCATATCGCCTCCTGACCGCCTTCGGCCTGTTTGCCGGGGCAAACGGTGGCGAAGCGCTCCTTATCGAATAATTCCAGATTGCAAATCAATACATCCAGCCCTGCGGCATATAAGTCATCCACCATGGAGGTATCGCGTGGCGCTACGGTTTCCAGTGCAATTTGACGATGCCCCAAATGACGGCGTAACAACGCAATCAATGAAATCAGACGATCCAGCCCCGCCTGATCACCCGGTACATGACCATTATACAGATACACTGTATCCACTTCGCGCTCGGCCAGTGCCGCCCGCACCACCTCCACCAGTTCCAGCGGATCGCGTAACGGTGGAATCGCTTCATTAAGCATCGAGTCATACTGGCAGTACTGGCAGGCCTGTCCTTGCTGTGCAAAGAATCCACAGCCCATCAGCGGATGTAAAATCAATAATTTATCATGTAGCGACGAGAAACTTCCCATGCGAGCACCGGCACGTGTCGTCTGATGATAATAGCGGGGTGCCGCAAGCAATTCCACGGGCAACCTCTCACCTTCATGCGCAAGCTCACATCCATCTTCCGTAACATGCAGTGCTATCGGACTCTTTTCCGTAAATGGTTGGGCCACCGGAACGGTTGCAAAATGTCCGCTGGGAAGGCGCAGATCCAGTACCGCTTCCACGGCATTGGCCTGGGAAATCCAGTGAGATGCCTGTGGCAAGCCATCGGGAAGGGCTACGCCGTGTGTCACCAGAGCCAGCTTGGTGCGGCCGGAATTATCAAAAA
>JAUZQZ010000067.1 GCA_030950745.1 Mariprofundaceae bacterium | reverse complement strand
AAACTGCTGTTCATTCCTTCTATCGTCAAATAATTAAGTATTGTGTCACGAATGGCACTAACTTTTACTTCCACGATAAGAAGGTTTCTGCCACATCGCTGGACTAAAATATCGAGCCGTGCACCTACCGTTGAAGAAAGTTGTTTGGCGGTATCAACTTCTATGGTGTGTCTGCCCGCTCGAAGGGTGAAGCTTTTTTCTAAACTAAGTTCAGATAGTTCTACGCCAATCTTCTGGAGCCATGGAAGGATGATCTTAACTTTAACTTCTTCTTCGTTTATAGGAAGCATGCTTATACTCTATCCAAATTTCTAGGTAACAGAAGTAGCGTTGCAAAAAGTGCAGAAAAAGGCTCCAGCGCCAGATTGCCGCTACAGACCGCCAGATCGACCAGCTTGTCTACGGGCTTTACGGCCTCACCGATGAAGAAACCGCCATCGTGGAAGAAATCACAAACCCCGCCGCTTGAGCGGGACAGGCTCCATAATCTTCCATCAGCTATAATTTCTATTGATTAGATATAACATATAGCTATAATGCAGCCGTGTTTTCAGTTGAATACAGCAAGTCGGCAGCCAGGGCGTTGCGAAAGATGCCTGGCAATGTTCGCAGTCTTATTTTCAAGAAAGTTTCCGAGCTTGCCAAAGCGCCTAAAGCTATGCGCAATGTTAAGAAACTGACTGATCATCCGGGCTACCGTCTGCGTGTTGGCGATTGGCGTATCGTATACCTTGTGAATCAAGGCAGGCTGGTGATCGTGGTGGTAAAAATCGAGCCACGAGGAGGTGTTTACAAATGAATGTGCAGATTATTGAAAAAGGCGGCAAGCCGGAATGGGCGGTGCTGCCGTTTGCCGAATATAAAAAGGTAATGGAAGCACTTGAAGACGCCAGGGACGCATCGGATATTAAGACGTTTGCTCACGCGCTTGAATCGGGCGAAGAGGAAACACTGCCGCAGGCCATGGTGGAGCGGCTGGCGCTGGGCGATGACTCTCCGGTGAAGGTATGGCGCGAATATCGCAGCATCTCCCAAAAAGCACTAGCGGAGGCTGCGGGTGTGTCGCAGGCCTATATTGCCCAGATCGAGAAAGGAGTGCGCGAAGGCAGCATCAAAGCGTTAAAAGCGATTGCCGGCACGCTTCGTGTAGATGTAGATGACCTGATATGAGAAATCGACATAACAGAAAAACAACGAAAATGACGTGACGAGTGACGAGAATAAGGAATAAGGCGACGCTACCCTTTAAATCCAGATTGACTGGCTTGCCTATGAGCTTTACGACTTAGCGACGAAGAAATCGCCATCGTTGAGGGTGCCACGTAAGCAGCGTTGGAAGCTTCGGGGTCAAGTCTTGCAATCCAACATTTAAGCAGACCATTGGGATCTGGTCTAGCATTGTAGCATCGTCCCATGATGCACCACGCTTCCCGGAAATCTGCGGAATCGCATGCCTATTGGATTGGCTTTACGCCCAGGTCTTTGCAAATCTTGTTGGCAAGAATATCGCTTATTTCCGTATGCCGGGGAGTCGCGGAACGTCTGTTCTGGCTTGGGATGATGCCACCATGAGTGCCGTCCGCCCTCACGAAGCAGACAGCAACCATGATCGCGCAGGTGCTTGAGCAGCATCTTGCGCTTCATGCTGCAATCGCAATCCTTGCTTCCTCATAACCATGGCCGGCATTCGCTAATGCATCCTGCCGGTTCATTTGTAACGCTTCAGCCAGTGCCTCCTTCAAACTTGCAAGCAATGCCTCGCGCGTATCCTCCTGACCGTTCACGCCGGGAAGCTCTTCAATCCAGCCAATCCACCAGCCCCCGTCCTGTTTGATGATTGCCGTATAATTCTGTATGCATTGCAACCTCCGTAGGCGCATCATGCCCGACAACAGGACGCTTCCGCAAACAGCAGAAAATCGGGGCGAATTCAGTTACAATCAGGAAACAACAAAACCAAGGCAAAATAACATTCCTGTCCAGTGGGATTTGAGAAAAAAAGGAAAGCTCCATGCCTCGCCTTTGCGAGCCAAACAGCTAAACAGCCACAACTGCCATGATGCAGCCAACACCCATCCAAACCACGCAAGAACGCCATATTGCCAACTGACAGCAGCCAAAAAAGCCAACATGACGATCCCGGATCCGATCACTGCTGCAATACTCCTGTCGCCTAACCACAAAGCCGTGGATTTAACGTTGATCTTCATATCATCAGCACGGTCCCCAATGGCATAGGCCGTATCATATGATAACGACCAACAAATATTGGCGGCGAACAGCAGCCACGGAATCGGTGAATTTGTCACATTTCCCGTTTCTGCCGCCCAGGCCATCACTGCGCCCCATCCGAATGCCATTCCCAGCCACGCTTGAGGAAAATGTGTGAAACGTTTCATGAAAGGATAAATAGCGGCCAGTAATACACCCGCCACCGCCAGTTCAACAACTAACGGGGAGGTTTGACTCACCAGCAGCAGAGCGATAAACAACATGAATACGAATCCGGCCAGTGCCGTTCCCGGTGCAATGCACCCGGCGGCAATCGGTCGATCTCTGGTCCGCTCAACATGCGGATCAAACCCACGGTCGGCAAAATCGTTAATCACGCATCCGGCAGAGCGCATCAGAAACACACCCGTTACAAAAATTAGCAAATTTTTTGGCTCCGGACGCCCGTGAGACGCGGCCAGCAACCCCCACAGTGTGGGCCACAAAAGTAACCAGTAACCCACAGGTCGGTCCATACGCAACAATTGCACCCAGTCGCCCACCGCTCCTACCGGGCGCATTTTCATGAACGGTACCGTCTTGCTGTCTGCGCAATACGGCTCCAGATTTCATTGTGGAACACTTCCACCACCAATGCCCGCGTACCGGACTCCGAGCGCAGCACCGAGCGGCGCGCCCAACGCCCGGCATGCAACCCTTCGTCCACAAACCGGGCCACGCATAAATCCGAGCGGGCCAGCAAAAGCCCTCGATCAAGCAGAAGATTGCCCAGCGGCTTACACCCCTCCTGTAACTCTCCTATCAAATCTGCGGGCAAGCCATCCAGTGGTAAAACTGACTCCGCATCAAACATCACCGATTTTCGGTGCAAAAGTGACACATGCCGCCGCAAGGCCGGAGCGCCCCCATCGCACGCAAGCAACATGGCCTCACTCGAATCCGCCCGATCCATAAACTGGTCATGCAAACGAACTTCAAGCCGCATGGCGTAATGCCGCTCAAGAAAACGGGTCAGCGATCCCGCAATCGTCAATACCGCCGCCATATCACGCGAAACCCCATGCTCATCGGCCCGCCATGTACGTACCGACAACCAGTCCAGAGACTGTAAAGAACCAAAAAACATGTCCGCATCATGGCCCCGGCGAAAACAAGGTCAAGAAGCTTGCGCTCCGGACACTTTTACGGCCCAATCCGGGCATGCTGACATGCCGTCTTTATATCCAGCCACCTCTGACCACAGAACGGGAAATCACCCTTGGCGATGGACAGGGGCACTACCTGCGCCATGTCATGCGCCTGCGAAATGGCGACCCCGTCATTCTGTTCGATGGCAAAGGCGGTGAACATGAAGCCATCATCCATCGCCTTGAGAAATCAGGCACTGTTTGAGCCACTTGCAAAACTCATGAGCGGCAATCGGCTTCCCCACTTCGGCCCATTTCCGAGCTGGAATTTCGGTCCATGGAACCACCATGCACCTCATTCCACCCCGAAAATGGACTCAAAGTGGGATTGCCGCTCATCCA
>JAUZQZ010000066.1 GCA_030950745.1 Mariprofundaceae bacterium | reverse complement strand
GTTTATTTTATATATATTCCTGTTTGAATATCTGTTGCGTATTTATGCCTCTAAAAACCGCCTGAAATACATGTTCGGGTTTTATGGGATTATTGATTTTTTGACTGTGCTACCACTTGCGTTCGGTAATCCGGGATCAGCGATTATGAGGTTGTGCAGATTGTTCCGGATTCTAAATCTTGCATCATATTTTCCTGTATTGGCCACACTGCTGCAATCTGTATCCGGAGCCATGAACATGATCCTTGCTGTGTTGGCAACCATTGCAGCAGTCTCGGTGTTTTCCGGCAATCTGGCTTATATGATTGAGCCCGAGACTTTCAAAAATGCTTTCATCGGTACATGGTGGAGTCTGGTTACCATGAGCACCGTAGGCTATGGTGATCTTGTACCGCATACTGCTGCAGGCATGGCTCTGGGCGGCGCACTCATTCTTATTGGCGTCTGTGTGGTAGCCATGATGACAGCAGTGATTGCGGTAAGGGTTGGCCGCATGGTGAATATGACCAATAAATGTTTTGAGTGTGAAAAACCTGTTTCCTCGGAATTCAGTTTCTGCCCCCACTGCGGCCAGGATCAGTCCGATGAGATTGATTTGTTTACTGATGACGAGTAACGAAAAACAGGATCCCTGTTCTTCATAACCTTCCAGCCACACCTTTGAATAGTATGTGTTGGTTTTTTGACACTCCTATAATACAGGCGTCAAATAATGGTTTGTTCGTTCGCCATATCATACTGCAGTACAACGCGGATTCAACTCGTAAGTGCAACTTTGTTGAACGTTTGAAAGAGCAAGCTGCGGTAGCAGCCTTGCGCTTTTCAGACACGACTCATCAAAGGAGCAAGAATGAACTACACGCAGCTTACCCAAGAGCAACGGTATCAGATTGCCATTCCCAAGAAAGCAGGACATAAGCAGAGCGATATTGCCGATATGATGGGTGTGCATAAATCGACGATCAGCCGGGAGTTGCCGCGTAACACTGGATTGCGCGGCTACCGGGCAAAGCAGGCACATCGTCTGGCGATGGAGCGTCGGCAGGAGAAGGTCAGGCCGAGCATCACAGATCAGGATTGGCTCCGCATCGAAGCCTTGCTACGTCAGGAGTGGTCACCGGAAGAGATGGGTGAACGTCTGAAGATGGAAGGCAGGCATTCAGTGAGCCACGAATGGATTTACCAGCATGTGTATGCAGACAAGGACAACGGTCTTGAATTCGCAGGGCATCAGAAGGTTGCCAGAAAACTCAAGGCCGACATCTTCTTTGCTCATCCATACTCCTCATGGGAGAGAGGGTTGAACGAAAACACCAACGGGCTGGTACGGCAGTACATGCCCAAGAGCCGAAAGTTCGATACTGTCACCGATGAGGAGATTGACTTCATCATGCACAGACTCAATCATCGGCCAAGAAAAACGCTGGGATACAGAACACCCTATGAAGGGTTCTTTAATACCAGCACCCAACTCACTGGAGTTGCTCTTGGTAGTTGAATCCGCGCTATGTGACAGTGAACGAAAATTATCTTGCCTATTTAAAATAACATGGCCATAATTTTGTAAAAAATAGCCACAGAGAGGTTTTGCCATGAATGTAGCCGTGCATGAACTCAAAGACCATTTATCTGAATACCTCAATCGCGCCTCCGCCGGTGAAGAGGTGGTGGTCACATCACACGGAAAACCGATAGCACGGCTTGCGCCCCTCATGGCGGATGATAGTGAAGAAGCCGTCATTGAACGGCTTAGATCGCAATCATGGGTTCGCCCCGGCAAGGGTGGTAAATTGCGGCCAGTCGCCAATCCGGTGGCATGGAAATCCGGCCAAAGCACAATGTCTGATTTGATGCTGGAAGACCGTGGATGATCGTTTATCTGGACACATCCGCACTCGTAAAACTATTTGTCAATGAGCCTGGAACAACTGCAATCGTAAACGCGCTCGATGAAGCCGGTGCGGTATTCACCCACATAATAACGTATGCGGAAGCACGCGCAGCACTGGCCAAAGCCGCCCGGATGAAGCGTATCACAAGTAAGCGCCATGCTTCATACAAAGCAGCACTTGAAAACTACTGGGATAATATCGAAGTCATTACACTGAACCTTCCACTCATCAAACGCGCAGGAAATCTGGCGGAAATCCATGCTTTGCGTGGCTACGACAGCATTCATCTGGCGACCGCCGAACTTGTGTTCCGGCAATATGCCGAATTCACCTTCGCCTGCTTCGACAAGAATCTAAACAAGGCCGCCAACGAGCTTGGCATCAGAACACTGGCTTAAACGATTTTGTAATGGATTATATTAACCTGAACCGATCATTTGTTCCCATATCAAAAGATCATGAGTTTAATGAAGATGATTTCGATTATGCCTTTCTCTTTGACAAATCTCGGCAAGTTCGGTGGTCGAACATCCTTGAACTCAAAAGGGTCGTAATTCTTGCGGAATCTGGAGTTGGCAAGACCGAAGAAATCAGAGCTACTACAGAACGAATCAGGGGAATTGATGAGTATGCGTTTTTCCTGCGGTTAGAACACCTATGCGATGATTTTGAAACCTCATTCGAGGTTGGGAATATCAATGAATATAATGACTGGCTGACCTCTGATACTCCGGCATGGTTTTTTCTGGATTCCGTGGATGAAGCAAGAATGCATGGACCTAAAAAATTTGAAACGGCCATCAGGAAACTTTCGTTGCAGTTGGGAGAGCATAAACAACGGGCAAGAATTTGCATTACCAGCCGCCCTAGTGAATGGAGGGCCAAGTCGGATATGGCCCTCCTCAAATCACAACTATCTTGTATCGAAGTAGAAGCAACCTCAGAACAACAAAATCCTGATGCCCCAGCAAGTCCATATGATGGTCTGAATTCCAAAGGACATGCGGATACAAAAGGCGAACCGAAATTAATTGAACCATCGGTATTTGGGATTCAGCCATTGACTCAAGAACAAAAAAAACGATTTTCTGAAACATTTGGAGTTCAAAATCTAAGTGGGTTTTTTGATGCCATTGAAAAGGCCGAAGCCGACATCTTTTCTGATACGCCGCAAGACCTGATTGAGCTCATCGGCTACTGGAATGCGAACGGAAGGATTTCTAACCGCTCTGAAATGTTCAAAGTTAGCATAACTTCAAAACTTAAGGAGACTGATCCGGACAGGGAATCTGCGTTTCCGCTTAGTGGCGGGGATGCGTTCTACGCTGCAAAACGGTTGGCTTCGGCCGCCACTTTCCTCAGGAAAAATAGAATCCTGGTTCCAGATCAGAATCAGGATGCCGCAATCAAATCTGAAGCAATTGATACTCAGAGCATTCTGAGTCAATGGAGCAGCGATCAATGTAGGGCTTTACTGCTTCGGTCTATTTTCGATGAGGCCATATATGGAGCCGTGCGCTTTCATCACCGTAGCGTACGAGAATATCTGACAGCGCAATGGCTTTATGATTTGCTTGAATCAGGCAAGTCGCGTCGATCAGTTGAAACGCTATTCTTTTCCGAACAATATGGAGAACAGGTTTCGATTCCTTTCCTGCGGCCAGTGCTTTCCTGGTTAATATTATGGGATGATCGAATTCGTGAGAAAGCTGCCAGAATATCTCCTGAGGTATTTATTCAAGGGGGCGATCCTTCAGCGCTTCCGACAGAAATTCGACAATTCATGCTGGAATCATTTTGTGAATTCCATGCCGAGCAAAATTGTAGGCATTTATCATTTGATATTTCAGAGGTGAGGAGGTTCGCTCATCCCGATTTAGGCCAAACCATTGATGAGTTAATGGGTACCTATGCTGACAATGAGGCGATACTGGAGTTGCTCTTCAGAATGGTTTGGCAGGGTGAGATTGATGTCTGTATGGAAAAAATCATCAACTATGCGATGGATAAAAATGCTGGGCGCTACACCCGCATCTATGCGATCCATTCATTGGCATCGGTTGGGTCAAAAGATCAAAAGAATATGTTTGTTAAGTCGGTTATTTCTGATTCAACACTCAATGACGACAAAATCATTGGTGAAATCATCTCGGCGTTTGCGCCGGATTACTTGAATATTGAGGGATTGGTCACACTGCTCCGGCGAATAATTAAGCAAGATCGGCATTCCTATTCTATGATTGATCATCCTTTGGAAGAATTTTTACGATATAAATGCCCTGAAAAAGACCTTATTCAATTGATTCGCAGTTTAATCCCTCCGCTAAAACAAGAACCTGTTGTTGAGAGGAGATACTTTGAAATATCACAAACGTACAGCTGGCTTTTGCCCTTTGCAGCGCAGGCAGCAGAAAGGTTGGTGCGCGCCAATCATGCTGATGCTTTAGACAGAGATGTTCTGGAAGTGATTTCCTTAGCGCAAGCGGCGCGGTCCTTTGGAGACTACAGGAGTGGTCACCACTCTTTGGACAAACTTGTCCCTGAAAATAAAGAACTGAACAAAGCTTTATTCTGGTTTGATGTGGGTCTAGCGCGAAAACATCTTGATAAGAAGAAAGGAGAGCGCCTGACTGGATGGTGGCAAATCAACACACTTGACGGTTACTGGTATTTTACCTCCGATGACTTTGAAACACTTCTGGAAGACGTCCGCACAAAAGAAAATGGAGATGATCGCTTGGTCGCGCTCACACTGGCTTTCAGTGTTTATAAAGAGAGTGGCCGCAGGCGTGCTCGACGTTTGGCATTGTGGAAATCGGCGAAGGGAAATCCCGAACTGGAAAAGACATTACATTCCTTGCTTCACCCACCAGCGATGACCAAAGATCAATTGAAATGGCAAAGATCATATGTTGGCTATGATCGACGACAGAAGCAAAGAAGAGAAAAAGAAGCCGATAATCGGCGACAGTGGAAAAACTGGCTCCATCAGCATACGGATACGTTACGGGATACGAGCATCGCAAGTAAAGGCAGTGTCTGGCATGCTGCAGAGTATTTGATGGATGTTCTCCGGAATCAAACCGAAGATCATGGAAACTGGGCTCAATCGCATTGGGAAGGATTGATTCATGAATTTGGCGTAGATGTGGCCAAAGCATTCAGGGATGGATGCATCGATTATTGGCGTAAATATATCCCTGAAATCCGATCAGAGGGAATGGATAATCCCAATAGCATTCCGCATGCTGTTATCGTTGGCCTCAGCGGACTGGAGATGGAAGCCGGATATGTTCCCGATTGGCCAGTAAATCTGACTGAGTCCGAAGCTCAACTTGCCAGCCAATATGCGATGAGGGAAATCAATGGTTTCCCGGAATGGATGCAGAACTTTCATCGCGTGTTTCCTTCCATTCTTGAAGCAAGAATCCTGAAGGAAATCGAGTGGGAATTTTCCCAATATGATGGCAAAGAGCCTTGCCACTATGTTCTTTCGGATATAACCGGACTTGATTGGATCAAATCAAAACTTTCTAACCCTTTGCTCCAATTATTGAAAATATACGAACCCAAGCACAACCAAACAGTCGAACATGCCTTAGAAGTCGTCCTTGCCACGACAAAATTGGACAAAAAGGGATTCGCCGATCTCGCAAAGACTAAAATTGGTTCAGCCCAAGAACTGTCAAGGCAAGCGCTTTGGCTGGCAGCATGGACATGTGTTGATGCTCAAAATGCCATTAAAAAGCTAACAACATTGCTGAATCAATTAGAGGATCCTGACCAGACCAAAATCCTTGCCATGCTGTTTATTACATACCTTCTTGGCGATAGAGGAGGCTCATCGCTGAGCACCACCCATAAGAGCTATCTAAAAGTCAGTGTTTTGCATTCTCTGATAAAGCTCATGCATACATATATTCATCACTCTGAGGATATCGATAGAAGCGGTGGTGGTGCATATACTCCCGGTCTTCGTGACAATGCACAAGATGCTCGTGATTTGTTGTTCAGACTCTTGAAAGAAATTTCCGGCAAGGAAACGTATCTGGCGATGGTGGACCTTGCTAAAACTCACCCGAACGAACGAGCCAGAGAATGGTATCGGATTCAGGCAAAGCAACGCGCCGAGTCGGATGCTGAACCTGAAGCATGGTGTGCCAATGATATTACGAGCTTCGCTGATGAAGCTGAAAGAACTCCAAAAAATCATAGAGAGCTTTATGATCTTGTGGTTTCGCGCCTTCTTGATTTAAAATATGATCTTGAGGGAGGGGATTCCAGTAACGCAGGCCTTTTGAAGCAATCTCATAAAGAGGTCGATCACAGAATATTCATAGGTGGTTGGTTGAGAGATCATAGTAAAAACCGATATGCTGTCCCTCAGGAAGAAGAAATGGCTGATGCAAAGAAGCCCGATATCCGAATCCATCAGCCATCAATAGACGCGCCAGTACCGATCGAATTGAAAATTGCTGACAACTGGTCCGGGGCAATCCTTTTGGAAAGGCTGGAAAATCAATTGTGTGGGCAATATCTGAGAGATGCACGCTCTAACTGTGGAATATTTCTTCTCACTTTTTGCGGAAAGAAACATCATTGGGAACATCCAGCAACTGGGAAGAATTTAGACTTTGCCGGGTTGATTCGACTACTCAAAGCAAGAGCAATAGAAATAGAAGCCTCGAACAGCAAGATCGAATCCATTTGGGTAATCGGTATAGACCTTACAAAGCGCAAGATCAAGAGAGCTTGATCTATAATATCATTATTAGTATCGGGTAACTTGGTCGGGAGAAGACCGGATGCATATCGGGACGTGCGTCGAATTTCCATCCCTTAGCTGGCTGGCGGATACGCCGGATGCCGTACTGGCGGGAATCCGTAAGGTTGTGGCGGATGTATTGATCGATATGCGCAAATCAGGAGAGAAAACACCGGAACCGCTGATAGAAAAAAACTACAGCGGGCGATTTATTGTGCGCGTGCCGCCAGAGGTGCATAGGGAGCTGGCCTTACATGCGGCGGAACAAGGCGTAAGCCTGAACCGTCTAATCAGTTCAAAATTGGCGGCATGATACACAATCCGAAAACGTCCACATGAATCCGCTGTATTATTCTTCGATCAACAGCATGCCTCCCCAACGTCACACGCTGAAAGAAACTCCGCATCCACATTCGCCTTTTTTGTTCGGATTGATGAACACAAAACCCGACGACAGGGCATCCTGCTGAAAATCCATGGTCAATCCCTTCAATGCCTTCTCATAAGATCCGGCATCTACATACAATGAAAAACCATCAAATGGCAGCACGAAATCGCCAGTCTTCGGCGTATCGGAAAAATCCACTACATATTCCATTCCGGAACATCCGGTTTCCTTCACGGACAGGCGAATTCCGGCGCAGTCCTGTTTCAGACTCTGTTCACGCATCCGTGCAATCGCTGCGTCTGTCAGGTGAATATCCAGTTTCATAGCCTGTTTGTTCTGCATTATAGCGCACCTGCCATGGACATCAGTCGTTCGCGGATACGAACCAGCTCATCCACCAGCGCAACCGCATCGTCCATGGTACTGGACGGACCGAAACTGACACGGAGACTGCTGCGAGACTGCTCACGCGTCGTTCCCATAGCCAACAATACATGCGATGGCTCCCGCTCCCCGGAAGAACAGGCGGAACCTGAAGCAACAGCAAATCCTGCCAGATCCAGTTGCATCAGCAGCGTCTCCCCTTCCATGCCGGGCACGCAGAACATGCTGGTGTTCGCTGTGCGCGATACGTTTTCCGAAAATACTGTCGCATCCGGCAAGCGCTCATGCAGCTTCTGCTCAAATCCGTCCCGTAACGGCTCTAGTGCCGTAAAATCGACTTTCCCCAGGGCGGCGGCAAACCCTGCAATTCCGGGAACATTCTCCGTACCCGATCGCCGTTTGCGCTCCTGACCACCGCCGGGTGTCAGTTCATTGATTTTAAGGCCTCGCCGGACCATCAGTGCGCCCACACCTCTGGGGCCACCAATCTTGTGTGCGGAAAGAGAAACAAAGTCGGCATTCCATTCACGAACATCAATATCCGTTTTACCCAAAGCCTGAACCGCATCCACCAGAAAAGCCGTTCCCTGCTCCCGGCAAATAGCGCCCACTTCCGCCACCGGCTGAATCGCACCTGTTTCATTGTTGGCGGCCATCAAGGCTACCAGGCGAGTGTTTTCATTTATATTTGCCACTACATCTTCGGCAGACACCACGCCATTTTTGTCCGGACGCAGGCGTATGATCTCCCAACCTGCTGTTTCCAGACATTCCAGCGGACGTAATATAGATGGATGTTCAATGGCCGATGTAATTACACGCCCCGGTTTTTGTGCCGAGCACCAGCCATGAATGGCAAGATTGTTGGCCTCGGTACCGCCGGAAGTAAACACGATAGCACCACTCTCCGCACCGATAAATGTGGCAAATTCCTCACGTGCGTCATCCAGAATCTGCCGGGCGGCGCGCCCCGCCCAATGCAGACTGGAAGGATTCCCGAAAGCATGTATGGCAGCCTTGTCCATGGCTGCCAGCACCGAATCTAGCGGTGGGCAGGTGGCGTTATGGTCAAGATACCGTCGCAACACGCTCATGCATCACGACTCCCGGTTCCGGGGTTTCAGCTCGAAGATAATGATCCACGGGTGCAAGTTCCACCGTATCCAGATGCACGCGTTGCTCGCACACATCCTCCAGCGTCACCACATCCAGGAAGCGGTAGATATGCTGACCCAGAGCGTCCCATAACTCATGGGTATCGCAACGATGGCCGCGATGACAGCCCCGCAGGGCATTGACGCAAAGCGTGGCCCGAATCTGTTCGTCCACGGCACGAATCGTCTCGGCCACAGAAATTTCCGAAGGTTCCCTGTTTAGCAAATATCCACCACCGGGACCACGCACACTCTTCACCAGTCCACTTTCACGCAAACGCCGGAAAAGCTGTTCAAGATACGACAGTGATATAAATTGACGCTCAGAAATCGCCGCCAGGTTGACCGGCCCGCCATGCTGATGTTTGCTCAAATCCACCATGGCTGACACAGCATAACGACCCTTACTCGTTAAACGCATACACGCTCCCTTTACAAGCTCTTAAAAAGATAATACCTGAGTAATGACAGGGGGTATTCTATATACTTGACTATTTTAGTCAAGTATTAACGGGAAGTGTAAAAATCAAATGCCTCCGCCACCAAGAAAACGGTCCAGATCTGAATGTTCCTTTTTCATGTCCTTTTCAACATCCTGCATATGACCCTTCTTTTTCCTGGCTTCGGGGTGGATTTCGTCAATGCGTTCATTCACATCGTCAACCAGTTTCAAGATATGCCGCAACGCCTCCGCTACCGGGTTCGGCATGAGATGATGGTCCAGATTGATTTTGCCGCCCTCGATGATGGTTTCGGTCGTACCGACGATCATGCCGGGGATGCCGATCACCGTGGAATGCGCGGGTACATCCTGCAATACCACTGAATTTGCCCCGATCCGGGTCTGTTCACCAATGGTAATTGCGCCCAGAACCTTGGCGCCCGCACCAATAATGACACCGTCCTCCAGCGTGGGATGGCGCTTCTTCTTCTGCCATGTCGTACCGCCCAGCGTTACGCCGTGATACAGCGTCACATCATCACCGATTTCGGTTGTTTCACCGATGACCACGCCCATGCCATGATCAATAAAGAAACGTCGGCCAATGGTGGCGCCCGGATGGATTTCGATACCGGTCAGCCAGCGAGTAAGGTGCGATAAAAGCCGCCCCAATAGGCGTAACCGATGCACCCACAGCCAATGGGCCATACGGAACATCCAGATCGCATGCAGGCCGGGATAGGTTGTAACAACCTCCAGCGTTGAACGTGCAGCCGGATCACGGTCGAAGGCGCTGGCGACGTCTTCTTTCAGATAATTCCACAATTTCATGGCAGTGAATGGATCCTCGGCGACATAAGGGGCAGCACTGTAACCACGAGAACCTATGTCTGCAAATCTGCTGGTAAGGTATTCAAGGCCTTTTCGGAACCACTGAAGCTCCACAGCGCCGACGCACCAAGGTGAGCTTCCGCCCATGCACCAAGCGTTTCGAGTTCAACCTGTTGCACACGCGCCACCCATTCGTCTTGCGGCTGTATCGACGCCTCATCAAAGCGCGCCCCCAAGTGCAGCATATTAGCATCCGTGGAATCCATACCCATGCGCATCGAAACCTCCAGTTGCCGTTTGGCTCGTCGCAGATCCGGGGAATTCAGTGCATCACAAAATGAGCCAAGAACCTCCCGGATCACGCGCGTGCACTCCCCCAGTCGATCGGGGTCGGTGCTGGCACTGATGGTCCATGTTCCCGTATCACTCAAACTGGAGAGGTGGGAACCAATGCCATAGGCTAGGCCACGCTTCTCGCGCACTTCACGAAACAACCGTGAACTCATGCCTCCGCCCAGCAACTGATTGGCCAGCCACGCAACAGGCCTGTCACCCGATGCCGATGCAATGCCAGGAAAGGAACACACGATGTGCGCTTGCTCATCATCACGTTCCAGCTTCTGAACACCAGCGCTCATACGCGGCATTTCACGTTCTATGTTCTGACTTGCCTGTGGCCAGTGATAATGATTCAAATGCTCCAGCAATGCTGCATGCTCCACGCATCCCGCAGCGGCAATCAGCATGCGGGGTGGTCGATACCGGCTCTCAAGAAACGCACCAAGTTCGTTTCTGCCAAGGTTCGAAAGCGTTGCACGGGTGCCCAGAATAGGCCGTCCCATGGACTGCCCGGGAAACAATGCTTCAACATGCTGGTCAAACACCCAATCCTCCGGCACATCTTCCGCCATGGCCATTTCGGAGAAAATAACCTCGCGTTCCCGTTGCCATTCATCTTCCGGCAATGCTGGCGTAAGCACCATGGAACACAGTACGGATACCGCTTTTTGCCAATCTTCACGCAATACGCGCATATGAAAACAGGTGTGTTCGCGGGCAGTAAATGCATTGGCTGTGCCGCCAAGTTCATCCAGCAGTTCACTCAACTCATGAACATCATGTTCGCGGGTTCCCTTGAATAACATGTGCTCCAGCGCATGCGCGATGCCTGCCTGTGCATCGCTCTCGTCGCGACTGCCAACATCCAGAAATATCCCTACGGATACCGTCTGTGCGTCTGGCATGGTATGCGTGATCAGCAACGGACCATCTTGAATTTGCGTTTCACGAATGGGAAACGCGGTCATTGATCTTCCTCCAAAAGAAAAGGAGGCGGAATATCCGCCTCCATCTTCCCCTGCCCTCCCTTGGGCAAATTAAGTCTCTTCTGCAACGTCCTCTTCCAGCAGTACCTTCATGGACAAGCGAATGCGGCCATTACGGTCCACATCCAACACCTTGACGCGCACTTCCTGACCTTCCTTTAGCTCATCGGACACGTTTTCAACACGGTGGTTGGCAATCTGTGAAATATGAACCAGCCCGTCCGTGCTTCCAACAACGCGTACAAAAGCACCGAAGTCCATCAGTTTGACCACTTTACCGGTATAAACCGTACCGACTTCCACCTCGGCCACAATGTCCTCAATCATCTTCTTTGCCGCATTTCCAGCATCGCCGGTCACCGCAAAGATTTTGATCGTACCATCGTCCTCAATGTCTACCTTGGCTCCGGTTTCTTCAACGATACCGCGAATCACCTTGCCACCGGCACCGATGACTTCACGAATCTTGTCTGTCTTGATCTTCATGGTGAATATGCGCGGCGCATGGTCGGCAATACTGGCACGCGGCGTTTCAATACACTTGGCCATTTCATCCAGAATATGCATGCGGCCCGCATGTGCCTGTGCCAATGCTTCCTTCATGATATCACGGGTCAGTCCGCCGATCTTGATATCCAGCTGCAGGGTAGTGACACCATCGCGGGTGCCTGCCACCTTGAAATCCATATCACCCAGATGATCTTCATCGCCGAGGATATCTGTCAGCACGGCATGACCGTCCTTTTCCAGAATCAGGCCCATGGCCACACCTGCCACGGCTGCCTTTACCGGCACGCCGGCGTCCATCAGCGCCAACGAGGTGCCGCAGACGGAGGCCATGGAAGATGAACCGTTGGATTCAGTAATTTCAGATACTGAACGGATGGCATAACCAAAATCATCCGCACTTGGAATCACAGCCTCAATACCCCGTCGTGCAAGACGTCCGTGACCGATTTCACGCCGCCCCGGAGGGCCCATGCGGCGCGCTTCACCGACAGAATATGGCGGGAAGTTGTAGTGCAACATGAAACGCTGTTTGGTCACGCCTTCCAGATTCTCAGTCAACTGCATATCAGAATCCGTACCCAACGTAATGGTCACCATCGCCTGCGTCTCGCCGCGAGTGAACAGGGCGGAACCATGTGTACGCGGCAGCACCCCGACCTGGCAATCAATGGCGCGCACCTGATCGGTGGCACGTCCATCAATGCGCGGGTTCCCGGCAATAATGGAACGGCGAACCACATTTTTCTCCAGGCTCTTCACAGCAGAGGTCACATCATTGGCGGAGAACTCACCCGGTTCTTCTTCCGTGCCAGCCAGCTTTTCCTGCGCCGCAGCACGAATCCCTTCCACCTTGGCGGAACGGACCGATTTATCAACAATCGAATACGCCTCGCGCACATCAGCTTCAAACGCGGCACTCACCGCTTCCTGCACAGCATCATTACCCGCCAGTTCAACAACCAGCTTCTCTTTCCCGGCAGCCGCGACCAACGCATCAATGGCATCCAACACCGGCTGATAGCCTTCCTGTCCGAAGCTAATCGCATCAATCATCTGCTCTTCGGACAATTCTTTAGCCTCGGATTCAATCATCAACACCGCATCGCGCGTTCCGGCCACGATTAAATCCAGATCGGATGTTTCCATCTGCGCGTAGGTGGGATTCAACACAAACTCGCCATCAATCAGTCCCACGCGGGAAGCTGCAATCGGCCCGTTAAAGGGAACATCGGAAATCGCCAGCGCCGCGGAGGCACCATTAAGTGCAACAATATCCGGATTGTTGTCCTCGTCCGCGGAAATGACCATGGCAACAACCTGTGTCTCGTGGAAATAACCTTTGGGAAATAACGGCCGAAGCGGACGATCGATCAGGCGGGAAGTCAGCGTTTCCTTCTCGCTGGGACGGCCCTCGCGCTTGAGGAATCCACCCAGAAAACGTCCGGCTGCATAAGTTTTTTCCTGATAATGGACGGTGAGTGGCATAAAATCCACGCCCTGCAGAGGCTGTTTGGCTGCGGTAGCCGCAACCAGCAGCACCACATCACCGTATTGAATGGTAACAGCGCCACCGGCCTGACGGGCGATACGCCCGGTTTCTATGGAGAGTTCGCGGCCAGCAATCGTGGCCGTACTTTTTTTAATATCAAACATGTCTTTTCCTTTGTGAAATCACATCAGGGACATGGAACAGCTTAGAGCAACGAAAAAGCGGCCCACTTCTGCATACAGAACCGGACCGCTCGAATGAGCAATTAACGGCGCAATCCCAGACCATCAATAAGGGTGCGGTAACGATTGAAATCATTGGTCTTCAAGTAATTCAGCATATTACGACGTACACCAACCATCTTTAACAAACCCCGGCGGGAATGATGGTCCTTGTGGTGCGCCTTGAAGTGTTCGCTTAAACCATTGATGCGCGCTGTGAGCAGCGCAACCTGCACTTCGGGAGAGCCTGTGTCGCCCTCGTGCGTAGCGAATTTATTAATAATTTCGTTTTTCTGTTCCAAATCCAGTGACATGAATCCAGCTTTCCTTTTCAATTTTTTCCTTGTTATAGGGCGGCGAACCATAGCGCCAAGAAACCTGCCTTGCAATGCCTGATAAGCACCAAAAAAGGGCCTCTCCTAACCCGGACTATTCATAAATCGCCGTGATGATCACGCCGGGCATTTGCTCGCAACGGATTCTGAGGAAGAAGGCCGTAGCAGTGCATACGGACGAAGGATTCGTTGCGAGCAAATGAACAAGTGAGGGCGCGGTAGTATTTATGAATAGTCCGGGCTAACTTGCCCGATGATTCTCTTTATCCTGCTCTATCTGCCATTTGCTGATCTCATTAGTGTTTGCGAAGATCATCGGGAACAGGCGTTAACCGGCCGTTCATAGCCCATCCCTGTTTTTTTACATCATCCCGAAGCCTCTGAATTCGATGCTGCGTAAGCGGATGTGAGTTTAGAAATTCAAAATGTAGCGATTTCCTGTTCTTGCCTTCATCTTCCAACACGTTAAACAGGGCCAACGCACCTGCAACATGGCCACAGCATCTTCGCTATGCAGGCGCTTGAATAAGCCTTCAAACATAATGATATGCCCACCCAGCGTTGCCATCGCATTCACGACCGGGGAGCGAACATAATGCACGGTGATGTGCATATCGTCCGGCAATCCCTCTAATCCCTTCCGGCGGTAACGGGTTGCTGTATTGCATGACTGGAATACTCGTTATTTCCCGGGAATCAATGCCGTCCCATAGGCCAGAACCTCAACCGAACCGATACTTTTCCGGCGGCCCTTGTACAATGATGACGTCTCAAGCTTGATGTTGAAAATCATCTTCGCACCCATACTTCGGGCCTGCTCGGCCATACGCAATCTGGCCTCACGGCGAGCCCGATCCAGTAAGGTTTCATAGGATGTCACCCGTCCGCCGAAAATATTCTTGAGGCTGGCCATAATGTCTCTACCTACATGCTTGGCACGTACTGTGCTGCCGTTTACCACGCCCAGATGTTTGACAACTCGCTTGCCTGAAACCTGCTCCATATTACTGAGAATCATTCAAATTCCCTCCCTTTCCACCTATTGATCGACCATGCATCAAAACAACTGCGTGAGCAAGCCATGTGCTTGCTGGAATTCATGCACACAGGCAGCCTGCCATCAATGACAGGCGCCATTCAACCCACCGAAGTATTTGTACTGGCCGTACTGATTGCCGTTATCGCACAGATCGTATCCGCCCGCATACGCCTGCCCGCCATTGTATTGTGGCTGATCGCAGGCATGTTACTGGGTCCGTTCGGACTGCATCTACTGCATGTGGAAAGCGTCAAACCGGCCATGCACACCCTGATTGAACTTGGCCTTGCCGTAATTCTGTTCGAAGGTGGCCTGAACCTGAACCTGCGTGCCCTGAAACAGCAGGGATGGATTGTGGGAAGATTGCTTATTTTCGGCCCACTGTTAACCATGCTGGTGGGTGGCGGACTGCTGCACATCTTAAGTGGTATGGACTGGGGAATGTCATTGCTGTTCGGTGCGCTGGTGGCGGTCGGCGGTCCTACCGTCATCATCCCCATCGTTCGTCAAACGCGCATGGATCGCGAACTGCGCCATATTCTGACCGGTGAAGCCATGTTGATCGATGCAACCGGCGCCATGCTTGCCATCGTCATGCTGCAAGTGGTGCTGGTTACCGGATTTAAATTCGATGTGATTGCACAGAACCTGATTATAAAATTTCTGATCGGCGCAAGTGTTGGATGGGCAGGTGGCTGGCTGCTCGGTAAAACACTTTCCCAGCAATGGATAAAAGACACGGAGCTCCGCTCCACTGCGACTCTGGCCGCCGTATGGGGTATATTTTTACTGGCGGATCACTTGAGTTCTCAGGCAGGTCTGCTGGCGGTGCTGGTTGCCGGAGCATTGCTTCAGCGCAAGGATCTCCCTGACATCCAGCGTTTGCGTCACTTCAAGGGTAGCCTCTCAATGTTGCTGGTATCCGTCCTTTTCGTGTTGCTGGCCGCCGATCTTAATCTTGTTGTGCTCGCCGATAACCTGGAGGCGGGTTTACTGGTTTTTTTGGCCCTTGCCTTTATTGCGCGGCCTCTCACAACTCTCTTTTCCACATTGGGATCGAAACTGACAACATCACAGAGGGGATATCTGGCCTGCATGGCACCGCGTGGCGTGGTGGCTGCCGCCATCACCGCTTTGTTCAGCCTGATCCTGAAGGATAAGGGTGTGCCGGGCGGTGAAGTGCTGGAAGCCCTTGTTTATACCATCATTATCCTCTCCGTGCTGGTTTACGGGATATTGGCCACACCGTTAAGCCATTGGCTAAAGGTGGAAGGAACAGGCGAACGTTCCGTATTAATTATCGGAGGAGGACAAATCGGTGCGGAATTAGGGCGAGCCCTGGGTGAAGACCGGGAGGTGCGCTTTCTCGACATGAACGCTGAAGTGGTCAATACACTGCAACGCTCAGGTTATATGGCCGTTCGCGGTAATGCCCTGGACCCGTTGTATATGGAAATCGCCCATGCTGAAGAGGTTGGTGCGGTTGTTGCCATGACCGGCTCTTCCGATCACAACCTGTTGATTGCCCAATTGGCAAGGGATGAATTTCATGTACAGGAAATCTATGTCGCCCTGCAGGAGGAAGATGAAAGCAAACATGCACGCATGATTCACCAGTTGCAGGCCAAACGCCTGTTTGCCAAACCCTATAATTTTACTTACTGGAACGATCAGGCCTACCGCAAGCGACTAATCTATGAACTTCGCCGCGTGGAAGAAGACTCCGGCCTGATTGGCCAGCGCATGGCTGACGCACGTATTCCGCACGGTGTTCAGCCCATGGCTATCATCCGCGAGGGAGAATCATGTCTGCCACACGATGATTTTCGCTTCCAGGCGGGTGATGAAATCAAGATGCTGATGCGCCCGGAACGTATGCAGGAAGGCCAACCGCTCATTCTGCCTCCAGCAAGCGACCACCACACAACACCGGTACAACAAGCCACCTGAACTTTCTTAGCCGAATTCATCAGAACATATGACGCGTATCACCCGTTTTGCACCCAGCCCCACAGGATTGATGCACGTCGGCAACGCGTTCTCCGCCCTGATCTGCCAGCAATGGGCCGAACAACACCACGCCAGACTCCTGTTACGCATCGAAGATATTGATTTCAACCGTTGCCGTGGAGAATACACGGACGCAATCATTGAGGATTTACGCTGGCTGGGCGTGAACTGGTATGGGGATGTGCGCCGCCAAAGCGAACATATGCCTGCCTACCAACGTGCGCTGAAACGCCTGCGTGACATGGGGATGATTTACCCCTGTTTTTGTACCCGCCGCCGAATCCAGGAGGAAATCAATCGTATGAGCGTCGCGCCACATGCGGAAGATACCGTTGGCCTTTATCCGGGGACATGCCGGAAAATCCCGGCAGAACAACAGCGTGAACACATGTCCCGGCAGCGCTACGCCTGGCGGCTTAATGTGGCATCCGCGCTCAAACGTGTAGACAAGCATCTGTCCTGGAAGGATGGCGAGGGGCACCGTCAAACCGTGAAGTCAGTCATGCATGACGACGCAATTATTGGGCGCAAGGACATCGGCGTCAGCTATCATCTCGCTGTCGTAGTCGATGACGCAGCGCAGGGGATCACGCATGTCATTCGTGGGGAAGATTTACGCCCCTTTGCCGGTCTCCACCGCTTGCTGCAAGCCCTGCTTGATCTTCCGGAACCCGTCTATATTCACCATCCGCTACTGAACGATCATGCTGGCAACCGACTGACCAAACGTTATGGTGCAATCACGATCAGGTCCTTGCGCAAGGCTGGTATGCAGGCAGAATCATTGCGTGATATATTGCTACATTCTTCGGATTTCATTTGGCATGCTTGGCAAGGTGAATAAATTAACGCAGCATTCGCTGTGATTTAACTAAATAACATTTAATATGGTGTGTAATTGAATATTCTCGACCTGATCGGCCATACGCCGCAAGCCAGATTGACCCGCATGGTTGCCAGCTTGCCGGACAATATACGCGTGGATGCCAAACTTGAGCGCTGCAACCCCGGAGGTTCGGTCAAGGACCGTCCGGCGCTGATGATGATACGGGACGGTATCGAACGCGCCAAACTAATCCCCGGAAAGACCATTCTGGATTCCACCAGCGGCAATACCGGCATTGCACTGGCCATGATTGGCGCGGCGATGGGCTATCCGGTGCGTCTGGTGATGCCGGGCAACGTATCGGACGAACGTAAGCGCATCTGCCGCGCCTTCGGTGCCGACCTGATTTTCTCGGATCCGCTGGAAGGCTCCGATGGCGCTATTCTGGAAGCACGCCGGATTTATACGGATGATTCGGAGCGTTATTTCAAACCGGATCAATACAACAACCCCGCTAATCCCAGGGCACATGAAGAAACCACGGGGCCGGAAATATGGGCTGATACCGAAGGTAAAATCACTCATTTCATTGCCTCACTCGGCACCACCGGCACGCTGGTCGGCACAGGCCGTTATCTCAAGCGGATGAACCCGGATGTGCAGATCATTGCCGCCGAACCGGACTCCCCATTTCACGGCATTGAGGGGCTCAAACACATCGAATCCAGTATTGTGCCGGGTATTTATGACGCCTCCGTACATGACGAAAAAATTGGCGTATCTACCGAAGAAGCCTACGAACTTACCCTGCGCCTCGCCCGCGAGGAAGGCATCCTTGCCGGGCAAAGCTGCGGTTGCGCCCTGGCCGCCGCATTGAAAGTGGGTCAGCGACTGGCCGATAAAGGCAAGCCTGGATATATCGTAATGATCTTCCCCGATGGCGGTGAAAAATATCTTACCACGCCCGTTTTCTCCGGTGATACCATGCACTTTGCAGAAGGGATTTAACTTAGCCTGAATTATTCATAAACCTGTTTATGGCGTCACTTTTCACAGATTGTCGGCAATTGTAATGACACGGGAGTGGCATTGACATCCCATACAGCCATTTTTCATCATAGAGCAGGCTTATTTGTCTTTGCCAGCGGGCAGAAACTGCTGATATGGCGCTGTCAGGGAATGGCTTTCCCTCCCGGGTAGAAATTCGGGATCAATCGAGGCTGGATTGAGGGGGTTGGTCTACATCAGACGTATTTGGGCGGCGGGATGCCGTAGAGTATCTCCGTAACCTGCGCCAATATGTCTTTCACCGGGCAGGAGGATGGAAGGTGCAGCTTGATGCGATCCTTGTACTGGACGACGCGGACGGCGATTTTGAAGAGTTTGGCGATGATGGTGGATGCCTGGGCATGGGCCAGCCTTGTGCCTCTCAGGGTCTCGGAGCGCAGGGAGTGAATCAGTTGATAGGCGGTGCAACTGGTGATCAGACGCATGCAGTTGGCCAGAAAGCTTGAATCCGAAGTGCGATCGCAGGATAAATCGCGTTTGAGTTCCTTGATGTAGAGTTCTGCGTTGCCACGGCTGCAATAGAGTTCCGTATAGGCGATTTCCGGACTGGGCAGAACCAGCGAGGTGACGATAAAGCGGGGGTTGTCTCCCAAGTCCATGACTTCAGCCTTGTGGATGACGCGGAAGGATTGCGGCCATGATCCGGCTGCGTAATCAAACTCGCCAAACAAGCGGGTGTTGCTGATCGCTTCTCCCTTGGCGTGATACTGCCGGTATGCGTGCAGGGCGCTGGCCTTTTGCATCAGGGGTTCAGCCAGACGATCAATCACCTTGTTGGATGGCAGGCCGAAGATGAAGTCCATGTTGCCGTCTTCCAGGCACAACTGCATCAGTTCGGGATTGGAGAAATGGCCGTCGCCACGCAGGATGATGTTGGTATTCGGCCAATGCTGCCGGATGCGCTTCAGAACACGCTTCATGATCATGGCATTCTCCTTTCCCGTGGGACGCTTGCCGGGACGCAGAACGGCCGTGATCAACTGGCCGGACAAACCGTCGAAGATGGTCAGGGGCAGATAGCAACGCGTGCGGTAATGATGGTTGTAGAAACTGAACTCCTGCTGACCATGGGTGGGGTCGTCCGTGTGATCCATGTCCAGCACCATCACCTTCGGTTCCCTGGCATATCCGGCCATGAACTGATCCACCAGCGCCAGTGACATGTGATAGATGTCCTTGCGCGTGGCCGCATTCTCCAGTCTTGAGAAGGTCGGCTGGCTGGCCAGATCGCCCTCCTCACCCAGAGGCTTGCGCCCCACGGCCAGCTTGAACATCGGGTCGCCTCTGAGATCGTTGGCGTCGTTGCAGTCTTCATAGGCGGATGCCTGCTGATAAATGCGCTGCTTCAGCAAATCGGAAAGCTCATGTTCTACATAGGATGCATGCCGCCGGTCGGTGAACGATGCCGCCAGCCGCGCGGACAGCCCCATCTGGCGATCAACGCCCGCCAGCAACAGGGCGCCGAAATCCGATGACATGGCGCCGCCGTCAAAGTCCGCTCGAATGCTCATTCCGGCAACAGTGGGAAAACGCAGTTGTTCTGATGTAGTCTTCGTCATGGGTGAACCTCGTGTGATTGCTTCATCCGAAGCTTTGGTGTCGTAACCACCATTATATCAATGGGTTAGGCGAGGTTCACCCTTTTTTATGAATAATTCAGGCTAGGTGTTTTCCGAACCCAATCGCCTCTCAATCACTTCCGATAGCGTACATCCTTCGCGTTTGGCCCAGAAATCAAGAATAGACCATGAATAACGTGACAGGGTCACGGATACGCTGTCCGTACCACCAGCCCGCTTACGGCTCGATCGAATAGCATTTTTCAACTGTGTCCACTCCAGTGCGGAGAGCCACAATTCACACC
>JAUZQZ010000065.1 GCA_030950745.1 Mariprofundaceae bacterium | reverse complement strand
ATACTGTTGATTTGCATAGCGGGCATCGCATTGCTAATTCTGGCTGCCGGATTTGTGCTGGGCGTCAAATCGAAGCAACCGCCGCCGCTCGGGCTGGTGGCGGGGCATCTGCGCCCGTGCCCGGCGTCACCAAACTGTGTGAGCAGCGAGGCGGCAAAAAACGATACTGAACATTATACCAAACCCCTTCCAATCCGTGCCGGAAAGACATGGTCAACGATGGCCTCCGCCATTGAATACCTTGGCGGGCATATCGTGGTAAATGACGGCCAATATCTGCACGCGATATTCACCTCCGCACTGTTCCGTTATGTCGATGATGTAGAAGCGCGGTTGGATGCATCTGAACACGTGATTCATCTGCGTTCGGCTTCGCGCGTGGGGCGTTCGGACCTGGGAGCCAATCGCAAGCGCATCGACTCCATCCGCGCACAGGTGAAGTAAAAATACGGCAACCAGGATGCCGGTATTTTCCCTTCTTACCCGCATGACGCCCTTGCCATAGCGCCCCTGCCCTAGCAGTCTGCCGTCCCATGCAGGGGCACTTCGATTCTGAAGAAATAAAGAAATTCGAGGCTATGGCCGAGGAATGGTGGAATCCGGCAGGAAAATTCAAGCCGTTGCACCGCCTTAACCCCATACGTCTGGACTACATCGACTCACGGGCAACATTGAAAGGTGCGCATGCGCTGGATGTCGGGTGTGGCGGTGGTTTACTGGCCGAAGGGCTGGCTGATCGCGGTGCGACAACGACAGGCATTGATCGTTCCGAAAAGGCGCTTGCAGTCGCCCGCATCCATGCCGAAAGGGCTGGCGCAAAGGTCCAGTACGAAACAAGCGATGCGCAGACCTGGGCAACCGATCATGCCGGTAAATACGATGTCGTCACCTGCATGGAAGTGCTGGAACATGTGCCCGATGTGCCCGGCACCGTTGCGGCCTGCGCCGCCATGCTGAAACCCGGTGGGCATTTCTTTTTTGCCACTTTGAACCGTACGCCACAGGCTTATGTAAAGGCCATCATCGGTGCCGAATATGTACTGGGCTGGTTGCCGAAAGGCACGCACCGATACGCCAAATTCATTCGTCCTTCGGAAATGCATACCGCCTGCCGTATGGCCCTGCTTGATGTGACAGACCTGCACGGGGTGTCCTACCGGATGTTGACGGATCGTTTTGATCTGTCCGATGATCTCTCCGTCAATTACCTCGGCTGCGCCGTCAAACCCGCCTGAACTGATTACCTCACCCGGATTATTCTCTGATGCGTTTATTTCTTCTGCCCTGCTTGTTACTGGCATGGACAACACTGATTCCGCAATCTGCCGTATGGGCTGAAGATGTAGATATTACGGCCGATAAAATCGTCCGTGATGCCAAGGGTGTGGCCACGGCCAGCGGCAAGGTGGAAATTCAGCGCAAAGATGAAACCATCAATGCCGATACCGTACGTTACGATGCGGCCAACCATCGGATCGAAGCCGAGGGAAATGTTGTCATACGCTCGCCCAAAGCAGTTGTTGAAGCCAGGTCTGCCGAACTCAACACCCTTACCAAGCAGGGTATTCTGCATGATGCCACAGTCACCTTACCCTGCGGCGAACGCCTGTTTGCCAAACAACTGGAGCGTGTGGATGAATTTACCTACAAGGCGCTTCAGCCCAGCTTCACCATCTGCCCCGCAGACCATGATGCGTGGATGATTCGCGCATCGGAAGCCGTGCTTGACCAGAAGAATGGTACGTTTACAGCCAGAAATGCACGTTTCGAGATCGCCGGCGTACCCGTGTTTTACACTCCCTACTGGCAGCAAAGTAATCGACGGAAATCCGGGCTTCTCCTTCCCAAGGTCAACACGGGCAAACGGCGCGGTACGGAGCTGGCGCTTCCTATTTACCTCGCACCGGCTCCGGACTGGGATATTACGTTAACACCACACTGGATGAGTGCGCGTGGCCTGAGGTACGAATCGGAATTGCGCCATGTCTCCACTATGGGAAGTGAAATTATCCAGTTCGAAGGCCTGTACGATCAGGTTTTGGGACGCACGCGTGGGCGCCTGCGAGGCCAAACATCATGGCAACTCCCCTACGATATGAATCTGGCTATTGATGCCGATCATGTGAGCGAAAGTGATTATCTGGCGGACTTCTCCAGCAGCGCATCGGAAGCCTCCATCCGTTTCCTGCACAGCCGTGCCACCCTCTCGCAACAGGGTGAATACGGGAACTGGCGGTTGTGGGTTCAGCACCAGCGGGATATGACTCTGCCTTCCAATGAGGCCACACTGCAAATTCTTCCACGATTCGAAAATGAGCTGGCCTTGCCCGTGATGAACCGTCTGGCCATTCTGCATTTCGATCAGGAAACCACACGTTTTGGCCGCAGTATTGGCAGCCAGGGATGGCGTATGTACTTGCATCCCTACATGGAAATCCCATTGGAACTGGCCGGAGGAGGAATCTCCACCACCCTGACGGCAGGCGTGCGCAATACCCGTTACTGGCTTACCCGGAGAGGTACTGCCCTCCAGCGGCCAACCCAGACCCACGGTGAATTTTCCGTTGAAACACGCGCTATATTTGAACGCATCAACGCAGACAAAACGCTACGCCACAGCATTGAACCCATCCTGCGCTACGATCTGGTCAATGGCAGCGATCAAACCAGTTTGCCCAACTTTGACTCGGCTTTTGGCCGACTCACCCTGAGTAATCTACTCTCCGGCAATCGTTTCTCGGGCAGAGACCGGGTAGAAAACGTCAATCGTGTCAGTATGCTTTTGGCCAGCCGGTTACAAACCAAATCAGAGAAGGACGATTCAGCCAGAACAGTGCTCAATGTGAGGGCCGGGGTAACATATAATATTCGTAAGCGCCTCAGTGACCGGACACTGCAAACCGAACCGCTTCGTCCTTTTTCCAATCTGGTAGGCGAGGTCTACATCACACCCATCCCGTCATTAAGCTTTTCCGCTGAAGGCCAGTACGATCCTGCAGCACGTTTCTGGGATACCGCCACTACGGCGATAAACTGGAATCCGGCCTCGGGACACCAATTACGTGTTGGCTACCGCGTCACCGACGCACGCTTCGCACCCGAAAGTCAGGCTATTGACGTTTCGGGTAAATTAAACCTTGGATCGCGCTGGCGCACCTTTGGTGCATGGAATTACGACACCTTGCTCAAATTTACACAGCACGCCAGCCTGGGCGTCGAATATCGGCATCCTTGCTGGCACGTTACGGTAGAGGCATACCGTATCAATCGTCCCAGCGGGACATCCACCACATCCAATTTCGGTGTGAATTTCTTGCTTGGTATCAACGGCATGGGTAGCGTCGGACAATGCACCAGCCATTAATGAACTGGTGATTAATTCCCGTTCCATACCACCTTTCCCCCACGGAGGCCCTAATATGCCCATGAACGGCATCCTGCGATGCGTTATTATTCTAAGCGGATTTCTGTTTCTGCACGCCACATCTGTTTATGCCGAAGTCGTGGATAGTATTGCCGCCATCGTGAACAACCAGGCCATTACCTGCTATCAGGTCAGGCAAAGCACCAAAGAATTAACACAACAACTCAAACAGGCAGGTATGCAACACCTTCCGCCTGCCAAAGCATTGCAACAGCGCACGCTGGATGCCGAAATCACCAAAATGCTACAGTTGCAGAAGGCTAAAAAACTGAGAATTACTGTTACGGCAGAAGAAGTAAACAATGCCATTGCCAAAGTTGAAGCCAGCAACAAAATCCCCGCTGGCCAACTACTTGATATTATCAAGGCGCGTGGCATGGATGTGAATCGCTATAAAAAAACACTGAAGGAGCGCCTGTTAACCAGCAAGCTTGGTAATACGGCCGTACGTTCCAAACTTCAGGTTAGCGAAGAATCCATGCGTGAGTATTACCGTAAATACATGGAGCACCCAACACCGTTGCGGGAAATTCAGCTGGCTGAAATTTTCGTCTCCCTGCCTGTCGACCCATCACCGGAACAGGTTGCTGAGTCACGAAAAAAAATCAAAAAACTCCTCAGCCAGATATCGGCAGGTGGTGACTTCGAACGGATTGCCACACTTTATTCAGACGCACCGAATGCATCACAGGGTGGACAGATGGGATGGTTCCTGCCCGGTTCCATGCCACCCAGATTTACACCTGTTTTTAGTCTGCCTGTAGGTGGCGTCAGCCTGCCCATACGCTCACCAACAGGCTTTCAGCTATTCACCATCACAAAGGAACGCTGGCATCAACCCAGACTTCGTGCCGAAGCTTACGACCAGGTACATGCCCGGCATATCCTGCTTAAATTATCCGAGGCCATGACGGATGAGGAAAGGGCCAAAACCAGAACCGAGGCGGAGCAAATCGCTGAGGAAATGAAAAATGTTTCCGATAAAGAATTCGCCACCCGTGCCAGGGAAATATCACAAGGCCCCAGTGCAACCAAGGGCGGAGATCTCGGCTGGTTCAAACGTGGTGTGATGGTGCCTGCGTTTGACAAGGCCGTGTTTGCCATGAAAGCGGGAGAAACCAGCGGCGTAGTTGAGTCCCCTTTTGGCCTGCACATTATCCGCATGATTGAACGCAGGCATATAGATCCGGATTCCTTTGAGGCACATCGGGGTGAAATCCAGAATATTCTTCTGAACATCGAAATGCAGGACCAGATGCCCCGCTGGATGGCCGGACTCCGGGCCAAGGCTATCATTGATCGGAGAAGCTGCCCCTGACTCCCACCCTGATTACGCTGGGCGAACCCGCCGGTATTGGTGCAGACTGCACCCTGCTTGCCTTTCAGTCCGACCCGGAAGCCTTTGCCGGAACCTGCGTGTGTGCACCCGCCGCATGGCTGAAGGATCGTGCCAACCTGTTGGATATCTCCGTTACCATCCATGAAGTGGACGTACCCGAGGCCTCTGTTTCTGCATTGAATTGCTGGAATCCCGGCGTGAACAGCACCTCCGCCATTATTCCCGGCATGCCACAAAAAGAAACGGCCTCTGCTGTCACCCGGTGTATTGAGGCCGCAGCCAGAGCATGCGTGGAAAAGAAAGCTCGCGCCATGGTCACCGGCCCGATTGAAAAATCCATACTGCGCGACGCAGGCTTTGATTTTCCGGGACATACCGAATTCCTTGCACATCTCGCCGGTATACCGAAAGTGGTAATGATGCTTGCCAGCCATGAAGTACGCGTAGCTTTGCTTACCACCCATATGGCGCTTGCGGATGTACCGGCTTCCCTGAGTGTGGAAGACACTTTGGAAACGCTGCATATCACACACCATGATCTGCAACGTCATTTCGGCATATCGCGCCCAAAGCTGGCGCTTTGCGGTCTCAATCCCCATGCAGGCGAATCCGGCCATTTTGGCCACGAAGAAATCAATATTCTGCAACCTGCCGTCGAACAGGCGCGCCGTGCGGGCATGGATGTTACGGGACCATTGCCCGCCGATACCCTGTTCGCCGCAACCAATCGCAAGGCGTTTGATGCCATTGTTTGCTGCTATCACGATCAGGGGCTCATTCCCCTCAAGGCGCTGAGTTTTGGTGATGCGGTCAACGTCACCCTCGGCCTGCCTTTTATCCGCACCAGCGTCGATCATGGTACCGCACTGGACCGTGCAGGTAGTGGCAATGTGTCCTATAGTAGCTTTGTGGCCGCATTACGCCTGGCCGGAGATATGGACAATGCATCAGTGGAAACAGGGCCGTCATGCAACTGAGCGAACTGAGCGGGCAGATATTGCTCGCCACACCAACACTTTCGGATCCGCGTTTTGCAGACGGGGTCGTGTTGCTCTGCCACCATGATGAGGATGGCAGTATGGGACTGCTGATTAATCGGCCTCAACATATTACGGTCGGTGCCGTGCTGGATGATATGAAGCTGAGTAAGGCCGCTATGGATGCGCCAACCTTTGAAGGTGGTCCGGTGGAACCGTTCCGTGGCTTTGTTTTGCATGATGGCTGGCATATTTATGATTCGACCCTCTGCGTTACCCCGGAAATACATCTCACGACTTCGCGTGATGTGCTGGAGGAACTGGCAAAGGGCGCCGGCCCCGAACACTTCATGCTCATGCTGGGTTACGCAGGCTGGGATGCGGGGCAACTGGAGGATGAAATCAGCCGTAATGACTGGCTGGTTGTGCCAAGCAGTAATCATATTGTGTTCCATACCCCGATTGAGCAGCGCTGGGTTGTGGGAGCACAAGCCATGGGAGTGGACAAAGCGCAACTCTCCGATCAGATCGGCCATGCTTAGAAGCCTGCATCATTCATGAAGCATGCAGACTAAACCCATGCAGGTGCTGATCGCTTATCACTCAGACTATGGCAATACGGAAAGGATGGCCAAAGCCATTGCTGCCGGCATCAGGGCAACGAATCCGGATGTTAGCATCCAGTTGCAAAAGGCGGATGAAACCTCACCTGATGATCTTGTGGCTGCGGACACCATCCTGTTCGGCACGCCCGTTCACATGGGTAGTATGGCCTGGCAGATGAAAAAACTCATTGATGACTGCGCAAAATTGTGGATGGAGAACGCGCTGGAAGGCAAAGTCGGCGGTGCTTTTGCTACCGGTGGAGGTTTCGGCAGTGCCGGTGGCGGCGTGGAACTCACGCTGGCCAGCCTGCATTCCAATTTTCTCGAACATGGCATGGTCGTCGTGGGATTTCCAAAAACGGCATTGGGTTATGCCGACGGCGGCCTGCAGTGGGGACCATATGCCCGCACCGGAAACCATGAAGGGATGCCTGCCGGTATCACCGATGCGCAACTGGCTGCCGCCCGTTCCTATGGCGCGCATGTGATTGAGGTGGCCGAGCGATTGAGCGCCGATTAAACCGACAAAAAGGGAGGAGCCGAAGCCCCTCCCGTAAATGTCTGCAATGCCCTAAACCTGTATCAGAAATGATAAGCGACTGTCGCCACCGCGCCCCACATATTAGCGTCGACGCCGGCGGCGCCAAGGCTCACGTTCGTCCAATACTGCATCCATTCGCCGCCCACGGTCAGAGAATCCTGAATATGGTAGTTGATTCCAAAACCATAGCTGACGCCTGTTTTGGTAGAAGAAGCACTTGCTGCGCCTAACCCTGTCGCAGTCGCAGTGGCTTTGAATTTAGCCGTCGTTGCACCTACAAGTGCATAAACTTTCATGCCTGCTGATTCCCAAGACTGTAATTTCGCCAAATAGGAAATGAAATAAGAACTGCGTATTTTAAGGGTTGCATTTAAGCTTGGATAATCTGTTGTCCCAGAAGTCGTTGAACCACCCCGAATCTCTACGCCAAGGTAATCCCCTATATCCACACCAGCTTTACCAAAGCCACCAAACACCGTATTTTTCTGGCTTACCCTAGGTGCCTTGAGCTCCAGTCCAAATGCACCAAAACCAATTCCTGCATAGGGTCGAATATCGAAATTAAAACCCTTGCTGGCCTGAGAATTTCCATAAAAATCCTCTGCATGTACAACCGTTGCCGGAATCACGACAAGGCAACATATCGCCAGTGCAATATGTAAATATTTCCGCATCTCCCTCTCCTTCTTTAAAAACGATGCGCCATGGTTGATGTTAGGGGGGGGTCAAATCCGGCAGTTGAGATATTCCAGATAGCAGCTGTCGCCATTGCGAATCGCACGGCTCCATGCGGCATAAGGCATCGTAAAGCGGCGGATGGATGAAAGCGGCGCGCCCAGAACATACGCCAGGATCACACGTATGGAACCGGAATGCGCCACCACGAGTACATGCTTTCCGGCTGACTCATACAGGATAGATTCCCACCCTTCGATCACGCGTCTGGCAAAATCCTCGATACGTTCTGCATCCGGAATCTGCATGCCCAAAGGATTCTCGCGCCAGCGAGACAGCATGCCGGGAAACCGCTTCTCAATTTCTTCCTTCGACAATCCTTCCCATGCGCCATAATTCATTTCGCGGATATTCGGCTCAATGCGGCAGGGAATGCCCGCCTCCTTCGCCCATGCTTCGGCCGGTTGGCTGCAACGTGATAATGGCGAAGTGGCAATCGCATCAATGCTGCCGTCCAGTTTGCGCCACACTGCATCCATGGTCTCGCGCCCTGCCCTGGTTAGCGCCGCTTCGGTATTGCCCCGATAGCGAATACCACCTTGCAATGCGCCATGACGTAAGAGGTCAATTGTTGTTGTCATTGTTTCTCCGGGGTTTTTCGTTTGGCACAAATGCGCTAACGTATGTGCATCATGCATCAGCGAGGTTCCCATGCAAGACTTTGACCCGACCGATCCGAAAAACGCTGCAGCCATGCAGCATGTGCGCGCACTACTTGAATACATTGGCGACGATCCGGACAGGGAAGGCCTGCAAGACACGCCCAAACGTGTACTGGCCGCCTTTGGTGAATATTTTTCCGGCTACCTTGAAGACCCTCGCGAACACCTGGAAAAAACCTTTGAGGAGGTTTGTGGCTATGATGAAGTGGTGCTGGTTTCGGATATTGAGGTGCATAGCCATTGCGAACATCACCTGGCCCCCTTCGTCGGCAAGGCACATGTGGCCTACATCCCTAATGGGCGAGTAGTCGGGTTGTCCAAGCTGGCACGCGTGGTGGATGTGTACGCCAAACGTTTACAGGTGCAGGAAAAACTGACCATGCAAATCGCGCACGTCATTGAGGAAGTGCTACAGCCCGCAGGGGTCGCCGTCATCATTCAGTGCCGCCACTTCTGCATGTGTTACCGTGGCGTGAAGAAGGCGAATTCGTGGACTACCACCTCCAAATTAACCGGCGCCTTCCTCAACAATCCCTCATCGCGGCTGGAGTTGTTTGATCTGATTGCTATGAACAAGGACTGATATGCCTGACCAGACTCCCGTGGGCATTCTGCTGTCCAATCTGGGCACACCCGACGCACCGACCACGCCCGCCCTGCGCCGCTATCTGAAGGAATTTCTCTGGGATAAACGCGTCGTTGATCTGCCAAGGCCTTTGTGGTGGCTAATTCTCAATGGAATTATCCTGAATACCCGTCCGCAACGATCCGCAAAATCATATCAAAAGGTGTGGACTGAAAACGGCTCACCCCTGATGGACATCAGCCTGCGTCAGCAGGCTGCGTTGCAGGCGGTATTGGATGCCAATTATCCCGACGCCTTCCACGTTGAACTGGCCATGCGTTATGGCAACCCGTCCATTGCTTACGGTATGCAGAAATTGGCAAAAAGTAGATGCAATCGCGTACTGGTGTTGCCACTGTATCCGCAGTATTCATTGACCACCACGGAATCCACATTTGATGCAGTGGACAAAGTAATGAAAACTGACCGCGATATGCCGAAGTTACATCTGGTGCGCAACTATCACGATCATCCGGCTTACATAGCAGCATTGGCGGCCAGTATCCGTGAGGATATGGAGGTCAATGGCCCGCCGGACAAGTTACTGTTCTCCTTCCACGGCATCCCGAAGCGTTACTATGAAAATGGCGATCCCTATCCCGACGAATGCCACCGTACAGCCGAGCTACTGGCCGAGGCGCTGGAACTGGAAGACAACGCATGGATGTTAACCTTCCAATCGCGTTTCGGTCGTGAGGAATGGATGCAACCCTATACCGATAAAACCTTGCAGAGGCTGCCGCAGCAAGGGGTAAAAAATGTCGCCGTTGTATGCCCCGGATTTGCTGCCGATTGTCTGGAAACGCTGGAAGAGATCAGCATCCAGAATCGTAAATTCTTCATGGATGCCGGAGGTAAATCCTTCCGTTACATCCCGGCGCTGAATGACCGTGAGGACCATATTCGGACCTTGGCTGACATTGTTCATAGCCATTGTGCGGACTGGCTCTAGTCTGGATTATTCATCAATACTGCCGCGCCCTCACTTGTTCTTTTGCCCGCAATGAATAATCCAGGCTAGGAGTCTGTCGGACTTAGGCAATTCGTAGCGAGCAGGTGGGGAAGCGAGAACAAAATTGAGTGAATATAAGGAGTATAGAGCCACTTGCAAAACTCATGAGCGGCAATCGGCTTCCCCACTTCGGCCCATTTCCGAGCTGGAATTTCGGTCCATGGAACCACCATGCACCTCATTCCACCCCGAAAATGGACTCAAAGTGGGATTGCCGCTCATCCA
>JAUZQZ010000064.1 GCA_030950745.1 Mariprofundaceae bacterium | reverse complement strand
CCCCCGTTCCCGCCGCTTCCGATCCGGTCATTTCCCGGCAAGTGCAACGTAAAGATCAGAAAGGGAACCGCAATGTCGTGCGCAAACACCTGGAGGCATTTAAATATTATCCGGCCAGTGCGCGCCGGCGTGGTATTGAAGGTGATGTCGATGTGTCATTCATGCTGGTGCGTGGCGGCGTTGCTGAACAAGTGAAAGTGCTTAAAGGTTCAGGATATGCAGTGCTGGATCGCGCCGCCCTGACGACTGTGGCGCGGGCGCAGCCATTCCCGGTGGGAGATGGACAATTCCGATTCCATTTACGATTCAGAAGATTGTGAAACGATTTGTTATCGTTGCCCTCGTTTTATGCCTGCCAGTTATGCAGGCAAACGCCGCCGAGCGTATTCTGGTCTTATCGCCAGCCGCATGTGAAATGTTGTTTGCCATGGGTGCAGGATCCGAGGTGGTTGGCGTTTCGGACTATTGTGATTTTCCGGAAAGGACGAAACATCTGCCGCATGTGGCGAATGCCCGGCAAATCTTTGTTGAACCGGCATTGCGGCTTGCACCAACCTTGATTGTAGCATCCAACATGCACCTTCAGGGGTTGGAATCATTGAAGAGGGATGGCATCAGGATACTACTGACGCATCCACGGCATATTTCAGATGTTTTCTTGGACATGCGGCGTTTGGGTATCGCGACAGGGCATAAGCGAAAGGCTGAAAAGCTTGTTAAAGCACTGGAGCGCGAACTACATGTCATGAAATCACATCAAGCCCGGCGGATCCCGGTGTTTTTCGAGGCATGGAGCGATCCGTTGATGACCCAGGGGGGTAAAAGCTTTGTCACCGAGGTGATTGAGACGGCAGGAGGACACAATGTGTTTGCCGGTATGGATCTGGAAAGCATGCGTATCAATATTGAGGCCGTGTTGCGGGCTAAACCGGCGGTTATTGTCATCCCTTCAAAATCCGGTGATATTCGCAATCGCCGCGCTTTTTGGCACAAATGGTTGAATGGTGTGCGGGTGATTTCTATCAATCCCGATTTAATCAGTCGTCCCGGCCCCCGGCTTGTGCTGGGTGTGAAAGAATTGCAACGCAAGCTGTTGGCAATTTCCCGGTGAACTCATCAGCAAAATGGATATTGGGCATTGGGGGTTTCATGCTCATGTTTTGGCTTGTTTTGGGAGCAGGCGAGCAATGGATCAACCCGTTTGATGCCAGGGGGCAGGACGCGACTATTCTGTGGGAATTACGTTTGCCACGCTTGCTTATTGCTTTCTCCGTCGGCGGATTGCTGGCACTGGCAGGCGCATGGTTTCAGGTATTGCTGGGGAATCCTCTGGCCGAACCGTATGTTTTGGGCGTGGCGGGAAGTGCATCGGTGGGCGCGGTAGCGGGACTGATGCTGATGCCGGAATCAGCATGGGTGATGTCCATCGGTGCATTCGCAGGTGCGTGGGTGGGTATCGTTGTGGTCATGGCTTTTTCGCATCTGGGGCCGTCACGCGTTTTGCTGGCTGGCGTGGTCTTGGCCGCATTCTGGGCGGCAATTCTGGCCCTGCTGTTGGCGTTACTTCCGGAACATGGTCTTGGGCGCGCTTTTGCATGGATGATGGGGGATTTGTCGCATTCGGATATTCCCGTCCCACTGCTGATATTGGCATGGGTTGCCGCCCTGGCCTGCGGCATGCTGTTGTCCCGCTCGCTGGATATGCTTTTACTGGGCGAACGCCATGCTTCAGCACTGGGTGTTGATGTACACGTATTACGCAGGCGCTTGCTGTGGTCGGCATCTGCGGTCACGGCGATTGCGGTGACTGCGGCGGGAACGATTGGTTTTGTTGGATTGGTTGTGCCGCATCTGATGCGGCTGATATTTGGAACGCTGCACCGTTTTGTGCTGCCCGCATCCGCTGTTGGCGGTGGTTTGCTGCTGATGCTGGCCGATACGGCCTCACGTACGGTAATCGCACCCGCCGAATTGCCGGTTGGCGTACTTACCGCGATCATTGGTGTGCCGGTCTTCCTTTATCTGCTGTTGCGACGCACATCATGAATATCATTGGACTGAAACATGTAACGTTAAAGCGCGGTGGGCGTACATTGGTTACGGGTTTTTCCAACGTAATTGTTAAAGGACGAGTGACGGTCATCATGGGGCCAAACGGTACGGGCAAATCCAGCCTGCTGTTGGCGCTTGCAGGTATGATGCCGGCTACTGGCAAGATTATATTGCGAGGCAGGCCGTTGAATGAACATTCAAGGGCCGAGCTTGCGCGAGCGATTGCATGGCAGGGCGATTTGCCGCCAACAGAATTCGGGTTGACCGTGGCGCAGCGGTTGCAACTGGCGGGTGGAGAACATCATACGGATTTCAGTAAATCCGTAAGCCTCATGGAGTTGGGCGAACTGTTGGGCCGTGCGCTGGGCGATCTTTCCAGCGGTGAGAGGCAGCGGGTGGAACTGGCGGCGTTGATGTTGCGGGATTGCCCCGTCTGGTTGCTGGATGAGCCGACCGCGCATCTGGATTTACGACACCAAGTCATATGTTTGAATATGTTGCGGCGGCAGTCGGAACATGGGCGTGCGGTTGTGGTTGTATTGCATGATATTCAGCAAGCTGTGAGCATTGCTGATGATGTGATGCTGTTTGATGGCCGTGGCAATATTGCAGCAGGTGATGTGGCGGTGATGTTGACGCGAGAGCGTTTGCAGGCGGCTTTTGGGGTTTCACTCCATGACGCATCTTTGTTGCTGGACTATCATGTCCAGGAGAATGGACATGAAAGCACGCAATAAACGGCAGGGATTGATCGTGGTTAATACCGGCGACGGCAAAGGTAAGTCATCATCCGCCTTCGGCATGGTGTTTCGAGCGGCAGCCTGGGGCATGAAGGTGTGCGTGATCCAGTTCATCAAGGGGAAATGGAAGACCGGCGAGCAGAAGGCGGCGGAAGTATTTGATAACATTGAGTGGCATGCTCCGGGTGACGGATTTACCTGGGATACAAAAAATACGGAGCAGGATATCAAGACCAGTCGTGAGATATGGGAGCTATGTAAGCAGAAGCTGCGCTCGCATGAATTCGACATGCTGGTATTCGACGAGATTAATTATTGTACGTCTTACGGCTGGATTTCGGGCGAGGAGATTGCTCAATTCCTACGTGAAGAACGACCCGGCTGGATGCATGTGATCCTGACCGGACGAGATGCGCCACCGGAAGTGATTGATGTAGCGCATACGGTGACGGAAATGCGAAAGGTAAAGCATGCGTTTGATCAGGGTATCAAAGCGGCTCAGGGCATTGAATTCTGATGCGAATTCAGCAGATGCTATCGGGCACGGAGGTTTTGCTGCTGGCGCATGGATCAAAATATCCGGATTATGGCGCCGCATGTGAAACCTTCCTGGCTGTATGGAACCGTAGTTCCGGCCTGCATGCCCGTCTTTGTTTCCTGGAGCAATGCGAGCCCTTGTTGGAAGATCTGCTTGCCGCAGTGGCCGCACATTCGCACTCAATTGCCATATTACCCCTCTTGCTGAATGCAGGCATACATTTACGGCAGGATATTCCAGATCGATTAGCTGCTTTCAAACAGCACCATTCTGAAATAAAAATTTACCCTGTGGCTGGATTGACGGATGTGGGGGCGATTACGGAAGCCTTGAATGACCGAGCTATTGAAGCCCATGCTGACGTGCAATCCATCATTCTGCTAACTCATGGAAGCCGGCAAAACAGTGTGCAACAACATGTCATGCAACTGGTTGATATGCTGGCTGCACGGACAGGAAAAAATATTACTGTTGCATTTTCGGGGTATGGTATTCCTTCACTGGAAGGTGCGCTAAAGAAGCATGCAGGAGCAAGTCCGGTTGTGGTCACGCCACATTTTATTTTTCCGGGCGGCTGGTGGAAACAGGCTTGCGCGGATATGGATACGTTCCGACATGCACATCCAGGCGTTGAGCTGATACTGGCAAAGCCTTTGGGCGCACACCTCTACATATTAAAGCTGTTGCAACAACAGTTAAGGAACCTCTGAATAAGTCTGGATTCAACGGATGGTTAATTCTGCGTCGAGTCCTCTGACTGATTGTCCTCCTCGCTTTCGAGCAAGCCCTCTCTTTCAAGCAATATGCGTATGCGTTCCGGTTTTTCCATCAGGGTTTGCTCAACACAGCCCATATCGGTGGTATAAGGGAAACGTTTGTGCGCCTCGGTACTGGCAAGGCCGATGACTTTCCCTGGAACTGAATTCGTATCTTCATTGTGGTGGCTGGCAATGGCTTCCCGGACACTATCGGGGAAATTCCAGAGTCTGAGGATTTCGGAGCCCGCTTCGGCATGGTCCACGCCGTATGCCTGTAGCTCGGCAGTAATCAGCTGGTCTCCGGATAATAGACCTAACTGACCTTCAAAATACGCCATATCCACACGAATACCGAGAATGGCCCTGCCAATATCGTGTAACAATCCGGCAATAAACAATTTTTCTTCATCGATACCGAGCAAGCCGGCCATATGCTGGCTTATCAATGCAACGGCGAATGCATGTGCCCAGAACGTGCGGATTTGGGCCATGCCCATAGGGATGGCAAACCCATAGAGAAGCGACATGGTCATGGCGATATGGCCGGTTTCTCTTGTTCCCAGTCGGGCGATGGCCAAGGGGAGTGATCCAATGTTCCGGTGCATAGGGTTGTGTATGGGGGAATTGGCAAATTTAATCACCATAGCAGTGGTTGCCTGATCCGTGCCAACGATGCGTGCCAGGTCCGCCGCACCTGAATCGGGGTCGTCAATCACTTCCTGAATGTGGACATAACGATCCGGCAGGGAAGGAATATCCTTTGTGATGCCAATGAGCTGCAGGGTGGATTCCCGGTCAAATATCTGTGCAATCATAATGTAATGGCTATAGCACAAAGAATGCCATAAAGCAGCTGTTTAATTTTCAGTTGAGCCCTTACTCAGGCGCAATGTCAATTCCGGTCCGTTGCTTCGTCCCTGGAGGTTGAAATAAATGACCCCGCCCACGGCAAGCACTCCTGTGATCTCGGCATGCCGGTGTGTGGCAATGTGTATCAACTTCTGGCCGTCCCAAGCCCACAGTGAAGAAGGCGCGCTGTCATCGGTGATCCACAGCCATTTGCGTGCAGCATCCCAGGCCAGATTGTCCGGGTGCGCAATACGGCTGTCATGCAGATATACTTCAATTTCAGGATGTTTACCCGTATCCTTCAATACCAGAATGCTTCCCGTGCCGGTTTCAGCCATCAGAATGCGTCCGTCGGGCAATGTTTCCATATCCTCGATGCGATTAAATGTCCGGGCTTGTAAGTGCCTGGCCTGATCCCGCGTATCGAGCGCGGGTGAGATGGCAACCCACCCTTTATCGGTCGACAACACGTCCATACGGCGAGTATTCAGATTCAGGCGGTAAAGCGAGCCTTTAACCGCTTCATCGGCCAGATAGGCAAAGCGTTTGTCCCGGGAAAACGTGATGCCTTCATGAGCGAAACGGCCTGCGGCGCGAAAAGGTGCAATCGCATGATGGCTGCTCACCATGCGTGCGCGATCCACCTTTTGCCCAATCGGAAGGCGTCCTACATCGGCGATACGCCAGATCAGGCCTTGCGGAAATTCCTCACCAATCCACAGGCTACCGTCCGGGGCAAATTTCAATCCATCGGCGCGCATCAGTCCTGAAACCAGTATCCGGGGACGGCCAGTCTCAAGGTCAATTGCGGCGAGGCTCGGCGCCAGTATGCTGGCTCTAGTCTCGCAGCTGACATACAGCCATTTCCCATCGGGCGATATTGCAAGCATATCCGGACGGGTATTTTTCCATGCCACCATGGAACGGGCATGCCAGCCGGAAGCTAATTCCAAACCGGTGGAGGCCATATTGCATGCGGCAAGTGCACTGACGAGAAATATGAATAAAATCCGAAACGTTCGGCAAATCATGGAGTAACTGTCGTAAAAGAACGACTTGTATGCAAGCTCGTACTATGGTCACGCTGACGCGTCTTGCAGACTGACGCCCAATGATTCGTTGCGTATAGCTTTATTTATGTTGTTGTTAGTATGCTTGGGACTATGGTTTCTGCTGCTTCCCTAAATTCCATCCGCCTGTTTTATGCCGCCTATTTTGCCGCGATGGGGATTGTGTTGCCGTTTTTCCCGGTTTATCTCGCAGGCAGGGGAATGGATGTGGCGACTATCGGTGTATTTACGGGACTGTTGGCGATTGCCAAGGTGCTGGCGCCGCCATTGGCCGGGCGTGCATTAGATCGTAGTTCCGATATTTCCCATTTTATTCTTGTTGCATCCCTTGCGGCGGCCATGCTGGCATTATTAATGCCGTGGATGGAGACCCGCGTGATGCTGGCGCTGGTGGTGCTGGGGTTCGGATGTCTATGGGCGGTGGTATTGCCGCTAACTGATGGCTTGTCGGTGGCGATCTCCGAGGCCGCCCTGGTGGACTATGGGCGGCTGCGCGTATGGGGTTCCATCGGTTTTGTTGCGGCATCTCTGGCTGGTGGCATCTGGTTGGCAGGCGCGCAGCAGTCTCAGTTTCCTTACTGGTTGGCCGCGATGTTGTTGGCCACCGCACTGGCTGCCAGAGGATTTCCCGCCAACGCGATGCATCAGGATCAGGCATCACTGCGGAAAGGCCGTTTTTCATCATCATTCTGGTTGTTGCTTCTGGTCAGTTTTCTGATGCAGGCCTCACATGGTGCGTATTATGGATTTTACAGCCTGTATCTTCTTCAACTGGGTTATTCAGGTTGGATGATCGGCGCCTTCTGGGTGCTTGGCGTGACGGCTGAAATCGTGTTGATGTGGAAGTGGTCCCGGCCCATCGGTGAGGCTGCACCGGCCTTGATGTTGTCCGCATGCCTGTTTTTGGCATCGGTTCGCTGGTTGGGAATCGGTTTGACCCAAGTCTGGTGGATGCTGGCGCTGCTACAACTGCTGCATGCAGCCAGTTTCGCCGCCTTTCATGTCAACGCGGTGACGTGGGTGCGCAGGTTTTCACCACCTGAACGGCAGGCAAGCGCACAAAGCTGGTATTCCGCTGCGGGATTCGGCATGGGAACAGCTCTGGGCATCATGGTCTGTGGCTGGATATCAACACAGGCTGGTGCAGCAGGATTCTCGCGCATCTTTTTAGTTTGTGCAGGCGTGGCATTGTTGGGCGTGCCTGTAGCGTTGAGGTTGAAACGGGTGTGACATTGCCGCTGATTATTAACGATGTACATGATTCACAGATGTTTGCGCTGGCGCAGGCGGCAGGGCGGGCGGGCATTCCTGTAGTGGGGACCTCTCCCGTTGCTGCACCTTGGGCGGAGGTGAGCCGTTACGTTGACCGCCTGGTGGAATTGCCTGATACGAATTCGGTCTATGCCGGTTTTCTTCTGCGCACGATTGAACGCCTGAACCTTTCTGGCGTATGGATGCCCGCCTATGAGGACATGGCAGAATTCACCGCGATATACCGCGATGTATTGAAGAAACAGGGGCTGAAATTACTCAGCGTGGATGAAGCGGGATATGAAGCGGCGGATGTAGCCAGATTGAAAGAGCCCATGGACGGGTTGAAGCTCCCGGCCACATGGAGCGTGGCATGGCAGGCGTTGTGTGATCATGCGGATGAGTTTACCTATCCATGCCTGCTCAAGGTGTTTCGCAATGACCATGTGCGTCTGGATAACGCGGAGGCAATGCGCCGCCATGCAAAAACATATGCAACGGAGCACAAGCCGGATGAGCAGCTTACGGTGCAACAGTGGATTGAGGGGGATGTCACGCGCATGGCGACGGCTATGCTGCTGTTCGATGCGGATTCGCGACCGGTGCGCGGGTTTACCGGCAGGCGCTTGCGTGTGGCGCCCGCCCGCTTCGGGCCATTTGGCGAGACCACGGCGGCGCAGGCGGAATGGATTCCGGAATTATATGAAGGTGCATGCGAGTTGATGGCGGCGCTTCACTGGCAGGGATTCGCCGAAGTGGAGTGTAAGCAGGGGCCGGATGGCAGCTGGTACCTTATCGAGATCAATCGTCGCGCCTCCGGCTGGATGTGCGCGGCCGAGGCTGATGGGGCGGGCATGTTGCAGGCTTATTATCGCATCTGTTCAGAGGGAGTAAAGCTGGAGGAATGCGTGCTGCAACGATCCAATACCCGTTACATGCGCATGGTTGGCAATGATTATCATGCACCGGACTGGTTTGTGGGATCGTTTCCTGCCGGTAGTCGGCAGAAACGATTCAGGCATTTCCTGCATGCCATGCTGGATTATCGGAAGGTTCCCGAAAGCATTTGTATGGGCGCATGGGATCGGCGGGATAAACGGGCTAATCGGGAAATGCTGCGGCTTACATGGGAAGCGTTACGCACACCCCTCAAGTAGAGCCCACAAGCGTTTCTACCTGTTGCCACGCTGTGTGAACATCGGAAAATACCAGTCGGTAGAAAACTGCATGATCGGCAATCCTCGCATGCAACAAACGGATACGTTCATTTGGTGGAAGATTGTGATGCACATGTGCAGCCAGCTCCATGATGCCCTGACTGCGTCGCAATTCAGTCAATGTGGCCGCTTGAGCCATACTATCATATTGCGGCAATAACACGATGCACATCGGCTCGGGGGCATGGGCAAGATGTTCGGGATGCCAGAGCAGGGATGTCACCGTATTCCCTTCCCTGTCCGGGAAGAAATAGGAAGTTTTGTTGAACAGGCCTGATGCCAGCATGGTTTCATGGGAAAATGCCGGATGTTCCTCGCTACCCCATTGCAGAGGGCGTGGAAACGGTACGATGTGGCCTGTTGTATCCAGCAACGTGAATTCATCACTGAAATAGGTTGCGCCCGTGAGCAGGGCTACGGTGCACAGGCTGGATTTCCCTGCACCGGAGATGCCTGCACAAGTAATGCATGTACCGTTGATGCTGACCGTACTGGCATGCAGGGACATCAGGGGTGGATACAGCGCGCCGATCACGCGGTTGTAGAATTCATATTCAAAAGCAGCGACAATTTCACCGGCATCCCTGCCTTGCCACAACAATTCATCATCCAGTGTCAATTGAAGCATGCCTGCCGATGGTTTGATGGAGAAAAACATGTCAGGCGCGGATTGATGACTGGCTGGAAACAGTACGGTCAGGTCGGCAATGCCCTGCACGCAGTTGGATTCTTCGCATTCAATACCAACGTTCATATGAGCAATCGATACCTGTCTTCTCCAGACAGATGAGCCGTTTGTTACTTTAGGGCCTGTTAACACTAATTATGAACGAGGCGACGAGGCCATTTTTGTGGTTATGCAAGGCATTTCGAGCGCAGTGTGCCCGAGGCACATCAGCGACAGCAGCGCTTCGCTCATAATGAGTGCTAACAGGCCCTAGTCCTGTTCGTCAGTTGCATTGTCCACATAGATCAGGCCGTATTCAGCAAATTCGGTTAAAATTGTTTCCATATCCGCTCTGGCCTCGGTAATATCAGCTTTGACGGTATCATGCAGGATGGTCACCAGGTCATCCTGACTGCGCTGGCCATTGCACAAATCCAGAATAGCGGCTGCAGTTGGATTAAGGGAAAAACTGGCCCCGTCCTCCGGGTGTACAAACACCACTTCATCCAATCCTTCCAATTCTTCGCTTAACAGTCCTTCGACCTTTTCCGGGTGTTCAGGCAATGGCATTGCTTATCCTTTCTTTCTCCGTCATTTGACCCAGAGCATAGGCGATGGCTTGGCAATCGCTACAACTCAAGCCTTGTCGGCATTGTTGCCAGCGCTGTTGCGAGGGTGGTGGCAGTGTGTGTTGATCCAGTGCGCGCATGATATCCCGGAGGGCTTGATCGCGAATGTTGCCCAGTCTGGTCTGGCGTGAAAAGATACACGGATACACATTGCCATTGGCGCTGACGCATAGTTTTCCACGGCGATTGTATGGCGGTACGGGAGTCCCTGATTCCGGCGTGGATGCAGGCGCATTGGATTTCGGTTGGGCATCAGGCATGTCCGGCCGGTGGCCAAAACCGTGCAAACCCGTTAAATCCGGTTGGTAATCCTGCATGAACTGGCCACGTCCGGTTGAGCGGACGATATCAATACCGATTTGTCCGGATTTAAGCGATAACGTATCCTGTAAAAATCGAATGGTGTCCGCTTCCTGACCTTTATTTTCCGGCATCAGGACGATGCCGATCCGTACAGCAAGTCCCGCATTCCTCGTCCGGCGGATGGCGGCCTGCGTACGGGCATGACTGCCGGGGACCTGAGTAATATGATCATGAACATCGGCATCATGGGAATAGATGGAGAAAGCGAAGTTGGGTCGATGCGGTAGCAGATGTTTCAACATGGCATCGCTCAGAGCTAGTCCATTGGTGTAGATTTCCAGTGTCTTGTAATCAAAATTACGCGCAGCAGCGACGGCTTCGATGATATCCGGATGAATCAATGGGTCGCCGCCGGTAAATTGTATCGTTGGGTTTCCGAGCGTACACGCTTCTTTCAGTATCTCCTTGATTTCATCCAGTTCCAGCCGATTGGAACACTCCGGAGCTGATTCGGCATAACAGTGAATACAGCGCTCATTGCAGCGGTCAGTCAGTTCGATAAACAGCATGCCCAGCTCTTGACCCAACAGGATGCGTGATGCGGATGGAATGGCCCTGGCATCATCCAGATCACCCAGCCATGGATGGTGATGAGCCAGCGTATTTAGGTTTGTCTTATCCGTTTCTCCAGCCAGAAATTTTTCCAGATGTAATGAAAAACTACCATGTAATTCTGCCGTCTGGCCTGTGCTGCTATGTGTTAATTTTAATCCTTCATCAAGGTATTGGCAGAGAACCACATCACCTTGTGGCAGATAGAGAAGTCGTGGCACATCCCGATTAATCGGGATGGCAGTATCTGGCAAATCAACCTCCTCTTTCACCGCCTCCACCGCCAAGTCCTCTACAAGGGTTCGGCGCAGCACCACAGCCTTTTTTAAGTTTGGCTCGCTTCTTATTGCATTTATTTACTTTTTTATTGCATTGTTTTCTGTTCAGTGGTTTTCCTTCCTCACCGACGCCACTGGTCAGACTGATACACGGTTGGCAAGCGGATGGACAGCAGGAGCCGACCACGGCCTGTGCCGGGGTGGGCATGCCGCCGATAATCATCATACCCAATACGGCAGGTGGTACATAAGCGCCCAGCTTGAGCAGTCTGCGGCGTGCCAGCATTTCATCGCTGATTATTGTTCGTTTGGGTTGCTGCTGATTCTGTTGCATGTTTTCCGGCATAACAAACTCCTGACATTCATAATAAATTAAAACCTGAGTATAGTTCTGATTATGCGAACTGCCAAGTTGAAGTCTGTGGATGCCCGTGCGGAGTACTGCCGTGTTCTATGTGAAAAGCAGGTGAAAAGCAGCCCCATGGTGAACGAAACCTTTTGGCGGCTGGCTTGGGCAGAGGGCGTGGGTGCCTGTATCTGGCATGCACTGAATGTGAAACGTGATGCATTCAATAGCGAGATGTTTCGAACCTATATTGAACAGCCATTGCGTGCCCAGACGGCCCATGCGCTGATACTCAAACAAGCCAATTCAAGCATGCTGCAACACATGCGGGAATCCGGCATACCCTGCATCACTTTGCGTGGACAAAGTCTGGCCGAAACCATGTATGATCCACCAGCATCGAGACCTCAGACGGATATGGATTTGCTGGTGTGTGAGGAAGATATCCCCGCCGCAAAACAGGTAGCGGTTCAATCCGGATTCGAACCGGTGGAGCATCACCCCCTGCTGTTTCTGCGGGATGGCGTGTTGCTGGATTTGCATGCCGATCCACTGGACATGGAACGGATTCATGCGTGGGAGCACATCACGCCGCTTAGAACGCAGGATTTCTTTGACCATACGGAACAGGGAGAACGGGCGGGCGGGCTCATGCTGCTGGTGCATCCACGTGTCAACCTGCCGTATCTCTGTTTTCATGCCATGAAGCATTCCTTTGAGCGATTGATCTGGTTGTGGGACATTGCGTTGCTGGCTCGCAAGGTGCAGGAGCAGCATCAGTGGGATGCGGTGCTGGAAGGTATTCGGGGATATCGTCTGGAACGTCCGTGTTTTTATGCGTTGTCCTATGCGCACGCGCATCTGGGTGCGCCAGTGCCGGAACACCTACTGGAAAAAATTCGTCCAACGATGGACTGGCGCGAGCGGGCCCTGTTTTCCCGGTTTATGCACCATGAAAGTATTCCCTTTCTGGCCGAACGGCTGTTTGCTCGCATGATGCCGGATTTCCGTCATCGTCTGGCTTTCTGGCGGGAAACGATCATTCCGCGCGAAGAAGTGCGCAGACAAATTGCCGGGGAGGGGTGCGTGCAATGCCAATTTATCCGCAAGCGGCTGAAGCAATTGCTGAAGCTGTTTTGGACCCTGGGAAGGGAGGCGTGGGCGATACTGCGTCTGCCAGGGTAGAAAAGAATTTACCGTATTTCTGATTCCGTGATCAGCGATTCCAGCCGGGCCAGCAATAACAGGAGTTTCATCCGGTCCGACTCATTTTCATCCAGTTCGGTGCGCAAACGCTGAATGCTGTCCCAGTGGCGGTGTTTAGCCCAGAGCGCTTCACCCGCCTGTAGTAAGTTCCGATGCTGAAGGGTAAGTAATTGCCGGATGGCCTGGCCTTTAAGTATGGCCAGCCGGTGCAGCCATTCGCGCCGTAGCGCATGGGTGTCCTCCTCTCCCCACGTGGCCGTGCGCAAAGGAGATTCTGCCTCACAAAATGGTAACAGATGCAGGCAGGCCTGATTGGCTTTCAGACAGCGTGAAAGGGGTTGTTTCAGTGTGGAGGAGAGATGCAGGGATGCGGCCGTTTGTGACAACTCCGGCATGGTCGCCAGATGTGCGGCATGAGCAGGCGTGAGCCCCGCCTGCCCCACCGTTTTCAATAACCCTAGAAAGCGGCTGTTTTCCATACCACCAATACCTTGTGCGGCCAATGAATGACGGAAGTGTCTCAAGCCTTTTCGTTGTCGTTTTATCCAGTCCAGCGTCAGCTCGCTAACGGGGCAGAGGCGCAACATTTCCTCGGCGAAATGCATGAGATGCTCCTGCATGGCGCGTTGTATCTGGCAGGCGATGTCAGTATCTTCCATCTCCTGCCAGATGGCATGGCGCAAGATGTCTCCATCCAGCATATATTCAGCCATCAAAAGACCCATAACGATTTCCCCCGTTGCATTGTCAATCAGGGTTTCAAGGTGATGCACCGAGCCCAGTCCGAAATGGTTGAGCGTATGATTGGCCGCCATGGTGTGAATAATGTCGGGAGCCAGCGGGTGAGCTTCAATGGCGGAAGAAAACCGTTTGCGGATGGATGCGGGGAAATAGGTTTGCAGCAATGAATCCCGAAAACAGTCATTTTGCACAAAGCAACAGTCCGCCAGGCGTTCGTGAATTCTGTTTTTCTCATGCCCCAGCAACACAGCCAATTGAGGCCGGAGCAACAATGTTTCATCAATATCCATACCCGGATCGGTTAGTCGGTCGATGCGGCCTTCGTCCAGCAAAACGTCACGCAGCCGGTGCATGCGGGGCGGGTAGGTTTCTGCTTCCAGTTCGGCCAGAGTCAGGGCACGTGACTGCTGCAGATTGTCATCCAGACACTGTTCGGTAATGGCGTCCGTCAATGAACGTAGAATCCGGTTGCGGCGAGGCAACGTTAACGACTGGCCGCCCGCTTCCGAGAAAAGGATTTTCAGGTTGACCTCGTGGTCGGACATATCCACACCGGCGGAATTATCAATGGCATCCGTATTGATGTGTCCCCCGCCGGTCGCGTATTCCAGACGTGCGGTCTGGGTGAAACCAAGGTTGCCGCCTTCGCAAACAACCGTGCAGCGTAATGCATTTGCGGTAACGCGCACGGCATTGTTGGCGGGGTCGCGTACTTCGGCATCGCTTTCGCCACTGCCTTTGACATAGGTGCCGATGCCACCGTTATAGAGCATATCCACGGGTGCGGTGAGGATAGCCTGAATCAGGGCTTCGCCGGAGAGGGCATCCTTTTTGATGCCCAGCGCTTCCTTTATTTCGGTGGAAATGGAAATTTTCTTGGCTGTACGCTCGAAAACACCGCCACCGGAACCAATGAGTGTGGAATCATAAGCATCCCAACCCAACCCCTGTTCGAACATCCGTTTGCGTTCGGTACAGGCTTTGACCGGATCGTGTGACGGGTCGAGAAATATATGTTTGTGGTTAAAGGCTGCGAGCAGGTGAATATTGGGATTGATGAGCATGCCATTACCAAACACATCACCGCCCATGTCGCCAATACCAACCACGGTGATGGCGTCCTTATATGCATTCATGCCCATGACGGCAAAATGTTGTGCGGCACATACCCATGCGCCGCGCGCCGTAATGCCAACCACCTTGTGGTCGTAGCCATGCATGCCGCCACTTGCGAATGCATCATCCAGCCAGAACCCGGCCAGCCGCGCTTCTTCGTTGGCGAAGTCGGAATAACGGGCGGTTCCCTTGTCGGCGGCAACGACGAGATAGGGATCATTCACATCATCCGGATGAATACGGATACCGGTGGGTGGCTCAGCTTCACCTTGTACGAGATTATCCGTGAGCGCGAGCAGGGCACGCACGAAGATGCGATATTGCTTGCGCACAAAGGTCTCATCGCAACCGCAGCGAACGATAAAACCTCCTTTGGCGCCAGTTGGCACAATCTGACCATTTTTAACTATCTGGGTTGCCATCAACTCCAGCACTTCGGTACGAAAATCTGCCGGACGGTCGGAGTAGCGCAGTCCGCCACGGGAAATCGGGCCGCCCCGGAGGTGTACGCCTTCGACATGTACGCCATGGACGAAAATCTCTCTGTATGGCACAGGCTTGGGCACATAACTTAATTTCGATGGGTTGATCTTGATGGCTACCGGATCCCATGGATCACGTGCATAGGCGTTGGTGCGCAGACCTGACTCTACCAGCTCCGCCAGTGCCCTGAACCAGCGGTCGTCCGTCAAGCTCTTTACGGACTCCATTCCCTTGTCAAATTCAAGTCTGACCTGTGCTGTATACGTGGAGGGCATGGCAGGTCTGTGGCGTGCTTCGAACATGCGGTACAAACGGGCCGTCACTACCGCGTGAAGGTTCAGCATATCCGTCAGCAGCAGAGGGGCGGCATCGGGCATTAACTGCACCAGATGGCCACGTAAAGCAGCGATGACAGCGACTTGCTGGATATCCAGTGCGGCGGATAGCACCAGAGAGTTAATGACATCGTCATCCGCTTCCCCGTTCATCACATGATCCAGAGCCAGGGTCAGGCGGCCGCTATCCTCGGGATGCAATGCCCGTGGATAGGTGCAGTGCAAACTGCTCAGGTATAAGGTGTTATCGTCTTCCTTAAATTCCACCACAGCTTCCCGCATCGCGGTCAGGCCAAATCCATGAATCGTGGACACCAGTTGTCCAAGGGGTTGCGGCTTGCAGGTGAATATCTGGATGTCTATGCCACCGTCGGCCTTCCGGATATGAACACGTGTACGATCGTGAGTGCGTACCCAGTTCAGAGCCCGCATATCCGAAATGAACTGTTCAGGTGGAAACAGGTTCTGATACACGGGAGGCAGGCGTTCAAGGCGGGCAAGCGTGGCTGGGATGTCGAGCACCTTGGCATGCTGAAGCACATGGGTTTTGGCCAAATCCTTCCAGAAAATGACAGCTTCCTGAACCGCCCCGGACACTGCTTTGGCATCAGGCTTACCTGTAGACGTGCAGGGAATCAACAGAACTCTGTGGCTGCCAATGCCAATCGATTCATGATTATAGGGGGTAAGACCGATAGCTGTAAACGCGTTGAATATCTGTTTGAGTACATTGGGTCCAAAACGGTCAGATGGCAGGCTGGCCAGCACGATATGCATGGTTCCGGGGACAGGGTTGAACAGGGTTGTGTGCGTCTGAACAGGTCCTGTTAAATCAGCGAAAGCCTTTAAAGGGTCGGGCCATGCTTTGCACGGCGTAGACAGCAACAGGGACTTAGGCAAGCGGTCGAATAATGTGCGGATTTCACGCCGGTAAAAGGCCGAATGGGCCAGCAAGGGAGTTTTGAGCAGCTTTTTCCAATGCTGACGAAGGACGGGAATACGACTGGCATTGGCATGCCGGGCACTGCGTGAAAAATGCCCCAGCAGGATTGCGCTTACAAGATGCTGATTTTCCTTCCAGCTAATCCGTACGGTTTCCAGTGCGGCGGCACTGTACAGATAATGCTGACTTGCCGGAAAATGAAGCCACTCGACACCTGCTTTATCTGCGGGGGCCAATGTTTCGATTTCATCATTCAGTCCTGCAACGATTCGTTCCAGCACCTGGCGGTTACGGAATAGCCCCAGGTTCCGGGCTTGCGTTTGCATGCCGAAGAAAATATACCGGTTATCGCCCATCCAGCGTAGCAATTCGGCGGCTTCCGCCGCTTCCTGTTCGAGACGATCCGCGAATGCGTAAAGCATGGCGTGCATGGCTGGAAAATCACGAACGGACGCATCCACTGCACGTAAAACGGCATTCAGGTCACGCGCTAGATTTTTTCCTTCCGGTAGCAAGGTAGCGGAAACATGGATGGCAATGAGCATGAAGTGATTCTGCTTTTGTCCGTTCGGTGGATGGATGGCTGTTGTATGGCTTCTTTCATCGTATTCCAGGCGGAAAACCATGGTTTGCTGTTCCAGAGGTTGAATGCCACGCCGGGCGAAATAGCCTTTGATGGCATCCAGGTAGAATGCCTGGTCGGGACAGCGGATGGTGAACACATGGCGGTGCAAATGCTCATGACTGATTTGCCGCCAATGCATCACAGTGCGTTTTTTCCGGGATTCCAGTAACAGGCCGATGAAATCATGAATCAGTGCGGCGGCCAGCCGCGGAGCTGGCATGGGGAGGTGTTGCTGTTTTCTCGCGTCGGTCAGTGCATCTATCAGTTGTTTGCGAAGGTGGCGCATATGCCCATTCTAGCCTGAACTATTCATAAATGCTTTTACTGTCATTATTGATGGTGATGTTGTGTAGTAACTTCACACTATCAGAACTCCTTCCATGTCTTTATTTCTCAGCTAATGGTGTGCTGGCTAGTTGAATTCACCCCATTCAGCTTCATTTCAGCTTCAAGTCATAAGGTTCGCAGCATGCTGTTGACGGATGACATGGTTCAATGAACCGACACAAGGTTGAAGTTTGGGGCGTATCCCTTCGATTGTTCCACTGGTTTTTAGTGGCTTCGCTTTTCACATCATGGTGGGCAGAAGGACGTAATATTCGTTTGCACATCCTTGCAGGCTGCGTCATTGCCGGACTTTTATTGTACCGGCTTATTTGGGGCTTTTTAGGTGAAAGACATGCACGTTTTTCTTCCTTCCGCCCATCATTATTGACCATGAAGAATCACTTGTTTGATCTGATACGTTTCAAGCCCGGGAATGATGTTGGCCATACACCTATTGGTGGCCTTATGATTTTTATGCTTCTGACAATCTTGCTTCTTCTTGTCTTATCCGGTTTTGTACTTATAGGCCTGCAAATGGATATAGGTCTGTTCTCCGGATGGCATACCAGTTTTACAACAGAAGTTCTGATTCAGTCTGTACATGGCTGGTGTTTTGAAATTTTATTGGTTCTTGTTGCTATTCATTTGGCCGGCGTTGTTGTGGAAAGCCTGTTACAACGATCTAACCTCATTACAGCCATGTTCACAGGCAGGAAAATAGTAAAGGAGAAATGAATTTATGAAAATATTCACCATGATTATAACATTATTACTAAGCCATGCAGCTATAGCCAATGCGGACAGCGTACAAACCCTACTGGATCAATATCGTGGCGAAGGTGCAACCAGATTTGATGCCAGCAAGGGAAAAAGTATGTGGCAAGAGCAGCACTTTCAAAAAAAATTGGGAAAGTCCGTCAGCTGTGCAGCGTGTCATACCAGCGATATACGAAAAACCGGTGAGCATATGCGTACAGGAAAGCTCATTGAACCGATGGCGACAAGTGTAAATCCCGGGCGTTTCCAAGATGTGAAGAAAATCAAAAAATGGTTTAAACGAAACTGTAAATGGACTTGGGGCCGTGAGTGTAGCGCTCAGGAGAAAGGTGATTTTCTGAGCTTCTTTCGTTCTCAATAAACATAGCTTTACATAACATCAGGTTAAAAAATAAGGAGATAATTATGAAACAAAGACGATTGTGGGGCATACTGTTGCTCTTTGGCTGTGTTACACTATCTATGGCTACACTGGCATGGAGTGAGGGCTGGGAGTGGGGAGAACATGAAGAACATGAAAGAAGTAGCTTCCTGCGACAAACAGCGGGGGTTCCTCCGGTGATAAACAAGGCCTATAAAAACGAATGTTCTGCCTGTCATTTTGCTTACCCGGCAGGTTTTTTACCCGAACGCTCATGGGTGAAAATTATGGGTACGCTGGATGATCATTTTGGTGAAAATGCTGAACTTGATGCACAAACAGTGACTGAAATTGAAACGTATCTGCGAAGCCATGCCGCCGACCGGGCACCCAACCGCTTCAGCCGCAGTATTGTACGCTCAATCGGTTCTCACAACACACCATTACGGATTACTGACACTTCCTACTTTCGTCGAAAACACGGGGAGATTTCACCACGCATGGTGAAGGGAAACTCGAAAGTCCGCTCATTTTCAAATTGTCTTTCATGTCATACCGGAGCTGCACAGGGGTCTTTCGATGAGGACGGTGTAAAAATTCCCGGATATGGACGTTGGGACGACTAACCCGCTTATGTATGGTTGCTTCTGCGATGTTTATCATCGCAGGAGTGACCATACCTCATGCGCTGGCGGACGATATTGATCAAGTGCGTAAGTTGCGCAACACAGAAAGTATTTTACCACTATCTCAGATTCTCAAGAATATTAAAACAACATTTCCCGGCACTTTATTGGATGTGGAGCTGGAATATGAGGAGGGGCAGTTCGTTTACGAAATCGAGATACTCGGCCATGGTCGTCATATTCAACATTTGAAGGTTGATGCGCGCACTGGCAAACTTCTTACTGGAGAACATGACTAATGCGCCTGCTTCTTATCGAGGATGATGCAGTCTTAAATCAAGAACTGAGCAATCAATTACGCAAACACGGGTTCGCAGTCGATAGTGTGCAACAAGGTGTGGATGGTGCATTTATGGGAGAGGTTGAGCCCTATGATGTTATCATTCTTGATCTTGGGTTACCCGATTTACCAGGTTTGGAAATTCTACCCAAATGGCGCAGCAAGAACATAGTCACCCCCGTGCTTATCCTGACTGCGCGCGGAGCATGGCATGAGAAAGTGGAAGGGTTTAGAGCTGGCGCAGATGATTATCTAACCAAGCCTTTCCACGTTGAGGAGCTTTTGGTGCGATTACAGGCTTTGATACGACGTGCAGCAGGTTTGAGCAATACTAGCATCACTATTGGCGGATTGCTTCTGGATGAATCAAGCCAGTCCGCTCACTGGAAGCCTGCAAAGGGAGAAAAAGAACTCATTGAACTAACTGGTATTGAATTTCGTCTGTTACGCTACCTTATGCTACATCCCAAGCGAGTGTTTTCCGCTACACATTTGGTGGAACATATCTACGACTTCAATGATGAAAAAGAGAGTAATGTTATTGAGGTTTATGTCAGTAGATTAAGAAAAAAGTTTGGTAAAGAGGCTATCTGTACCCGCCGGGGGCAAGGTTATTACCTCAACCCTGATGCCTTATGAACAACGAGTAGAGATAGCTCATGTATTCACTTAATAGACGTTTAACCTTGAGCCTCGCTGGCAGCCTTGTACTGTTTTTTGTCCTTCAAACGCTCCTGATTGATTGGGAAGTGGAGAGGCTAAGCGAACAAAACCTGATCTCGCGACTGGAACATGACCAAAAAGCCCTTCTCACAGCCCTTAATTGGCAATCCCCGGCCAAACCAACACTCAATCCAAGTCGTATTCCTGACATTTATACACGCGCTTTTTCAGGGCACTATTACGAGATCATAATCGCAAATCAGACATTACGGTCCAGGTCGCTTTGGGATGAAAAACTCGTCAAAACAGAGGCTCCATTGGTTCGCGATGTGACAGGACCACAAGGCCAACTTCTGCTTGTCCTTTCACAAGACTTCACGATGCATAATGAATTGGTGACGATCCGCATAGCAGAAGATATTTCACATCTCAATGCAATGACTGCCGTATTTCAAGGGAGGTTATTATTTCTTGCCGCTGCTGCTGTATTCATGCTTCTCATTTTGCAAGGTTGGATCATTCAATATGGACTCAAACCGCTTCAGCGGATTCGCTACCAACTTGGACAATTGGAAAAGGGTAAAATCAGCCAGATTATAACACCCGCACCCAGCGAAATCATGCCTTTGGTTGCAGAAATAAACCGGCTTATAACATTAATGAAAAAGCGTTTGGAACGTTCTCGCCATGCCCTGGGGGATTTGGCACATGCGTTGAAGACACCACTGTCGGTGATTCAGCAAATTGTTGAACGACAAGAAAAAACACCGGACAGTATCCAGTTCCAGGAGCAACTACAGCAGATCGAGAAACGCATTGACCACGAGCTTGCCCGTGCTCGTACTGCAGGCCGCTCACCCGGAGGTCACTGGGTCAAACCATATTATGATCTTCATGAACTGATAGGCATATTCAAGAAATTATTTCCCGACAAGGAAATCACACTGGATATCCCTGAAGCGTTGAGAATTGATGCAGACCGTGAAGATATGATGGAGATTTTTGGAAATTTACTGGAAAATGCTTGTGAATGGGCCGATTCAGAAGTGCGTTGCCAGATTATGATTAATAATAACAAACTATTGATTCTCGTAGAAGATGACGGGGCTGGCATTGACGCTGGCGAATATCAAAGTTTATTGAGTCGTGGGGTTCGGGCTGATGAATCCAAGCCTGGATATGGTTTGGGCCTGGCTATTGTTAACGAAATAGTTAATGCCTACGAAGGAGAGATAAAGCTTGATCGGTCGCCAACGCTGCAGGGGTTACAAGTTCGCATCACTTTGCCATGTTAACAGACCCAAATCTATTCATGATGCCCACATTACGGGCAGGGATTAGGATAACGGGTGTGAATCTCCTGTATTCCGGCAATGATTTCATCCGAAAGGACCACATTGATACTGGTTATATTGGCCTGCAATTGCTGCATGGTGGTTGCGCCGATAATGGCGGAGGTCACGAAGGGTCGGGAGCACACGAAGGCCAGCGCCACCTGGGCAGGATCAAGCCCATGACTGCGGGCCAGTTGCACGTAGGCTGCGGTGGCAGCCTGTCCTTGCGTATTCGTATAGCGCGTGTAATCGGGAAATAGCGTGATGCGTCCACCCGCCGGTCTTGCACCATCCAGATATTTACCGGAGAGCGTGCCGAAGGCGAGTGGCGAATAGGCGAGCAGCCCGACTGATTCGCGGCAGGCAATTTCCGCCAGACCGATCTCGAAAGTCCGGTTGAGCAGACTGTACGGGTTCTGAATGGACACGATGCGCGGTAGACCTTTTGTTTCCGCCAGTTGCAAATACCGCATCGCTCCCCACGGCGTTTCGTTGGAAATACCGATGTGGCGGACCTTGCCCTGTTGCACCAACAGGTCCAGTGCTTCCAATGTTTCTTCAATCGGCGTGACATTAACATCATTTTCGGGTTCATAGCCCAGTTTGCCGAAAAAATTGGTGTTTCGATCCGGCCAATGCACCTGATACAGGTCGAGATAGTCCGTTTGTAGCCGCTTGAGCGAATCTTCGCAGGCCGTGAGAATGTTTTTTGTATCCAGCCGCGATTTGCCCTCCCTGATATGCGGGCACCAACCGGTGGGGCCGCAGACCTTGGATGCGAGGATGACTTTATTCCGCTTGCCGTTTTTTTTGAACCAGTTGCCGATAATTTCCTCAGTGCGTCCGTATGTTTCAGCACGTGGCGGAATCGCATAGAGTTCGGCGGTATCGAAAAGGTTGATGCCATGGCCCAGCGCATAATCCATTTGCGCGAAGGCGTCATGCTCTGTGTTCTGTCCGCCCCACGTCATCGTACCGAGGCAGATGGTGCTGACATCAATGTCCGTATTTCCGAGCTTACGATATTTCATGTTCTTCCTACTTGACGCGTGTTACGCCCAGATCCTTGCAAATTTTGTTGGCCAGGATATCGCTGATTTCATTGTGTCGGGGGACGGCGGAACGAAGATTCTGGCCGGGGTTATACCACCATGAATGCCTGCCTCCTTCACGTAACAGTTCACATCCCTGCTTGTGAAGGTGTTTGAGCAGGGCCTTTCGTTTCATGCGACAACCGCAATCTTTTCTTCCTCATAACCCTTCCCGGCCTCGGCCAGCGCATCCTGCCGGTTCATTTCAATCGCTTCCCTTAGTGATTCCTGCAAGCTTTTGTGAAGGGCATCGCGGCTCATTTCCTGACAATTCACGCCCGGAACCTCCTCAATCCAGCCGATCCACCAATCACCATCGCGTTTGATTACTGCAGTATATTCCGTGTTCATTGTCACCTCCATGAGGCCGGTTTTGCATCGGCATGATCCGACTTTGGTCAAGGATCACCATGATGTCAAACTGGCCTAATTTTTTATTTTGGCTTCTCAATGATCAGAGGTCGTTCATATTTCAAATCAATTTGTCTGAACGATTCCGGCGAATCGTTTATCAGCTGTTCCCAGAAGGCCCGGTCAATCGTAAGCCAGCGCGCGCCCACTTCTTCCAGAGCTTCCTTCAGCAATACCTGACGCACTTCCAGCAGTTCTTTGGTGATATACATACGGCGGTGAGCCAGTTCCAGCGTCTTGCCGGTATATGCGGTGGGACCACCCATCTTCTGGCCCATGAACTGGGTTTGCCGATTCTCAATCGCTTCCTGGTTATGTCCCTCAAAGAAGGGTCCAAGCCACGGATGGGCATAGACCTTGTCGTAGAATGTCCTGTGTACCTTTTGCAACGTAGACAGTCCGCCCACGGCGTCGAACAGGGATTGTTCCATTGTTCACAGCGGTATTCGTAGATAGGCATTGTAATCCTCCGAAGAAAGTGAACTCTAAACGCATATCCCGTTATTCGGAAACCGGATTATCCCAGCCCCCGGCAAAGAAGCATTTGTCCATCGGTTGACGTGTGCGTTCGACCGTTTCGACGTTGCGGAAGCCTTCGTCGAGGATGTTGGCATCCGCTTGATAACCGAGTGCCATGGCCGCCATTGGTGTGAAGTTGTCGGGAATGCTGAAAGTCTTGCGTGCGGTATCGGCATCAAAGCCGCCCATCTGGTGCGTCACCAGTCCCAGTGATTCGGCCTGAAGGCACAGGGAAATGGAAGCCGCGCCCGTATCGTATTGGCCCCATCGGTTGGAATTGCCGTTCTTGCGGAAGGTGGTGCCAGAGCAGGCCAGAAGCAGTACCGGCGCGTTTATGGCCCATTCCTGATTCTTTGGGGCCAGACAAGCCAGCATATGGGCCCACATAACCTCGTCAGAAGCTCTGTCGCAGACGATAAAACGCCATGGCTCATCGCCGAAGCAGGAGGGTGCCCAGCGGGCCGCCTCCAGACAGGCCAGCAGTTTTTCTCGTTCGACAGGTTTTGCGGCATCAAAGGCGCGCGGACTCCAGCGATGGGCCAAAATAGGGTGAATCATGGACTGTGCATTGGTGCGTTGCTTGCTCATGCGATACTCCTTGCTTGAAAAATGTTCAAAACGGGATGCCGGTAGCGCGGCAAAGTTGTTTCATCAATGGTACGGCAAGCTCGAAATAGCCGCCGACAAAACCTGCCAGATCGTCTTCAAGCACCAATTCGGGCAACAGAGGTGCGATGGCGATGAAATCTTTGCGTTTAAGTTCTTCAATCAGCGGATGATCAATGGTATAACCTCTGGGCGGTCGCTTCAGACTATCGCCACCCATATGAAACACCTGTGTGAACGGCTTACCCTGTAGCGCTTGTTGCCAGCGTGTCGGGTGAGCATCGATATAGGTCCGGATTTTCTTCACTGTTTCACCATCCGGACCCCAGATACCCGCGCCGACAAATACTTCATGTGCTTCGATATGCAGATAGAAGCCGGGCGCATGCACATCCTTGCCCTGCTCATGACGGAACTGGATGCCGATGTTGGTCTTGTAGGGAAGTTTATTTCTGGAATAGCGAATATCGCGGTAGATGCGCATCAATGAACCACCCATCTTGCGGTCGTTGGCAACGAAATGGGGTGCAAAGCGGGCCAGTTCCGGTTGCATGGCGCGAATGAAGGCCAGCGCCGGTTCACGCACCTGTATTTCGTAATCGTCCTTGTGCGCGTTGAACCAGTCGCGGTTGTTGTTTTGCGACAACATACGCAGGAAATCGAACGTCGCATCCGTAAAATATCCTGTCATTGCATATCCTTTACTGTCCTATTTTTTGCCAGTCAACAATGTGTCAGTCTACAAAAGGGCCATGCTGTACAATCGGTTCGCCATGTGGGATTCCAGCCGCCAGCATGAAGCGTCCGCCTGTCTGGCTGGACAATACGATGTCCGTTCCTGATTCAAAATATGCGGCCATACCTGCACAAATATCCTGGCCGTTTACCGTACCGCTTCCTTGCACCGCATAAATCAATCCTCTGTAATTTGATGGGAAATTCCGTCGGGTTTGCGTCCCGGGATCCAGTTGCATATCCAGATATTGTACGGAGGTATGCAGGCGCAAAGGAGACCCTTCGCCGACGATGGTGCGGGTGACGGTGCCGTTTTCTTCCTGTTCGGGGAGATCGTCCGCCTGAAGCTGCTGGTAATCGGGTTCAATCTGTTTCAGTCGTTTGGGCAGGTTGATCCAGAGCTGGATACCGGACGCATGGCCGTCCGGAAACTCAGAATGGACAATGCCGCGTCCCGCCGTGAAGCGTTGTGTCCCACCTGCATGCACCGTGCCTTCATTACCGAGATTATCTTTGTGCCGCATGCCGCCGGTGAATAAATAGGTGATAGCCTCAAAGCCGCGATGCGGATGATCCGGAAAACCACCTGGTTCGATATCAAAATGATCCCACAGTACGAACGGGTCGAAGTTGCGCATGCCATGAACGGGCATCAGGCGTTTGACGGAAACGCCATCGCCTTCGGGTACGGTGATTGCCTGCTGGATGCGGATCATCTGTTATCGATCAAATCGCCGGAGGGTTTGATCTTCTTGAAACTGGCTCTGCCAGCTGAGGCCGGATCAAAGCGAAATACATTTTTATCAACGCATCTGTGTAATTTTATATTTACATAACTGGTCTGGTTGGCTTTGAACAGGCTGGCAGCCATAGCGCCATCGGAATGAAACTCGGCTGCACAGTAGTATGAAAAACCGGCGGAAGGACGCGCTACGACACGCAAGCCGAATTTCCCGTCTTTGATTTCGCTCATTTTGTTGGCATCCAGATAATAAACCAGACGTCCGCACTTATCATTCATCTGTTTGTCTCTGAAGAAGCCTTTTGGCAATTGGTGCGGCTTGTATCCGTTTCCAGCCAGAAGAAAAAGATCGTAGTTATTCTCCCTGATTTGTTCACCCTCATCGTCGCAGACATTGAATACAAGCATGCAGAAACGATCGCCATTTTCCTGCTGTTCTCTGGTCAACTGTTCGAGTTCATCTGCTCTTGTCCGATAATCCTCCGCACTGTCCACCCGGAAGCATTTCAAAATATCCTGCACCACAGGGGCTTGTGTATCATCGGCTGTGATACTGCGCATAATCCCCATCTTTTCACCGGAGTGGCTGTACTGGTTGTACACGCCGATTGGCACGGGCCTGGAAACCCGCACATCTCTTTCCGGCTCCAGCGCATAGGTGAGTGGTCGTTTGCGAATCATGTTCTCCCGGTTCTGAATGAGAGAAAAATAGCGGTAGTTCATATTGGCTCCGGCCACACGAACCACCCCGTCTGAGCCAGGCTCTACCAGATAACTGTTCAGAAAATCGTAAAACCTGCGATCGATTCCCTGTCCGGCAAACACGAAGGGATAAAACTCGTGGCTGGCATAATCATATTCCAGATATTTCTCGTTCAACTCCCATTGCCCGTCGCTGCCAAGACAGAGCCAGTTGAGCACTCGTTGTCCCGGTTCAACGCCGTTAAACCATGCTTTGATACGTCCGACGCGCTCCTTTCCGAGCTTTGCCAGAGCGGAACCGTGATTGGCCGGAGCAAGCATGACCAGATGTTTTAACGGCCACGTATCCGGATTGTTCCGTGCGGTCGTTCCATAAAACTTGTCCACCCAAAAACGAACCACCGGCCCGCCCGTAGAGTGTGTGATGCAGGAAAACGGTTCTATATGCGTGGCATTGTTACCGGGCAGATCACGAAACGCCCGATCCATGGCTCTGGCGATATCATCCATGGTCACCTCATCGTGAAAGCTGATATAACGGCCCAGATAGATATGCTGAATATCGAGGTCGAATTCAGCTCCACCCGTAGTTGCCAGCGCCTCCGGCAGTTCTCCATAGGTGTTTGTGTTGGTAACGCTCCATCCATGAACAAATATCAGGCGCATTCTCTCCTCCTTTTTTTTGGCAACTATTCAGAATCCCCACTTTTTACGCCACGGCCCCAGTGTAAACAAATGACGGGGTGACTTACTTCACGCATTTTCACAAAATTACTCCTCCATATCCATAAAAAAATCGGTCAGCGAACTTGCCCGAAGTATTCAGGAAGATCAGGGGAACCTGACCAAGCGGCTGAAGATGCTGGCCTCGTTCGGGCTGGTGGAACTGGAAGAGGGGGGGGCGCACCAGTTGTGGTCGTTTTGATGGCGAACAAGGTGGTTGCAATTTGTATCTTTTCGGATACAATACGGGTATGATGGAGATTCGGAAAACCAATGAATATGACCGGTGGTTTTCTCGGTTGCGGGACAATAAGGCAAAGGCCCGAATCAATATCAGAATCCGGCGATTGAGCTTGCGTAATCGTGTTGTTGGCAGGCGGCAATAAGAGCACGCAGAAGCAGGATATTGAGAAGGCCCGCAAACTTGCAGATCAATTATAGGAGGCGATTATGACCAAACTGAAAACGACACCTTGGGATGCCAGTGAATATCTGGATAGTCCGGAAGCTATTTCCGAATACCTTACGGCGGCCCTTGAAGACGGAGACCCTGACTTGCTGCTGGCCGTTCTGGGCGATGTCGCCAAGGCGGAAGGGATGAGCAAGATCGCCAAGGAAGCAAACCTTGGAAGGGAAAGCCTCTACAAGGCTTTGACCCCCGGAAGCAAACCCCGATTCGATACTGTTCTGAAAGTGATGAAAGCACTGAATATCCACCTTAACGCGCAGGTGGAAGCCCACGCTTGAGGCGGCTGCGCGGCCTTCTTATTCGTTCCCGTTTCTTGCCATATAACTGCGGGTGGTAATAGGCATCGAAGGTCAGCAAATCAAAAACAATCACAGCACGGCAAATCTATTTCTACCGTGAGAGACGCTAAAATCCAACTCCGGGCCTTTCGGTACGATGCGGGTTGGATTGATCGATTCATGCGAGTAGTAATAATGCTGTTTGATGTGCTCCATGTTGACTGTTTCGGCGATACCCGGCTGTTGATAGAGGTCGCGCAGGTAGCCCCAGAGGTTCGGCATGTCACAGATACGGTTGCGGTTGCACTTGAAGTGGCTGTAATACACGGCATCGAAACGCACCAGCGTGGTGAACAGCCGCCAGTCGGCTTCGGTAATGTGGCTGCCGACCAGATAACGCTGGCTTGAAAGACGGGTTTCCAGTTCATCCAGTGCCGCGAAGAGCGCCTCAAATGCTTCCTCATACGCATCCTGTGCCGTGGCAAAACCGCATTTGTAGACGCCGTTGTTGATGTTGTCATAGACAAAGGCATTGATGGTGTCGATTTCACCACGCAGCGATTCGGGGTAGTAATCCTCAGTGTTGCCTGTCAGGGAATCAAAGGCTGAATTGAACATACGAATGATCTCTGCTGATTCGTTGCAAACGATAGTTTCTTTCTGTTTGTCCCATAGCACCGGTACGACGACGCGACCGGAATAGCGCACATCAGCTTTCGTGTACAGTTCATGGTGATAACGAAAACCGTATAGCGGTTCCGGTTCCGGTCGATATTCCCAGCCGTTCTCCAGCATGTGCGGATGCACGATTGTAACCGGAATAATGTCTTCCAATCCCTTGAGTTTGCGGAAGATCAGCGTGCGGTGCGCCCACGGGCAGGCCAGGCTAACGTAGAGATGGTAGCGACCGGCTTCAGCGGGAAATTCCTCATTACCGATTTTACAGCAGAACTGCGATTTTGATCTGTGAAACTTGCCATCCTTTGATGCCAATTTGCCGTCATCGGTTTTCCAGACTCCATCGGTCAGCAGGCCCATATCAAACCACCTTTAGTACAGAATAGTCGGTATATCCGTGTTCATCGCCGCCGTAGAAGCTGGCCTGATCGGCTTCGTTCAGCGGTGCGTCACGACGGAAGCGTTCAGGCAAGTCCGGGTTGGCCAGGAAGGGTACACCAAAGGAAATGAGGTCGGCCCGGCCTTTGGTAATGGCTGCATTGGCGCGCTGCTTGTCGTAACCACCATTGGCGATGTAAACCCCGTCAAACCGGGTGCGAAGCTGCTGCATATCGACGCTTTCGCAAGGTTCGCCTGCCATACTCACCTCCACGACGTGCAGGAAGGCCAGTCCCAGCCCGCTTAAGGCGGTGGCGGTGTGATCGAATGTGGCCTGCGGATCAGAATCGCTCATATCGTTGAATCCATTGATCGGAGAAATGCGCACACCGGTTCTATCTGCGCCGATTTCACCGGTAACGGCATCGACAATTTCCAGCAACAACCTGGAGCGATTTTCCAGTGATCCGCCATAGCTGTCCGTTCTGTGGTTGCTGCCATCGCGCAGGAACTGGTCGATGAGGTAGCCGTTGGCGGCATGGATTTCCGCACCATCGAATCCGGCTTTTCTGGCGCTGGCAGCGGCGTACCGGTATTGCTCAACGATGCCAGAAATCTCGTCAGTTTCCAGCGCGCGCGGCGTGACGAAGTCCTTCAACCCCTCATAGGTGAATGCCTGGCCGGCCGGTTTGACTGCGGACGGTGCCACAGGCAACTCACCGCCATGATAATCCGGATGTGAGATACGTCCGCAATGCCAGAGTTGGATGAAGATGCGGCCGCCAGTGTCATGCACGGCTTTTGTTACCTGTTTCCACCCCTCAACCTGTGTACTCGTATGGATGCCCGGTGTGGCCGGATAGCCGATAGCCTGTTCCGAGACTTGCGCGCCTTCCGTGACAATCAGTCCCGCGCTTGCTCGCTGGGCGTAATATTCAGCCATCAACGGAGTGGGAATGTTCTGTGGTGCGCGATTTCTTGTCATCGGCGCCATGATGATACGGTTGGGCAGCGTAAGGTCGCCGAGCTGTATCTTTGAAAAGAGATCAGCCATTTATTTATCCTCCATTTTTCTTTTTAGAATACAGAATAGTGCTTTGGGATTCGAATCCATGGTACTTTCAAAAAATGAGTCGCGGCATTCAACCAGTTCAAATGTATCGGAGAATATCTTTGCGATATCCGCCGCCTCAAAGCGATTCGGGGGGCCTACCTCGCATGTTTCCTGTTTGTGGAATGTTTTTAGAAGCAGATAGCCGTTTCCATCCAGCAAGCGAACCACGGAACGCAAATAATTCGGTCGTTGATCTACATCGAGGACATGAAAACAGCCGCGATCCATGATGACGCCATACGTGTCGCTCAGTTGTGTGTTCAGTATATCATCGCAGATGAATGTGACTGCCACACCCTCCTTCCTTGCGCGTTCGTCCGCCTTGCGCACGGCTGAGGGGGAAATGTCCGCGCCTGTGGTTTCAAACCCAAGTCTGCTCAATTCGATGGCTTGCGTGCCTGGGCCGCATCCCAGATCGAGCGCTTTTGCTGGCGCGATGGGTAGCGTTTCGATGGCCCATGCGACATCCCTGTCCAGATGCGGGCAGAACCACGGCATGGTTTCAACATCGTCGTCGCTATACTGTTCCTCCCACGGTCGTTTGATGCGTTCTAGGTCCATGGTCGACTCCATTACAGGCTATCGTGTGTGCCATCGCAAAATGGCGGATTTTTGGTGTGCTTGCACTGACATAGCGCCACACTCTGTTTTTCTGCAATATCGAATGCTACCGGTTCAAAATCCGTTCCCTCATGCGAGCCATTGCAAAACGGCTGGTTCTTTGATCGCCCACAGGCGCACCAGTAGTAGGTTCCGGGTTCCAGTTCAATGACCTTGGGTTCTTTTGCTGCAATCGTTGGTTGACTCATATCAATCTCCTCTCAGTTGATTCGTTCATATCCGGTTACGTCCATCCAGACTCAGTATGCCCGCCCCATGGACGGCGAGTATGAACATACCACCGGCAATCGAGAGATTCTTCATGAACATAATCATCTGCATCTGATCGGCCAGATTATGATGAAAAATGGCGGCGGATGTAAGCGAGAATACGCCCATGGCAGCGGCGGCCCAACGTGCCTTCCAGCCGAGAACAAGCATCAGACCACCACCGACTTCCAGCAGAATTACCAGTGGTAGCAGCATGCCGGGCACGCCCATGGCTTCCATATAACCCTGGGTGCCGGCATAGGCCGTAATTTTGTGAATGCCGGCCATCAGGAAAAGCTGTGCCAGCAGGATGCGTCCAATCAGTTCAGTCCATTTCATATGTTTTCTCCTTGGGGATTTCATTCAGGGCAAGCCCTGAATACATCAGTGCAATAAAATCGTGCAAATCGGTTTCCAGGCGGTCCAGCGGATTACGCCTGAGGCTTAACGGGCTGTTGTAACGCAACAGTGCCTGATGCATTAAATAGGCCATGCGATGTGCGTCGCCGGATATGATGTCGCCGTTGTTCATGCCCTGTTCCAGTATTTCCGACATGGCAT
>JAUZQZ010000063.1 GCA_030950745.1 Mariprofundaceae bacterium | reverse complement strand
ATCCGGCCACAATTTATCCATAAGCTAACCCTACCGTTTTAGCGTGACATATGCATGACATAACGTTGTCACAATCCTGCCATCATGTTGTCATTATATTGATATATCATGTCTCCATGAAGAAAAAAGGAGGATGCGTATGTTCAGGAATGACACCCTGATTGTATCGAAAAGAATTATTGCAGCCCATCAACTGGCCAACATGATGGAGGCAAACGGGTTTTTCCCAAAGGTAGAGCACAACAATCATGTGTGCCGGGCAATCGTTAAAACGCCTCTTTCCGTCCTGATTACTGATATTGATGACCCCGATATTCGAGGGCTGGAAATCGCCCGCTGGCACCTTGCTCACAGGCCTGAACTGGCGTGGTTTGCCCTGTGTTCAGGTGGTAACGTCGCCACCATGCAAGAAGCCAGATTATTGATGGCCGGTGGTTTCTTTTTCCTGTCTGAATCGGGCTTGGCGCTGGACAGCAAACGCGGTGCCGCGCAGTTTCTGCATGGAAATCATGGATCAGCCATCCATCATGGTATGAATACCTGCGGACACATTAAGAACATACCGCACAGGCCAATGATAGCCACATTTCAACCCTATTACACGTGAACATCCTCCCACATAGCCTCCGGCATGGAAATCATCATCATCCCGCCTGGAAACGTGTGTCCAAATTAGAAAATCAAATAGTTACGTAATTATTCTAGTGCATCACATCCATTTATCGTACATAACTTTTTAATTTAACAGAGATTTATTGACATCTATCATGCTCTGATTTATAATTGAACATTATGAATGTCCACACGTTAAGACGTTTCGATGACGAACTAACTCAACTCAAGGAACGTGTCCTGTTCATGGGTGGACTGGTAGAGCATGCCATTGGAAATGCAGTGAAAAGCATGCTGGAGCAAGATGAAAAGCTTGCCCGTAAAACCATTAGCCGCGATAGCGCCATTAATGCCCTGGAAGTTCAATGTGATGATATTACACGTAATATTATCGTACGGCGGCAACCCGCCGCTAACGATCTTCGCTTTATTATCACCATCATCAAGGTAGTCACCGACCTGGAACGCATGGGCGATCTGGCAGCCAGCCTCGCTGAGGAAGCCATACAGATACAGGATCACCCTCCTGCAGATTTTTCCCATCTGGAAGCAATGGGCAATCAGGTGCAGCAACAGGTAAATCATGCGCTGGATGCACTTTCACGCGGGGATATTCATCTGGCCATGTCCGTCATCGAAAAGGATAAGAGCGTAGATAAATTATACAAGAGCATGTACCGCGAAATGATTACTTACATGCTGGAAAACCCACGCACCATCAGTGCTTCTATCACGCTGTCCAACGCAGCCAGAAATCTGGAGCGTATCGCTGACCATGCCACTAACATCGCCGAAATGGTAATCTATAATATCCAGGGGCATGATATTCGCCACGTAAACCATAAGGAAGCCGTAAAACTGTTGCACGGTAACGGATAGCCACTTTCCCAAGAATCCCTTAAAATCAAGAATCGTAGCGTCCTTATCCGCCATACCTGTAGAAAGAAATGCAATGCGGAACTGTAATCCAAATATGCGCCCGTCATCGTGGATGTGCAGACAGGTCTTCTGCCGGAGAACGGCTGAGATAAACCCACACTGAAAATGCTATATACCACTATGGTTGTGCCTTCTATACTGCGGCGATGAGTGAATTTGCATTGATTCTGCTGTCCGCCGTACTGGTAAATAATTTCGTCCTCACCAAATTCCTTGGCATCTGCCCGTTTCTCGGCGTTTCGGGAAAACTGGAAACAGCGGCAGGCATGTCACTGGCTGTGTTGTTCGTGATGACACTGGCTTCTACCACAACATGGCTGGTACAGCAGTATATTCTGATTCCGTATGATTTGCTGTATCTGCAAACTATTTTCTTCATCCTGATTATCGCTGTACTGGTACAATTCATCGAGATGATGATCCACAAATCCAGTCCGGTGCTGTATCAGGCGCTGGGAATTTTTCTGCCACTGATTACCACCAACTGTGCCGTACTCGGTGTGGCGCTGCTCAATGTGCAGAAAGAGCAGACCTTTATGACATCAGCACTGTACGGGTTCGGGTCCGCACTTGGATTCGCGCTGGTGCTGGTGCTGTTCGCAGGTTTGAGGGAGCGTATCGATAAAGCACCCGTGCCGGCAGCCTTCAAGGGGTCGGCTGTATCATTGATTACGGCAGGCTTGATGAGTTTGGCCTTCATGGGATTCTCCGGACTGGTCAAAACCTGAGTCCAGACCATTTATTCAATTTCACACGTTATTCAGTTTGATTAAAAGCACAACATTTACACCGTTTTTCTACTGTTAACGGATTCCAGGAGGTTAGCCCTGTCCTTTACACGCAAGTCATGTCGCCGAACCCTGGCACACGGGTCAGACCAAGGCGAGGTACGCAGATAATGGTTATTCCATTGGCAAGCGCCGCAACGCCGGTATGGCCCGTGTGCAAGGGTTCCCTTCGGACGAGCCGCCAGGCGGCCCTCTGTCTTCGTTGCACTCTCTTGCAAGGGAACAACCCTTGCTGCGAGAGTGCGCCTTGCGTATGACCACCGGGCAACTCGCTGTGGCGCGACTTGTGTGTAAAGGACAGGGTTAATCCCCGGCAATGGGTATTCTGGCAGCAATATTGAGTTTGGGAGGCGTGGCGCTGGCTGCAGGTATCGTGCTGGCGATTGCCTCACGCGTCTTCCATGTCGAGGGCGACCCCATGGTGGGTAAGATTGATGCCATACTGCCCCAGACCCAGTGCGGTCAATGTGGCTATCCCGGTTGCAAACCCTATGCCGAGGCCGTAACGCGGGGTGAAGCAGATGTGAATCATTGCGTTCCCGGCGGTGAGCGCGCCATGCTGGCCATTGCGGATTTGATGGGCGTAGAACCCAAACAGGTTGAAGAAGAACCCGCGCCGCCCATGCTGGCCTTTATCCGTGAGGATGAATGCATCGGCTGCACGCTGTGCATCAAGGCCTGCCCGGTAGATGCCATTATCGGTGCGCCGAAACAGTATCATACGGTGATCGAGGATCATTGCACGGGTTGTACCTTGTGCGTGGAACCCTGCCCTGTAAATTGCATCGATATGGTACTCAAACCCGAGGTTCTGGAGGAGTGGACATGGTCAGCGCCAGGAACCCATAAAAAGATAGAAACCGGGAATAAACATGCTGCGTAAGTTGCTTGAGCACCTGAAGCCGACAACACCTGGAACATTTCCCGGTGGCATGTATCCGCCGGAGCACAAGATCACAGCCACCTCACCGATTAGTCAGTGTCCATTGCCGCCGGTGCTAATTCTGCCGCTCAAACAGCATATCGGTGAAACATGCACGCCACTGGTGGACGTAGGTGATTCCGTACTGCTTGGGCAGAAGATCGCCAAGTCACAGGGTTACGTATCCGCTTCTATCCATGCTTCCTCTTCCGGCAAAGTCGTCAAGATTGAAGAGCACCCCATACCGCACCCCTCCGGCATGGGACGACCATGCATCTTTATTGAACCTGATGGCAAGGATACCCCGGACGAGAGCCTCGAACCGATGCCGGATTATCGTAATACAGAACCATCCACCATCCGCGAACGCATTCGCATATGCGGCATCGTGGGTTTGGGCGGTGCGGTGTTTCCCAGCTTTATCAAGATGGTCAGAGACCAACGTAATCCGATTGACACGGTCATTCTTAATGGCATTGAGTGTGAGCCATACCTTACCAACGATCACCGCCTGATGCTGGAAAAATCGGAGGAAATTCTTCGTGGTATGGACATCATCATGCATGCGGTGAACGCAAAACATGGCATCATCGCCATTGAGGACAACAAATTAGATGCCGTGGAAGGCATACGCAAAGCTCTAACCGAAATGCACGGAATCGATACCTGTAACATCGAGGTCCGCGTATTGCCAACCCGTTACCCGCAGGGAAGTGAAAAACAACTGATTTATGCGCTGACGGGCCGTGAAATCCCGGCAGGACGATTACCGCTTCATATTGGCCTGCTTTGCCAGAATGTCGGCACCGCCAATGCCGTCCATAATGCCGTATGTCTGGGCCGCTCTTTGACCGAGAGAATCATAACGGTGAGCGGTGATGCCGTACCTCAACCGGGAAATGTATGCGCCCGTATTGGAACACCCGTCCCTTTCCTGTTTGCCCGGCACGGCTTACATGACATGGATGACGTGCATGTGATTCACGGTGGCCCGATGATGGGTGAACGCCTGTCGAAACTGGATGTGCCGGTGGTAAAATCGACCAATGGTCTGCTGGCCATGAAACGGGACACTTTTTACAGCGAGCAAGCCGTGGAAGAGCCCTGCATTCGCTGCGGCCACTGCGTTGAAGTATGCCCGTCGGGACTGGTGCCCAATGAACTGGCATGGCACTGCCGCAACGACCAGTTTGACCGTGGCCAGGAATACGATTTATTTGATTGCATTGAGTGTGGCTGCTGCAGCTATGTATGCCCCTCGCATATCCCGTTGGTACATTATTTTCGTTATGCCAAGGGTCAGGTTGCAAAAATTGAGAAGGAACAGGAATTTGCCCGAATTTCCAAGATCAGAAGTGGGGCCCGCGATAACCGTCTGGCACGGGAGCAGGCCGAGCGTGCGGCTCGCCGTTCCAGAGCAAAGCAACAGCACAAAGCAGCCTCTGCTGACAAGGCTGAAACAGCGGGTAAGTCTGAAACGAAACCGGCCGCTAAAGAAACTCAAAATACCAATGAAAATAATGAGGAAGAAAGTACATGAATAACTCGGGCTTAATCAGTTCACCGCATGCCCATGGCGGCGATACGATTCGTGCCAATATGCTATCCGTGATGCTGGCGCTGGCCCCGGCCACGGTGGTCAGCGTTTATCTGTTCGGCTGGATGGCTGTGTTTCTTATTGTACTTTGCATGGCCGGGTGCATGTTGACCGAAATGGCATGCCTCAAGCTGATGGACCGCCCCCCGTCTGCTCTGGGCGATGGCTCGGCGGCGCTGACCGGCCTGTTTCTTGCGCTAACATTGCCCGCCTATGTGCCGTGGTGGATACCGTTGATCGGCTGTATCACAGCCATCATCCTTTCCAAACAGGTGTATGGCGGCCTGGGACACAACCCCTTCAATCCGGCGCTGGCAGCGCGGGTGGTGTTATTGATCTCCTTCCCGCTCAACATGACGGCATGGATCATCCCCATGCACGCGGGCGCGCCACTGGTAAATTTATATGATTTCGCGCAATGCTGGCATCTGTTCTGGCTGGGACCGGAGTCGCTGCATCAGGGGCTGGATGCCATCACCATGGCCAGTCCGCTTGGACATGTCAAAACCGAATGGAGCCGTGGCATTGGCGTACTCGAGGCCCTGCGCGAGTATGATTATAGCTATCTGGATGCATTCCTGGGACGCGAATCCGGCAGTCTGGGTGAAACAAGCACACTGGCATTGCTCCTGGGTGGTGTTTATCTGCTGGCGCGCCATACCATTGCCTGGCACATCCCCGTCTCGTTTATCGCCACGGTAAGTGTGCTGGCGTTGATCTTCAACCAGATCAACCCGGAACACTTCGCTCCACCGCTGTTCCATCTACTGGCGGGAGGGCTGATGCTGGGCGCGTTCTTCATGGCGACAGACCCGGTCACATCACCCGTAACGCCGCATGGGCAGTTGGTGTTTGGCATTGGCTGCGGCATTCTTACATGGAGTATTCGCAGTTTCGGCGGCTATCCGGAGGGTGTGATGTTTTCGATCCTGCTGATGAACTGTGCCGTACCCCTGATTGACCATTATTTAAGGCCACGTGTCTATGGAAAATAATCAGGCCGAAAACCGCAAGGCCAAACATACCATGGAAATGCTGATGATGGTCATTGCATTAACGCTGGTAACCGTCATCGCCGCCTCTTTGCTTGGCGTGACGGACATGTTTACGCGTGAGCCGATTCGTCAGGCTCAACGCGCCATGCTGCACCGGAGCCTGGAACAGGTATTGCCGGCACACGTCAACAGTCCAATTGACGATAAACTGGTGTGGCATGCGGCAGGGCAAAATATGCCTGTTTATTTGGCACGCGACGCGCGAGGACAGGTTACAGCATTTGCATGGGAGGCTGTTGCACCGGACGGTTATTCGGGTTCCATCCGAATCCTTATCGGTATTTTACCATCCGGCGGGATTCATGCCATCCGTATTACCGACCATCAGGAAACGCCGGGACTGGGTGATGGCATTGTCCACAACAAACCATGGCTTGATTTCTTTGTGGGCAAAACTCTGGATAATACCCGTTGGGCCGTAAAAAAGGATGGTGGAAATTTCGACCAGTTTACCGGTGCCACGATTACACCGCGCGCTGTTGTCAAAGCGGTCAGGAAGGGTCTGGAGTTCTTCAAGACCAACAGGACGAAACTGCTCAAGATGGCCGCGCACCTTGATATACAAAGTGAAAAAGGGAAACTCCCCTCATGAATAAAACAGAAATCCTCGCCGATGGCTTCTGGCATAACAATACGATCTTCGCTCAACTTCTGGGCATGTGTCCGCTGCTGGGCGTCACCACCAGCGCTATCAATGGCTTTTGGATGGGCGCCGCCACGGTGCTGGTGTTGCTGGGTTCTAATATCGTGGTATCCCTGATTCGTGGTTTCATTCCAAAAAATGTGCGCATTCCCGCTTATATTATGGTGATTGCAGCCTTCGTTACTGTGGTTGGTATGGCGATGAATGCCTGGATGCATGACATGTACCTGATTCTGGGGCTGTTCATCCCTCTGATTGTCGTCAACTGCGCCATTCTGGGACGCGCTGAGGCCTTTGCCAGCAAGAATAGCGTACTGGATTCGGCTACCGATGCCCTCGCCGTGGGTCTGGGCTTTACCTTCGCTTTAATGCTATTGGGCAGCGTGCGTGAGATTCTTGGACACGGAAGTTTTTTCGGCATTTCACTCTTTGGTGAACATTATCCTGATTTTCTGATGTTTGTGCTACCACCGGGTGCATTCATCGCACTGGGATTCATCATTGCCGGCATCAACATCATCAATCGGCGTGTGGGGCGTACCTCACAATCTGTGGCTGCCTGCCGACCTGCGGCACACACCGCCCAAGAACAAGCATAGCAGCGGGAGACGCATATGCCTTATCTCAGTATCCAGACCAATGTTCTAATGGATGACGTCGGGCAGGAAACCCTATTAAGAAAGGCATCGCAAACCGTGGCATCCGTTCTGGGAAAGCCGGAATCCTATGTAATGATAAATCTTGATTCCGGCAATACCATGCTCTTTGCCGGTAGCGATGCACCGCTGGCTTATCTGCAACTTAAGAGTCTCGGCTTGCCGGAAGTACAGACCAGCATTTTTTCACAAGCGTTATGCGAACTCATGCAGACGGAACTGGGCATTGATTCAGGACGCGTCTATATCGAGTTTTCCGGCCCGGAACGACATATGTGGGGCTGGAACGGAGGCACATTCTGAGACCGGATACTGGCATGGGGGAACGATGACATGAAGACGCCATACAAACTGTTCCTGCTTGTCATGATGCTTCTGGGCATGGCGCAACAGGCACTTGCTGCACCAACAGGCGTGGATGCTTTCTTCGGTTCCCTCAACGGGATGCTGGCTTCGGTACTTTTCTTTGATGTGATGCCGGGTGAAGCGAAGGTGCCATTTATTGTTGGCTGGCTGGTTGTCGGAGCGGTCTATCTGACCCTGCGCTTCGGTTTCGTCAACCTGCGTATGATGGGGCATGCCTTTCAGGTGATTCGCGGGCGTTACCAGTCGCCCGAGGACCAGGGCGAGGTCACGCCGTTCCAGGCACTGTCGGCGGCGCTCTCCGCCACGGTCGGATTGGGCAACATCGCCGGGGTGGCCATCGCCGTCAGTATCGGTGGTCCCGGTGCGACATTCTGGATGATCGTTGCCGGCTTTTTCGGCATGTCATCGAAGTTCGCCGAGGTGACGCTGGCCCAGATGTACCGCGAGTTCCGCCCTGACGGACATGTGCTGGGTGGCGCCATGGAATACCTGTCCAAGGGCTTTGCCGAATACGGATGGGCTAAACTGGGTAAAGGGTTGGCTTTGATGTTTGCCGTGTTCTGCGTTGGCGCCTCTATGGGAGGCGGCAATGCCTTTCAGGTTTCGCAGGCACTTGGTGCGGTACAAAACGTATTACCCTTCTTTGAGACCTATCCGTGGGTATTCGGCGTACTCATGGGGGGTGCTGTGGCACTGGTCATTATCGGCGGTATCCGTTCCATCGCCCATGCAGCCGAGGCTATTGTGCCGACCATGGTGTTCATATACATATCTGCATGTCTGTACATCGTTGTTTCACATGCCGCTGATATTCCGGCTGCACTAATGACGATTCTCCACAGCGCTTTTTCACCAACCGCCGTGGCCGGGGGCTTTATCGGCGTGCTGGTAGTCGGTTTCCAGCGTGCTGCATTTTCCAGTGAGGCGGGTATCGGCTCGGCAGCTATTGCACATTCGGCAGCCTCGGTTCGCTACCCTGTCCGTCAGGGCTTCGTCGCCCTTTACGAACCACTTATTGATACCGTGATTATTTGCACGATGACTGCGCTGGTCATCGTGCTGACCGGCGTATGGAATGCACCGGAATACCATCATCTGGTGGAGACCAGCAAAGGAGCGGCTCTAACAGCTGTTGCATTTGGCTCGGTGTTATCGTGGTTTCCGGTGATTCTTTCCGTATCTGTCGTGCTGTTCGCCTACTCGACGATGATTTCCTGGTCCTACTACGGTGAGCGTTGTTGGACTTATGTGTTCGGCGAACGCTACTCGATGCTCTATCGCATCCTGTTTGTCATGGTTATCGTACTGGCCAGTCTGGTTAGCGCCGGTAACATCCTCGATTTCAGCGATTTACTGTTGCTTTCCATGGCTTTTCCCAACTTCCTTGCACTTTATTTGCTGCAAGGCAAGGTGGCGGCAGCACTTAAAGAATATCTCGGTAAATTGCGAACAGGTGAACTGGATCGCGAGATCGCCACCGTATCACGCAAACCCATAATAAACGGAGAAACCTGATATGGCTTTAATGATTACCGATGAATGCATCAATTGTGATGTTTGCGAACCGGAATGTCCGAACAATGCAATTTATGAGGGAGAGGATATCTACGAAATCAATCCGGATTTGTGCACCGAATGTGTCGGACATTTCGATAAGCCACAGTGCCAGAAGGTTTGTCCGGTGGACTGCATTCCTCATGATCCGGACAGGGAAGAATCAAAAGAAATATTGCAGCTTAAATACAAGAACTTGACCGGTCAGGACGGAACACGGCAGTGAACATCAGGCGCGGTGCGCTGTTTATCGTTTCCGGTCCTTCCGGAAGCGGCAAAACCAGCCTCTGCGCCGCTCTGCTGAAGCAATGTCCGGAACTTAGATTAAGCATTTCGGTTACAACGCGCGAGCCCAGACCGGGTGAGGAACATGGGAAAAACTATTTTTTTCTCTCTCCAAAAGAATTTGAGTCGGAAAAACAGGCTGACACCTTTCTTGAATGCGCCCTTGTGCATGGCTACTGGTATGGAACCCGTGCTACCGACGTTAATTCCTTGCGTGCCAATGGTTTTGACGTGTTGCTGGAGATCGATTGGCAAGGTGCAAAACAGGTGTCCGAGAAATGTCCGGATGCTCATCGTATTTTCATCCTTCCCCCTTCCGTGGATGCATTGCGAGAACGTTTGGTGGCTCGGGGGCAGGACGATGCCAAGGTTATTGAATTCCGGATAAAGGCTGCTGTGAATGAAATCGAACATGCAGGCGACGCCGAATTTCGTATCGTAAACAACAAATTTGATGATGCTCTACAGGAGTTGCTTGCCATATATCACGAGCACCGCAACCCCTCACCCGTTCGTTGACTTTGAGCCACCTTTGTTTCTACAAGGGAAAACGCTTTCCCCTCGCCATGCGGGCCAGGCCACTTTCCTGCGGCTATTTTACAGTTACTGCCGCGCTTAGACGAAAGCAACACCCATTGCTTTCGTCTAAGCTTGTCCCCTTTGCGCATGATGGCTACCACCATCACGGTGCAGGCGCATGAAAACACCATTACACATTGTACTCTTTGAGCCGGAAATACCGCCGAACACCGGCAACATCGCCCGCCTCTGCGCCTGCACGGGCTGCCAACTCCATCTGGTACATCCGTTGGGGTTCGAAATCAGCGACAGACAATTGAAACGGGCGGGCCTGGACTACTGGCCCTTTCTCAAGGTGCAGGAGCACGCTAACTGGAATGCCTTGCGGCAATCATTGCAAACCGGAGGGGCCTGGTATGGACTCTCGAGCAAAGCATCCCGTAGTGTTTGGGAAACACAGTTTAAGATTGGCGATGTGCTGGTGCTGGGACCAGAAACCCGTGGCCTTCCTCAACAGGTGAAGCTGGATTTAAACACCATCCGCATCCCCATGCGTCAGGATGTTCCGGTACGTTCCCTCAACCTTTCTTCAGCTTGTGCGATTGTGGTGTATGAAGCCCTTCACCAGATACAGCCTTTCCCGGAAAATTCATAAGAATTGCAGGGCTGCCTGAAAAATATGGGGTATGATTTACACCCATTCAACTGTGTATAGATGAGGACTTATCCACTGCCTCCCAAATTTATGAATATTTATTCATATAAGGGGCCTGTATTAAGATAACTGTTATATTTATATTCTTAAGTAACTGTAATATAAAACTTTTCCGGGATGCTGAAAAAATAGGCGTTGTGCTGCACCATCCGTCCCCTGTAAATAAACTCCGAAATCTGCATTGTTATTCACTTATTTATCCACAGCCTCTGTGGATAGTCGGTGTAAGCCCTTGAAACATCAGCACTTAGGGGATTCATGATTAACTCCGAACAGGAAAAGCTTTACCCGGAGTATGCCTTCAGTCAACAATAGGCCAATGAAGTGGACGCTATCCAATCAGCTGACAATCGCCCGCGTGTTGCTTATTCCTCTGCTCGTGCTTGCCTTCTATTTGCCGGGCAAGGCCGGACACTTTGGCGCCGCGCTCCTGTTCGGCCTGGCATCCCTGACGGACTGGCTGGATGGCTATCTCGCACGCCGGCGTGATGAAGTTACTGCATTTGGCCGTTTCCTTGATCCGGTAGCCGACAAGTTACTGGTCGCCACGGCGCTGGTGCTGCTGGTTGAAGCCGGACGAACGCCTGCATTACTGGCTGCCATTATTATTGGACGGGAAATTATCATCAGCGCCCTGCGTGAATGGCTGGCTCAGGTTTCCAGTATTGTTCATGTTTCATTACTGGGGAAATGGAAAACTGCCGTCCAGATGATCGCTATCATCTGTCTTCTGCTGCACGAAGATATTCTGGGTCTGAACATGCATCTCATCGGATTGGCAATGCTGTGGCTGGCCGCCCTGTTAACCTTATGGTCTGCTTACGAATACTTGCGCGATGCATGGTCCGAACTCATTCAGGCCTCCGTCAGCCCATCCAGCACCCCGGACACGCCTCCGGCTACAAACGAGAACGAATAAGCACCGCGATTTCTTCATCCGATAATTCTATCGGGTTTGTTTTCATACTGTTACCACGGCTCCCTGTTACAACCCTTGCCACATCAGTATTTTTAACACCGTATCCGGATAAACGCGGCATGTTCAAATGCGCCGTCCATTCTCCCAGCAAATCAATCAGGGCCAAACGTGCGTCGTGGTCATTCAGGTCAACCTGCTTCGTCATGAGTCGGCCAACCTCGGCATATTTCGTCAGCGCAGGATTTTCGGGCTGTCGCAATTGCATGATTTCAATATTCAACCCGCTTGCTTCAAAAACCAGTGTGCCACAAATCACGCCATGAGGAATCGGAAAGAAGGCTCCCAGAGGTGAGGCCAAACCATGGACAGATCCCAACCCCGCATTGGCCAGCGTCAGTCCGGAAATAGATGCCGCATAAAGCATACCGGCACGCGCCTTCAGATCATCACCCTGTTCCACCGCACGCACAAGGCAATCCCGCACCATTTTCAATCCACTTAATGCCAGGGCATCGGTGATTGGATTGGCGTTAGAAGATACGTATGACTCCAACAACTGCGTCATGGCATCCATACCGCAGGCAGCCGTAACATCCGGTGGACACGACAGCGTCAGTTCAGGATCAAGAATAACATGCCTGGCTGCCAGTTTTTCATGCCGGAAAGATTTTTTGAATCCGCCGTCCCCCTGCACGGACAGGACGGCGTTTTTGCTGGTTTCACCCCCCGTCCCCGCCGTTGTTGGCATAGCCACAAAAGGCGTGGATGGCCCATGGTATGGTTCCCCCTTCCCCACACCTTCCAGGTATTCCATCACAGATCGGCCCAGCGGTAGCAACCCGGCAATGGCCTTGGCGGCATCCACGGCGCTGCCGCCGCCAATGGCCAGCACGCTGTCCGGCAGAAAATCCCGGTACTCCGCTACAGCCTCATCGACAAGGCAGGGCGAGGGCTCCTCCTTTACCCGCACCCTTTGAATATCAAGATGTATCTGCAACTCGCCCCACAATTTCTGACATGCCGGTGATGCATCAAAGGATTGTCCACCCGTAACCAGCAATACCCGCTGGCCAAATCCGGAAAGGATGCCGACCAGTTCCGTACGCTTGCCTGATCCAAAATGAATATGTGGCGTAGAAGCAAAGGAAAAGGGGTTTGGCTTTATCATGTATGCAGCTCCTGTAAGATTCAGTGTAGCAAAAGTTGCAGATGGCTGCGCAGCCATACGCAAGCTATTGCAAGGATAACCAAACATCTTATGATCAGGGGTATGCCTTTACTATTGCTTGTTGCGCTATTACTGACTGGATGTGGAGATTCTGTTCAGCCCACACCCGTTTCGGATCAAAAGCAGAAGGTCTATGAGAAGAATGCAACTGATGCGGTTGGTGTTGCCGAAGGTGACCAAAAGATTTCTCCCTTCGGTAAACCTGCTCACTAATTTTCGTTTTCGCCTGATGCTTTCGCTTTTTGCTCCTTCCTGGCACGAATCCGGGCCTTTCTGTCATCCCCCGCATGGGCATCCCGCGCTTTCTTTGGAAGGGCTCGATAAATCTCAACCCGGTCACCATCACGCAGTTTGGTTGGCATGGTAACCAGTTTTCCAAGCACACCAACCTTGTGGACGGAGAAATCTATCTCCGGATATTTTTCAAGCAGATGACTCATGGAAATTGCTTCTTCGACCGTCGTCTCTTCCGGCACATCCATTTCCTCCAACGTCTGTTGGTGTGGAAGCGCATAGGCTACCGTAATATTCATGCATCCTCCTCAGCCTTCATACAACGCCATGGCCCGCTTCTCAAATACACGCGCCATAGTCATGCAGGCATGACCGAAAATCGGGGATGCCACCATGCCCAGCATTATGCTCCTGAACTCGAATTCAATGGAGAAATGAACACGGCATGAGGTTTCACCGGTTTCCTCAAACGACCATACGCTCTCCAGAAAACGGAACGGTCCTTCCAGCAAACGAATCTCAACCAGCTTATTCGGCACAAACCGGTCCACGGTTTTGAGTGGCTGCCGGATTCCCTTGAAGTCCGCCACCAGTTCCGCAGTCAGGACATCATCCTCACGGCTCAGAATACGTGCCTCTGCCACCCACGGCAGAAACTCCGGATAGGCAGGGATATCCATCACCACATCAAACATATGCGCAGCCGGGCAAGCGAGCGAACGTATATCGTCATAACTGGGCACTAGCGCTTCCCTCGCCCACCGTATGGATTATCCGTTGTCGAAAACTCCAGACGGACCGGAACGCCGGGAAGGTTGAAGCGTTTACGAAAATCACGCTCCAGATAGCGGCGATACGTTTGTTTCATCGCCTTGGGACGATTGCAGAATATCTTGATAACGGGCGGGGCTGTGGAAACCTGAGTACAATATTTCATACGTACCGCAGCCCCGTCGTCACTGGGTGGCTGTTGCTTTTCCTGCGCTATTGTAAGCCAGCGGTTCAACTCTCCTGTATTCAGAGTTACCCGGTTCCGCCGAGCTGCCTGCACCGCATGTTTCAGTAAGCCCTTCACACCCTTGCTCTGTTTCGCGGCAATACGAAACACAGGAATATCCGCAAGACTGCGCATACGGAAATCCAGACGTTCAGCATAGTATTTCCATGCCTCAGCATCCAGCAGGTCAACCTTGTTCACGGCAACCAGCAACGCGCAGCCTTTTTCCTGTGCCAGGCCCATCAACCTCATATCCTGTTCGGCCACGTCTTCGCTGCCATCCAGCAGAAGCATCGCGGCATCAGCCCGTGCAAACGCCTGTTGCGCTTTTACGCGCGCCACAAATTCGATGACATCGCTGATTCGCGCATGCCGCCGTTGCCCCGCCGTATCCACCAGACGCACCACCCCTTCGTTTTCCTTATCTACATACGGCATGTCCACATCCACGGCATCGCGCGTGGTGCCTGCTTTGGAACTGACCACCATACGTTCCCGGCCCAGCCATGCATTGATCAGTGTAGACTTTCCAACGTTCGGGCGACCTATGACAGCAAGGCGGGCAACGATATGGCTTGCCGGGATATCACTTACATGTTGTTCGGGTGATTGTTTCCTGGGTAACCGCTGATCAAGCATGTCCCGTAACTGACGAATGCCATGTTCATGTAAGGCGGACACCGCAACCGGATCACCCATGCCGAGAGAAAAGAACTCCGCCGCCATATCCGGATTTTCAGCCTTGTTGACCACCAGCACCACATTCATATTCCGACGGCGTAGCTTATCCGCCACCGACTGGTCCACCGGAGTCAGGCCTGCCTCACCATCCACCACAAACATCACCAGATCGGCCACATCCAGTGCGGCTTCCACCTGCTGTTCAATGCAGAATTGCATATCACGTTGTTCGGATGCACCACCAGGATCTTCGTGGCCAATACCACCGGTATCCACAAGCGTCACCTTGCGTTCACCCAGCCGCCATTCAGACTCCAGACGATCCACGGTTACGCCGGGCCTGTCGCCAACAATGGCTTTACGTTGCCGAATCAAACTATTGAACAGGGTTGATTTTCCAACATTGGGGCGGCCTACGATGGCAATCACCTGGAGGGCGGTCCCCATCAGCACACCTGTATCATCGAATCAGGTAGAGGCCGCCCAAATTATTTCGAACCAAAACGCCACCGGGAACAGTGGTCGGCGGTCGGTCTATGCGGCCCGAAAGACTCAGCACTCCAATCTTGCGCCCATCATGGGTAAGTGCATAAACATACCCATGATCATCACCGGCAAACAGCTTCCCCTGTGACAGGGCGGGCCCAACCAGCTCACCCACGCTTAACTTCTGCCGCCAGAGCGTTTCACCACTGGCCGTATCCAGAGAAACAACCGCACCATTACTGGTCGCTGCAAGCAAGCGTTTACCTTGTACTATCGGTGTGGATTTCAGCGATAAATGCCGTTGCCAGAGCCGTTGGCCGTCCGTGACGGACAACGCAATCACATCTCCCTGATAAAAGGATACAATCAGGACGTTCCCGGCCAGCACCGGATCGGCAACTGGGACTTTCATTTCGTTCAACGTAACGGCACTCGTATCCAACAGGAGTTGCCGCCGCCAAATCAGATCACCTGAACCTGCCCGCAAGGCCACCACATCGCCATTGGTAAAGATGGCGTAAACTGTATCCCCGAACACACGCGGCGCAGACCCCTGATGCATGATCAATCCACCTGGCTGGCCAGCATAGCTCCAGCGTTTCTTTCCCTCGGGGGAAAACCGATAGATACGGTTATCAGCAGTTTGTACCATAAAATCATTATCTACCTTGACCGGATGGCCTAACATCACTGAAGATAACCGTTGTCGCCACAAAATACGCCCGGTCTGAGGATTGATGCCATAGAGCGTTCCGTTTACATCGCCAAGCACCACCAACCCCGGATTCAGTGCCAGTGCACCCGATTCACATGCAGCTTCAATGGCAATGCGGCGCAATTCATTGCCATGTAAATCATAAACATGCACACGTTTGTCCCGGCCACCGATAATAATTTCTTGCTCTGCAAGAGCCGGTTGAGAAAAACCTGCGGGTGACATGGGGTGGCGCTGATCCACATCCATAACCCAGACCATATCCAGACTGGCAAGGCCCGTCATCACTACTGGCTTTTCTGCTGTATTTTTCCCTGCCGCTGAGGTGTTTTCCTGAATCTCCGGTGTTGAAGCACAAGCAGTCAATATTAAAAAGCCGGCCACCCAGGCGGGCAGACAGCGGAAGCAGTGCTTCATCGGCTGGAAACGCCTGTACCGGGAGAAGACTTGAGTTCAGCCAAACGCTTTTCGATATGTTTCTTCAACTCCGTATCGTGTGAAATGGAATTTAATGCCTGTTCAAGATGAGCTATGCGGTCCGCATCCTTTCCGGAAGCTTCGGCCATTAAATAATGGCGCAATTGCTCGTAATCCTTACCTACAGATTTTCCCAGGATTTTCCTTGCCTGCGCCTTATCACCCTTGTGCAACCAGACCCGGGCAAGGTCAAGTTGTGCCTGCCAACGCATTCCCTGATCTACCGCCGAACTTGAAAGTAAGGCTTCAAGGTGCTGATCGGCATGCTCCTGATCCACTTTAGCCAGGAGAAGTTGTGCCATACCGCCATAAGCGGTGCTGGCGTAGTCTTTCACCACTTTTTCCAGCAAGGCACGTTTGGCCTCTGCATCTGACGAATTCAAGGCCTGATGGTAGAGAGTGGCAGCCGATACGCGTTGTGTGGTAATATGTTGTCTCCACAGGCTGGCGCCCACGATCACGAGCAGCAGGGCGACGATGGCGGCAATAATCTTCTGTTGGTTTCCCTGGACCCATGCCGCCAGATGTGCCGAACGCATATCGCGCTTTAGCCCATTCATTTCTTCCTGACTGACAGCGGATGGATTTGGCTGTGGTTCCTTTGATGAACTGGTCACGTTATATTTCCTCTCTGATATATGGCTGTGTCTAATAATCGGCGCGTGCGAAAACTAAAGCCGGCCCACGAAGTGTCAATGCTCTTGGACATTTTCGGCGATCACCTCCGATGATTTTCGTCCCATCATCACCTGCAATACGCTCTGCACCAGAGCCGCCATTGGAATAGCAATAAATATACCCAACACACCCCACAGGCTGCCAAACACCAGAATAGCCACAATAATGGCGATGGGATGAATATTCACCACTTCGGAGAACAGCCACGGCACCAGAAGGTTGGCATCCAGTGCCTGTACCACACCGTAGGCAATCAGAGCATACAAGGTGGCATCAGATATTCCCCACTGAAAGAATGACAGCAACACCACCGGTATCGTCACCACGGCAGCCCCCACAAAGGGAATCCACACCGAAATACCGGTCAACGCTCCCAGGAGCGGTGCATATTGATGTCCACACCACCATAAAACCAGCCAGGTAACCACGCCAACCACAAACATTTCCCAGAATTTACCACGGATATAGTTTCCGATCTGAATATCCACCTCACTCCAGACCCGGCTAAGCAACACGCGATGGCGGGGCAAAAACTGCTGACCCCATGTAATCAGGACCCCTTTGTCCTTGAGCAGGAAAAATACCAGCACCGGCACCAAAACCACATAAACAAGCAGGGTAATCAACCCCGGAATGGAAGCCAGAGAAAAGGAAAAGACCGCTGCACCCCATTCCTGAAGCTTACCGGCCACAAGCGATGCCAGACGTTGGACATAATCCGGATTAATCCAGCTGGCGTACTGGTTTTGCAACGTATGTAACGAATCGCGCAGGCTGGAAACATAATGTGGCGCCTGTGACACCAGACGACCGACTTGTTCGCTCAAGAGCGGTACAACAGCCAGCAAAGTAAACAGGATAAACAAAATTGCACCTGCACCGACCAGAAAGATACTGATCAGGCGAGGCACACGGCAACGCCCCAACAGATCCATCACTCCATCCAGAACATAGGCCATGGCAATAGCCACAAGAACGGGTGCAAGTGTATCTCCGAACAGCGCCAGCAACCCGAACAGCACCAGAAGGGATGCCATCAGCGCAACCATCTCGGTGTCCGCAAGTTGCCGTTCCACCCATGTTTTTATGGCTTGCAATGCCCTCTCCCGCACTCAGACTGTCCCGGTGCAACCAGCAGCACCGCCACCAGTGAAGAAAACAAATGTAAAATAAAGCTCACGCCATGCCAGATACCGAACTCAATCCGTTTTGGATCACCCGCCGGTAACGTATCTATCGAACCCATCGCTGATTTCAGGCTTTCCAGTACGGGCGACAATAGAAACTCGTTAAGTCCCACCAGACATGCCACAATCACTAGCATGGTCCAACGCCAGCGCCCCACGCCCTGCTTCCACCAAAAGGCTGCTACAGCCAGCAATAACAGCAGGATACCACGGTTGACGATATGAAAGATATTTCCAGCCAAATGGCCTGCCAACGCGTGACTGTCCAGATTGGCAAACAATACAGGCACAACTACATATCCTGGAACAACCAGAAGCGCCAGCACCAATGCCAGCGATAACCGTACCGACCCCGCACGCAGACATGCCAGTGAAAAACAGGGACAATCAAACATAACGAACATCCTGTATCTCATATTCACGTTCACCACCGGGTGCCTGCACAACGGCTATATCACCGGGCTCTTTACCAATCATTGAGCGGGCAATGGGTGATGTAATGGACACCTTATTTTGTTCGATATTGGCCTCGTCCACACCTACGATCTGGTATTTGACTTCCACACCGGAATCCATATCGATCAGCTCTACCGTAGCGCCAAACACAATTTTATCTGAATGAATACCGGATGGATCAATCACATGCGCGCGGGCCAGCTTGTCTTCAATATTGCCGATACGCCCTTCGTTGAAACCCTGTTCTTCCTTGGCCGCATGGTACTCGGCATTCTCGGACAGATCGCCATGCGCCCGGGCGGTAGCAATTGCTTCAACAATCTGAAACCGTTTTTCACTCTTCAAAAACTTCAATTCTTTTCGCAAGGCTTCAGCACCCTGCTTCGTCATTGGAACACGTTCCACCGGTTAACCTCCGTGATATGCTTGAATACTTTTGACTTCCATCAGGTCCACGGAACTCAAGATTGCCTGAGCCGCAGCCAATCCCCCCGCGATGGTGGTAAAATAGGGAATGGCCTGATTCAGTGCCGCCTGCCGGATAGATTTCGAGTCGGCAATGGCTTGCGTTCCTTCAGTCGTATTGACAATAAGATCGACATCGCCGGAAAGCAAGAGATCAACGATATGCGGGCGCACACCATCGATCACCTTGGCCACATGCGAACTCGCCACACCCGCTGCCTGCAAGGCTGCGTGCGTTCCCGTCGTGCCGAGAAGATCGAATCCCGCCGAAACCAGCATCCGCCCCACACGAACGGCGGCTTCCTTGTCCACATCCCGCACCGAAATAAAAACTCTCCCCGTATCAGGAAGACGGTGCCCCCCGCCCAACTGTGCCTTATTAAAAGCGGTGGGAAAATCGGCTGCAATGCCCATTACTTCGCCGGTAGATTTCATTTCAGGTGACAACAACGGGTCAACGCCACGGAATTTTACAAACGGGAATACGGCTTCCTTTACCGCGCGATACGTTGTTGGTTGTGGCACTTCATCCAGCCCAAGATCATCAAGGCTTTGCCCGGCCATGATTCGTGCTGCCATTTTCGCCAATGGCACCCCTGTGGCTTTGGAAACAAAAGGAACGCTGCGGCTGGCGCGCGGGTTGACTTCCAACACATACAAATCATCTCCCTGCAACGCGAACTGGATGTTCAGCAAGCCCTTTACATTCAGGGCCAGACCCAACATTTCTGTCTGACGGCGGACCTCGGCAATGGCCGTATCGGAAATCGAATGCGGTGGCAGGCAGCAGGCTGAATCGCCGGAATGCACACCTGCTTCCTCAATATGTTCCATAATACCGCCAATCACCACCCGTTTCCCGTCACAAAGAGCATCCACATCCAGTTCAATGGCCTGATTCAGAAAACGATCCAGCAATACCGGGTGATCGGGGCTGGCGCTGACCGCCTCTTTCATATAGCGCAGCAACCCCGCCTCGTCATGCACAATCTGCATGGCACGCCCACCCAATACGTAAGATGGACGCACCACGACCGGATAGCCTATCTTTACAGCTATTCCAAGCGCCTGCTCCACCGAACGCGCCGTACCATTTTCAGGCTGGAGTAATCCCAGCTCGTGCAACAGCTTCTGGAAACGTTCGCGATCCTCGGCCAGGTCAATCATATCCGGACTGGTGCCAATAATAGGCACGCCCGCCGCTTCCAGATCTTTCGCCAATTTCAGCGGCGTCTGCCCACCAAATTGAACAATGAGACCATCCGGTTTCTCGGTTTCAACAATCGCCATCACATCTTCAAAGGTTAGCGGTTCAAAATACAGCCGGTCGGACGTATCATAGTCGGTGGATACCGTTTCGGGATTGCAATTCACCATGATGCTCTCGAAACCGTCCTCGCTCAGGGCAAAAGCGGCATGTACGCAACAATAATCAAATTCAATCCCCTGCCCGATACGGTTCGGGCCACCTCCCAGCACCATAATTTTCTTTCCATCCGTCGGTCGTGCTTCACACTCCTGTTCATAGGTGGAATACAGATAGGGCGTGTGTGCCTCAAACTCGGCCGCACAGGTGTCCACCCGCTTGAATACAGGCACGACGCCCGCCTCCATCCTTACCCTGCGAATATCGGCTTCATCCGCATCCATCAATTGTGCCAGCCGCATGTCGGACAACCCTTCGCGCTTGGCCTCCCGCCATTCCTCTGCCGTCAATGTTGCCGCATCCCGTCCGGCAAGCCGTTGCTCCAGCGCAATAACGGCAGCAATTTCATGTACAAACCAGGAGTCAATGCGGGTAACGTTGACAACGCGTTCCTCTGGCCAGCCCCCCTCTTCTCCCAATCGCAAAGCCTCGCCCAGCCACCACAGGCGCTCCGCACCCGGCACGGCCAGGTTCTCCTGCAGGAACACATCCCGCTCGACATCGTCCGGAATGCTTCCGTCAAAACCACATGTGCCTGTTTCCAGCCCTCGCATGGCCTTGCCCAGCGATTCGGTGAATGTGCGGCCAATAGCCATGACTTCACCCACCGATTTCATCTGCGTGGTCAAACGGCAATCCGCCCCCTCAAACTTCTCAAAGGCAAAACGTGGCATCTTGGTGACGACATAATCAATGGTCGGCTCAAAGGCAGCGTATGTCTCACCTGTAATATCGTTGCGAATCTCATCCAGCGTGTAACCCACGGCCAGCTTTGCCGCAATCTTGGCGATGGGAAATCCGGTCGCCTTGGAAGCCAGGGCTGAGGAACGCGACACGCGCGGATTCATCTCAATAATAATCAGACGGCCATCTTCCGGATTAACGGCAAATTGCACATTGGAGCCACCTGTTTCGACGCCGATCTCGCGCAAACAGGCAATCGAGGCATCACGCATGCGCTGATATTCCTTGTCGGTCAGCGTCTGTGCCGGTGCCACCGTAATCGAATCACCGGTATGCACCCCCATCGGATCGACATTCTCGATGGAGCAGATAATGACGCAGTTATCATTGGCATCCCGCATCACTTCCATTTCAAATTCCTTCCAGCCAATCATGGATTCCTCGACCAGAATTTCGTCGGTCGGACTGGCATCCAGACCGGAAGCCACAATCTGTTCAAATTCGTCGGGATTGTAGGCAATACCGCCACCGGAGCCCCCCAGTGTGAAGCTGGGCCGGATAATCAGCGGATAACCGATTTCCTCGGCAAATACTTTTGCGTCTTCCATGGAATGCGCAAAATTACCGCGCGCCATTTCAAGACCGATGCAGTCCATGGCCTGTTTGAACTGTTCCCGGTCTTCGGCTTTATCAATGGCTTCCGGCTGTGCGCCGATCAATTTGACGTTAAATTTTTCCAGAATCCCGTGCTTGTTCAGACTCAATGCACAATTCAGTGCCGTCTGCCCACCCATGGTCGGCAAAATCGCATCCGGATGCTCTTTTTCAATAATCCTGGCCACCACTTCCCATGTAACCGGTTCGATATAGGTTGCATCGGCAAAATCAGGATCCGTCATGATGGTGGCTGGATTGGAGTTCACGAGAATCACTCTATATCCGTCTTCGCGCAGGGCCTTGCATGCCTGCACGCCGGAATAATCAAATTCGCAGGCCTGACCGATGACAATCGGCCCGGCACCCAGAATCAGAACAGACTCAATGTCATCGCGGCGGGGCATTGTTCGGAAGCTCTCCTTACTGAAAAAAGGCGAATCAGCGCTCCGCCAAGCAGGGACGAAGCATACGGAAAGCAACGCTGGATGCCTACCTCGGGTTCAGGATGATTGCCGGGGATTTATCCAAAGCTCTGAACAAGTCCGGATGAAGTCGTAAAAAAGTCCGCCCATGGGCGCTTTGATGACTTTACGAAGTCATCAATCATGAATCAAAGATTGCAACATTGCGGCAAGCTGCCCGGGTTGAACCGGTTTGCTAATGACCCCTTCGCAGATACCTTCATCACATGCGGTTTGCGCTTCTCCACTACTGTCATATCCGCTCATCAATATAATGGGTAAAGAGGGCCGCACCTCGTTCATGCGCCGCGCAGCTTTGACGCCACCCATCTCCGGCATGATCACATCCATCACCGCGGCATGAATTTCACCGCGCCGCTCAAGAAACACATTCAGGGCATCCTGCCCGTCCACCGCGGTCAACACATGAAATCCCGCGCTACGCAGCGCTTCCGCCCCGGTTTCGCGCACATCGTCGTCATCATCCACCCAGAGCACGCATGCGCCCCGGCCAGTGACTGCTTCCGCCATGGCCGGCATGTCACTGGATGAAAGCTGTTCGTGTTTCTCCAGCGGCAGACAGAGGCGAACCGTCGTCCCCTTCCCCTTAAGGCTCTCGATGGAAAACATCCCCTTGCATTGATCCGCCATACCGCTGACCATCGCCAGCCCAAGCCCCGTCCCCTTGCCCGGTTGTTTGGTCGTGAAATACGGATCGCAAACCTTGGTCAGAAGATGTTGTGGCATGCCACAACCGTTGTCCGTCACCGTGATGCATGCATGCCGCTTTCCCGCCCTGTCCACTGCCGCGACTTCCACGCGAATAAGGGCTTGTTCCACGTCCTCCAGCGCATCCACGGCATTGTTGATGAGATTCAGCAATGCCTGTTGCAACTGTGCCGCGTCGCTGTTCACCAGCAAATCATCGTCAGCGGGTACATCCGTTTCCAGACGTATGGCTTCCGGCACGCCTGAGGCCGCCAGCTTTAGTGTTTCCTTAACCAGCGGCGCAAGCGGAAAGACTTTGACATCCATCCGCCCCTTGCGGGCGAAGGATAATAATCCGCGAATATGCTCCGCGGCGCGCATGATGACTCCGTTCATCGCATCCAGCTTCGCGCGGGCTTTGGCCGCATCCCATTCCCCGTCCAGCATGCTGTTCAGCAGATACACATTACCATTCAGCGCGGCCAGCATATTATTGAAGTTATGGGCAATACCTCCGGCCAGCGCGCCCACCACCTCCATCTTCTGCGCCTGTTGCAATTGCTGCTCCAGATTTCGCCGGGAACTGATGTCCCGCTTGATGGTGACGAAATGCGTGATGCGGCCATCTACCCGGACAGGCGTGGTGGAATAATCAACGACCCGGATGCCCTCTCCCGTCTGCCATCCTTTCTCCCGGATTTCCTCCCGCCATGGTTTCCCCCGCCTCGCCACGCAGTCCAGGAAAGAGCGCCGCCAGCCTTCTCCCGCCATGCGCGGTTCATACTCATGGATTGGCTGATCCATTAAATCCTCGGGGGCAATGCCCATCATATGGCCAAAGGCGGCATTGACGTATTCAATGCGCCCGCGCCGGTCCGTAATAATCACCGCCTCGCTGGATTGATCCATGGCCGTAGCCAGCAAATGCGGATCAATCATGCCGGCATCCGGATGCGTGTACCGGAAAAATACTTCATTCCCAAATCATCCATCTTTTTCATATGGGTATGTCTAGGGCATGGCTTTCCCCATGTCAAGGTCTGCGCGGAAAGAGCGGCCCAAGGCATGCGCAACACCCCGGTGCGTGACATGACCATCCCATGTATTCACGCCACGGGCAAGCGCGGTATCTTCGTGTACAGCATCCATGCCCGCGTTTGCCAGATGCCGAACGTAGGGAAAGGTTGCGTGCGTTAACGCCTGGGTGGCGCTCACCGGCACGGCAGCCGGAAGATTGGGCAGGCAACAATGCAAGACACCCGCTTCGACATACACCGGTTCATCATAGCTACTCGGACGGCTGGTTTGTGAAATGCCTCCCTGATCAATGGCCACATCCACAAACACGCCACCGGCCATCCGTTCCAGATACGATGGTGTGAGCAGGAGCGGCGCATGTTCACCCGGAATCAGCGCCGCGCCAATCAGCAGGTCGCATGTTTCCAGCGCCTCGAACATCAGTTGTTCGGCAAAGAAGCGCACATCGCAAGCATCACCAAACCCTGAGAACCGCTGCCTGAGTCGAGATACACAGTCCGCACTGGCATCCAGAATCTGCACCGACGCCCCCATACCTAAGGCCACCTCTGCGGCATTGCAGCCAACATTTCCGCCCCCGAGAACCAGCACATGCGCAGGGGGGGCGCCATCAATCCCGCCCATCAACACACCCCTTCCCGGATACGGCGTTCCATTCTCCTTCTGTAATAACGATGCGCCGATCTGGGTTGCCAAACGCCCGGCAACCCGGCTCATGGGCGCAAGCAGCGGTAAACTTCCATCGTCCATCTGTACAGTCTCATAGCCAATGGCGCGCACACTTTTTTCCAGTAATATATCCAGCAATTCCGGCACTGCAGCCAGGTGCAGGTAGGTAAAAAGGCATTGCCCGGGCCTCAGGTGGACATATTCCTCCGGCAATGGTTCCTTGATTTTAAGCACAAGATTAGCCGCCCATACATCCTCAGGCGTTGCAACAATACATGCGCCCGCAGCTTCATAATCCGCATCGGAGAAACAGCTTCCAACGCCCGCCCCATGCTCCACGCACACTTTATGTCCGTCCTGCACCAGTTGCCGTACACCACCGGGGGTGATCGCCACGCGATGCTCGCGATTCTTGATTTCTCTGGGGATGCCAATAATCATGTTTCCAGCCACCTGTTCGTCAGTTAGGTTTGGCAAGATTAACCGACTCAATCGAAAGGACAATATATGCCTATGATGCTCAAGCCCGTGATGATGTCCGGCAAGGAAGTTCTGCCCCTGATTGAGGGAGGCAAGGGCGTTGCCGTGTCCAACGGGGAAAGTTCCGGCGCATGGGCCGCAGCAGGCGGTATTGGCACATTTTCGGCAGTCAATGCGGATAGCGTGGATGAGCAAGGCAATATCATCCGTACCGTTTATCACGGCAAAAGCCGCAAAGCGCGTTTCGAGGAACTGGTTAGCCAGGCGATTGCCGGTGGTATCAGCCAGGCGAAAAATGCACATGACCGCGCTGGTGGCGAGGGCCGCATTCATGCCAATATCCTGTGGGAAATGGCTGGCGCCGAACGTGTGCTTCACGGTGTTCTGGAAGGTGCCAGGGGCCTGATCCACGGCGTCACCTGCGGTGCCGGTATGCCGTTCCGTCTGGCACCCATATCGGCGCAATACAAGGTGTATTATTATCCTATTATTTCCTCGGCCCGCGCGTTTCGCGCCCTTTGGCTCAGATCCTATCGCAAGTTTCCGGAATGGCTCGGTGGCGTGGTCTACGAAGACCCGTGGCTGGCTGGTGGACACAACGGTTTATCCAACGCCGAGGACCCGGAAAAACCGGGCGATCCCTATCCGCGCGTCGCCGAACTGCGCAAAACCATGAACGAGCTCGGTCTGCAAGACACCACCATTATTATGGCAGGCGGCGTCTGGTTTCTGCGCGAATGGTCCGACTGGATGGATAATCCGGAAATCGGCCCAATCGCATTCCAGTTCGGCACCCGTACGCTCCTGACCCGTGAAAGCCCAATTTCTGATGCATGGAAGAAACGCCTTTTACAATTGAAAGATGGTGATATCAAACTGAACAGGTTCTCGCCGACCGGATTTTACTCATCAGCAGTTTACAATAACTTTCTGCACGAATTGTATGAACGCAACGACCGTGAAATTCCCTTCATGGATCGCCCGGCTGATGATCATATTACTCCGCTTACCTTCGGCGTCCGCAACCGCGAAGTGTTTGTCACCAAATATGACCGCAAACTCGCGGACAACTGGATTCTGGATGGCTACGCCAAAGCCTTGCCCACACCTGATTCAACACTGGTGTTCGTCACGCCGGAAAAAGCAAAGGAAATCAGGGAAGATCAGTTGGGCTGTATGGGCTGCCTGTCGCAATGCCGTTTTTCCAACTGGGCGGCCAATGAAGCAGGTACAACGGGGCGCAAGGCAGACCCGCGAAGCTTTTGTATCCAAAAGACCTTACAGGAAATTGCGCACGGTGCCGAACCGGATTCACATTTAATGTTTGCCGGTCACGCTGCCTACCGTTTTTCCGAAGACCCATTCTATGCAAATGGCTTTATTCCAAGCGTACGCGAACTGGTCGAACGCATTCAGATTGGTGATTAATCCTTTGACAAACCATGCGCGTGCGTCTATCAAGATGCCATGGCGACTATAAAAAACATGAATGCATGCCATGGATAATGAAAAACAAGTAAATCAAGAATCCGCGCGACGCCTGATGGAGACCGTATCCTTCGAGTTGGATACGGATTTACGTTTGCATCCCCAGCGGCTGAAACTAGGTAAGGCCGAATTACTCACGGATGCCATTACCCTACCCTTCATGGATATTGAAAAGCGGCTGGCCAAATACATTATCGGATCTTCACCCGAAGAAACCGACATCCTGCGCCGCAGCATGAAAGATTATCTGGGCCGCCTGAATTCCAACCCACTGATCCCTCTGCATTTTCGCCTGAAGGTACTGAACCGATTTGAACGTGAACTGGAACTGTTTGATGCGGAAATGACCGCAGCCGTCCTGAACGCGCACAAAATTGGCGTGAACATGGTGCAGAAAGCAGCGCGGTCTCAACCCGGTTATTACCGTATCGTTGTGGATATGGCAGCTAATGCAATTGAATTGGCCGCAAAGCTGTTACGCCAGGGGCTTGAGGAATACCGGGTGCCAGCCGTTATCGCCACACGGCAGGTGTTCGATCTTTCCCGCCTGGGACTGGCCGTACTGCCTGTTTTACCCGAGGATTCGGCCTCCGAAATCGATCGTCTGGAAAGGGCTGTATCCAGCCACGAACTCCTGCGCAAACTGGATTTCTTTGGAAAGCCTAAGGCAATTCAGAAAATAATTTGGCAGGAACTCAGGAATCATATTGGCGTGCTTAAACCCCGCTTCTGCCATAAGGGAGATGCACCCGCTGATCTTGAAGGTGCAAGCTTTCTTTTTACCAATTTCATGCGACCGCATACCGCGCCGGACGTTACCTCCAGACTTCCGTCTGAATTCATATCGGATGGGATTGCCATCCCCATGGATGAATTCGTTGACCGTCTGGTAACCGCCGTTAACCGGGTGGAAACCGTGTTGAACAGTCCTGCTTTGCAAAAACAGGATCTGCATACCGAAGAGGCTCTGCATGCCACCATTATCGGTGGCAACGCCATCCTTGAATCCATGCATGCCAGGAAACGCGTACACGAAAGACAGGATTATGCCGGTGTGCGTGTCATTTTCGAACCACGCCTGAACAAAGCCATGGTTGAATCACGCACCGCTCTGGTGATGAATGAATATGAATATGCGCCAACAGAGCGGGTCAGTGCTGCGGCATGGTCGGTCATTGATATCAGTAAAGGTGGCGCCTGTCTGGAACGCGTCTCTTTCGAGCCGCTGGAAAATGGCGTAGGCGCTATTGTCGGAATAAACTGGCTTCCCCACAAAAATGAACCCATGCTGGCCTTTATCCGCTGGTTCAAGGAACCCAAGCCGGGTGAACAACGTATTGGACTACATTTTATCCGTGAAAAATACCGTTTAATGAAAGGCGCGATGATGGGTGGCGCTGAAGACGATTCCATCAAGGGACGGGCGTGGCCTCTTCTGGTCAAGCCGGGGAAAAAGGATCTGACCGTTATTTTTCCGGACGCCCATATCATGCAGAAAATGGCCTTTATCATCTCGGATGAGAGCAAAAGTGCCCATTTCAAGGTACAGTCAGTGGTTGAAACCGGCCCGAACTATGCCATTGTAAAAGCAGTGCGTGCCGAAGAATTGCATACTTCGCAACGTCTCGGTTTCGATTTCAGTTAACCAGTCCCAGCGCCTTGCGCATGGCCGCCATATGCGACTCACTTTCCTCCATTGAAGCCTCAGACTCCGGTTCCTTATCCACCCACTGCACATGCACATCGCCCAGTTCGCCCAAAAACGGAGAGGGCGACTGAATCTCGACTTGCCCAAAGCGCCGTTTCTTTCTGGCATGGCTTAACGTCAAATAAAAGCGCGCACGGGTCATTGCCACATACATCAGGCGCCGCTCCTCTTCCATGCGTTGCTCTTCCACGGCATTCTTGTGCGGAAAACTGCCTTCTTCCATCCCCACGATATACACATGGTCAAACTCCAGCCCCTTGGCCGCATGCACCGTCATCAATCGCACGGCATCACCGCTTTCGTCACCATCCTTATCCGTGAAAAGAGTCAACCGCTGAATGAAAGCATCAAGTTTCCCGCCTTTCTCAGCATGTAGCATCCACCAGCGTCGTAATTCATGGACATTGGCCATACGGAAATTTAATTCCTTTTCATCATCGGCCTCAGCTTCAAGCATGGTTTCGATACCGGAATCGGCCAGCAGAGTATCAAATGCATCATCCGCTTCGCCGTGCAGGAAACAATGTTCCAGTTCAACAATCAGATTAGCGAAAACAGTAAAAACCGGAGCACGCTTGTGTACAAAATCATCCCGAAAGCATGTATCCAACAATGAAAGCTGGCACTCCTGTGCGAACAGCCCCAGTGCGCCCAAAGCCTTGTCCCCCAAACCACGGCGAGGACGCGTTACCGCCCGCAAAAAAGCCAGATCGTCATCGGCATTGGCAATCAGGCGTAGCCAGGCCAGTACATCGCGCACCTCCGTCCGCTCAAAGAAGGAGATACCGCCACTGACATGGTAAGGCGCTCCCCGCTCGCGCAGCGCCAGTTCAAGTGGGCGTGATTGATACGAAGCACGGTAAAGAATGCAAAAATCATCCCATTTGCTTTTTGAAGTTGCATGTCTCGCTACAATATCAGCCGCAACACGCCCGGCTTCATCTTCGGGTGTCGCAGTCTCCCATATGCGCAAGGGCTTACCCTGCCCCAGATTGGCACGCAATTGTTTACCCATCCGCTGGCTATTGTTGCCGATCAACGCATTGGCTGTGTGGAGAATGGCGCCAGTTGAACGGTAATTTTCCTCCATCCTGATGACCGTCAATCCCGGATAATCTTCATCAAGCCGGAACAGATTGCTGATTTCAGCACCACGCCAGCCGTAGATGGACTGATCATCATCACCCACGACGGTCAGATTCCCATCCGGTGGTACAAGCAGGCGTATAAAATCATATTGGACCCGGCTGCTGTCCTGATATTCATCCACCAGCATATAGCGGCAACGTTCCCGCCAAAGCGCCAGCATCGACGTATCTTTCTGTAACATTTGAATCGGAAGAATAAGTAAATCATCGAAATCCACTGCATTCATGCGTGCCAACAGCTTATCGTAACGGTCTCGTACCATCTGCAAACCCGGGTCATCAGCCACGGCAAGACCGCTCTTCAGTTTGGATATGCGGCCGAGCATCGCGTCAATCTGTTTGATATCGGCGGGCAGACGCATATCCTGCAAGACACTGCGCAATGCCGAGCGTTGCTCCGACCCGGCAAATACGGACACGTTCGGTTTTCTGCCGGCAAGCCCGGCATACTCGCGTAACATGGATAGCCCCAGAGCATGAAATGTACAGATACGCAATTTCTTGCTCTGATCACCCAATCGCGCAGTCAAACGCTGGCGCATTTCCCGCGCAGCCTTATTGGTAAATGTCACAGCCGTAATCGCATCCAGCGGCACATCACGTTCCACCAGAGCGGCAATGCGCTCAGTAATCACACGCGTTTTCCCCGAACCCGCACCCGCCAACACCAGCAAAGGTCCTTTGCGATGGAAAACAGCTTCATATTGTTGTGGATTAAGCTCGGACATGAATCGGTGAGCCTATCTCTGACCCACTTCATGGCAAGCACCATTAAACGATAGCGTGCTTGAGTGATTTACACCAAATGTTATCCTTGCACACATGCAGAGATTCCCACATCACACCTTCCGCGAATACGATATCCGGGGTATCGTCGGAAGCGAAATTACTGATGACATCGCTTACCGGCTGGGGCTGGCCTACACCGCGCTGCTGCCAGAAGATGAAACGCGCCCGGTGATTGTCGGGCGGGATGTACGCCTGTCCGGCCCTTCGCTGATGGCAGCTGTAATTGAGGGTGTACGTGATGGTGGCAGGAATGTCATGGATATCGGTATGGGTCCGACCCCGCTTGCCTATTACGGGGTATTTCATCTGGATGGCGCAGGCTGCATCCAGATTACAGCTAGCCATAATCCCGCTGATTACAATGGTTTCAAGATGATGCGGGATCGAGATAGTCTGCATGGTGAGGACATTCAACGTATCAAATCCCTGATTCTGTCCCCGCCCGCCAGGGCGCCACAGCGCGGCAAAACAACCGAGGCGCATATCCACGGCGATTACAAGGCTTTCGTGGCATCCGATTGTACGCTGGCCCGGCCACTCAAGGTGGTAATTGATGCGGGAAACGGTCCGTCAGGCATACTTGCCGGACCGATTTACCGTGATCTGGGCTGCGAGGTCATCGAACTCTACTGCGAACCGGATGGCACATTCCCCAACCATCATCCCGACCCGACCGTAGCAGAAAACATGCGGGACATTATCCGTACCGTTGTAGAACAGGGTGCGGACCTGGGGATAGCCTTTGACGGTGACGGCGACCGTATCGGCGTGGTCGATGAACAGGGCCGTATTATTTATGGCGACATGCTGCTCCTGCTACTCTCCCGCCACCTGCTTAAGCAACATCCCGGCGCAACCATTATCTCTGAAGTCAAATGCTCCCGGCATATGTATGACGATATTGCCGCGCATGGCGGGAACCCCATCATGTGGCGCACGGGCCATTCCCCGATCAAGGCCAAGATGAAGGAGACCGGTGCATTGCTGGCCGGTGAAATGAGTGGCCACATGTTCTTTGCCGACCGTTTCTTCGGATTTGACGATGCCGTATATGCCGGTGCGCGCATCATGCAAGCAGTGGCCAGCCAGAACAGCCCACTCTCACACATGCTTTCGGATATCCCCGATTCCGTTACCACGCCGGAAATCCGGGTGGATTGCCCGGATGACCGCAAGTTTGATCTGGTGGAAGAAGCCAAGACACACTTCGCCTCGCTGGGCTATCGCATCATTGATGTGGACGGTATGCGGCTGGAATTTGGTGATGGATGGGCTTTGCTGCGCGCCTCCAACACCCAACCCTCGCTGGTGCTGCGTTTCGAAGCTCCCGACAAATCCCGGATGGCTGAAATGCGTGAACTGGTTGAAGGATGGCTTGGCAATCAGGCTGCGTGAATTCTCTTATTTCCGAAAAACAAGCGGCGTACAACTTGAGCCACTTGCAAAACTCTGGGTGGATGAGCGGCAATCCCACTTTGAGTCCATTTTCGGGGTGGAATGAGGTGCATGGTGGTTCCATGGACCGAAATTCCAGCTCGGAAATGGGCCGAAGTGGGGAAGCCGATTGCCGC
>JAUZQZ010000062.1 GCA_030950745.1 Mariprofundaceae bacterium | reverse complement strand
CAATTCGTAGCGAGCAGGTGGGGAAGCGAGAACAAAATTGAGTGAATATAAGGAGTATAGTGGTTCTATACGACGAATATTCAGTCAATCTTGGGCCGCTCTCCCTGCCGCACAGTAGATTTCGGCTAAGTCCGACAGACTGCTAGAGTCTGATTTTCATATCCCCGCCTCACTTCTGGCGTAAAACTTGCTTTCTTACCTTCTGAGTCTGTTGGAGGATTCAGCATGAAAACAAGTCCGGACATTTTCCATAATCTGAAGTTGATGTTTAGCGGTGATGCCCGCTATCAGAGCGATTCGTACTATCAACTCAACGTGGTCACCATGGTGATGTACATCGCCCTGCCCACCGTGTTGCTCTTCGGCTTTATCAACTACGCCTATGCACGTTTTACTCTGGCCACTGTTGAATTCATTACAACAGCACTTTTGTGCATCAGTATTTACATGTTGAAACACGACTGGTTTTTATCACTTGCCCGCTGGTGGCTTATGATGCTTTCCATTGCGGTCTTTACAGCTTTGTTTGTGGATGGAGGCATCGGAGATATGGGGGCGTACTGGTCTCTGGTTTATCCATTCCTGGCATTTGCACTGATGGGCGCACGTATCGGTTGGGCGTGGGTTGGCCTGTTTATGGTCATTGAAAGTGCGGTTTTCATCATGAACGCCGGAGGCATATTAAACCTGCCTTACAGTGCAGATATGTTGTCTTTCTTTCCTGTCATGTTGTTATTTTTCACGGCCATTGCGAATGTCTTTGAAGTACAACAGGAACGGCAACAGGGAGAAATTCTGGAGGCCAGAGATCATCTGCACCGCGCCCGTGATAAACTGGATGAACAGGTCAAGGAAAAAACACGTGCGCTCGTTCATGCCAACGAACACCTGAAAAAGGAAATTGAAGAACGAAAACATTCCTCCGTAGCCCTTGCCAAGAGTGAGCATAATTTCCGTCAGGCGCAGAAAATGGAAGCTATTGGCACACTGGTTGGAGGCATTGCACATGATTTCAACAATATGCTTGCCGGCGTCATGGCGCACCTTTACATGCTGGACAGAAAACTGACAGGAGAACCGGACGCAAAGGAGAGACTCGGGAAAATCAACCAGCTTTTGACGCATGCCGCCGACATGATCAAACAATTGATGACATTTGCCCGCAAAGATAGCGTGGAATTCAAATCCTTCGATTTTTCCCCGTTTCTGAAAGAAGCTTACAAACTGTCCGGCATTTCCATCCCTGAACATATCCATGTCTCATGTGATTTTCCCAGTCACCCTGTCTATATCATGGGTGATACCACCCAACTTCAACAGATACTGATGAACCTGATGAACAATGCCCGCGATGCAATGCGTGATGTCAAAGACCCCGCCATACACGTCAAGATGTCCGTCGTTGATTCCAATACCAACTTCCGCTCCCTGCATCCGGAAATAAGGTCAGAACAGTTCGTCTGCCTCAGTGTTACCGATAACGGTAGCGGTATCCCGAAAGATAAAATCGACAACATCTTCGAACCGTTTTTCACCACCAAAGAAGTAGGAAAAGGCACGGGTCTGGGTCTTGCCATGGTATTTGGTGCTGTTCAAACCCATGGGGGATTCATTGATGTGGACAGTACGGAAGGAAAAGGAACCACATTCCATCTGTACATTCCGGTTCTTGATGAAAAGAAACAACTGAATACGATGTCACAATCCGATTCATTCGTCCCCGGTTTTGGGGAAACTCTCTTGCTTGTTGATGATGACAACCGCCTTCTGGAAGCCAACCGCGATGTATTGACCTCTTTGGGATACAATGTTCTGACGGCAAACAATGGCCTCGAAGCTGTTGAACTATTCAACCGGAAATCAAATGATATTCATATGGTCATCATGGATGTTGTGATGCCAAAACTAAGCGGCCCTGTGGCGGCAAGCCGCATGCAAAAAGTACGGGGAGACTTTCCGATTCTGTTTGTTACCGGTTACGACAGAGATGGCTCTCTGGCCGGAAATATCCCTGTTGATCGGGAGCATGTGTTGGAAAAACCCTTCACCGCAGGGCAATTAAGCCGGAGAATTCGCCGTTCGCTGGATACCTTGAAACAAACTTCAACGATATCTTAACAAAAACTATTCAACCTGCCATCTGATCGAACCATTTGATTGAGCATCCGATAGCCGGATGCTGCGGTTGCGGTGTCGGCTGACCCGCCAGCATGGCATCCACTGCCAGAGCCAGTTCCTGCTGCGTGACGTTGGCCTCGTCCTTCCAATAGTCATCCATGCGCCCGTGATAGTACAACTTTCCATCCTTATCAAAGAGATACAAATCCGGTGTGCATTGCGCATCGAATGCATGTGCTGCCTGTTGTGTTTCATCTGCCAAATACGGGAAATCCACTCCCCACTCGACTATTTTATCTTTCATGGCGGGAATAGAATCTTCCGGATAATCGGGATGGATATTAGGATTGATCGCTACAGTATTCACCCCCTTTTGCCGGAATGCCGCCGTGTGACGAATCAAGCGTGGCCATATTGCCAGCGCATAAGGACAATGATTACAGGTGAAAGCGACCAGTAGACCATTCTTACCCATTTGATCAGTCAATTTAACCTGTTTTCCATCAATATCCTTCAACTCAACATCCGGCAATAACCATCCGGGTTCCACATGGATTGACGCGACCAAAACCATTATAGTTCTCCTGTTGTTCGTCCGTAAGATCTGAATCTAGCGTCTGCCTTGCCTTTACGAAACATTTACTCATCCCGATCCAGTGTGAAGCAAATCACTTCAATTCTTATAAGACTAAAGTGAAGACTCGACGGCAATGCTATTGCAATTCCAGACATAGTAGCTATTGTCCAGTTAAACTAAAATATGCTTGGCATTGACTGCGGAACGAATACAGGAGGGCTACATGAGCATTGATTTTGACTGGCTTGGAAAGGAAGTCATGGATCGTAACCTGGATGAAGACGATCGTAACTCGTTGGGTGCAGTCATGACGACCAGAGACTTCGCCAAGGGCGAAACGATTGTCTCTCAGGGACAACCTGGTGGAATCCTCTACATTCTGAGATCGGGAACCGCCGATGTGGAAACTGATGTCAATGGCGAGCGCATCCACATCGCCGGCGCAAGCGAAGGTGCTTTGTTCGGTGAAATGACATTCCTCACAAAAGAAGCCGCCAGCGCCCAGGTAACTGCCAAGCAGGATTGCGTGGTGTATAAAATCACACGTGATGGCCTTTCACAACTGATGACAAATCATCAGGAGCTCGTGTATGCACTGGTAGCCTATATGCTCTTCTATTCCTCCAAGATTATTCGTGGCATGAACGAGAAACATATCTCAATGCTACATTACATTACGGGACAGCGGTTCTGATAGCAGATTTAATCTCAACATTCGACAGACAATAGCGCCCTCCAAAAGAAATACATTCATGTGGGACTCTCTCGCCTTGTTATTTGCGGCACTGGTACTGGTTTTCGTGGCCGCACAGGCCTTCACCAATGCACTGGAATTTATTGGTGAGCGTTTTGGTGTGTCCGAGGGTGTAACAGGCTCCATTTTTGCTGCTGTCGGCACGGCTTTACCAGAAACGATTGTACCGATTGTAGCCATTCTGGGCGGAGGCGCGGCACAGCATGTCAATGAGGCCGTCGGCATGGGCGCTATACTCGGTGCACCGTTTATGCTGGCAACCCTGAGTCTGGGTATCATGGGCATGTTTGCGGCAGGAAAGCGTGGATGGTCGGATAATTTACGTCCCGAAACATCGGGATTGCAACGTGATATTATCACATTTTTGTGTGCTTTCTCCATGGTTACTTTAGCGGCATTCTTGCCGAAAACATGGTCGCATGCCCATATACTTATCGCCATCATATTGGTCATTATGTATTTCTTTTATGTGTTAACCACGATCAAAGCCAGCGCATCACTGGTAGACCAGGGGCATGCCACTGAAGCCGATAAACCCCTTTATTTTAGTCGTATTCTCCCCGAGAAACTCTGGGCGGCAATCATTCAGCTTTTGGTAGGGCTTGCTCTGCTGGTTTGGGGCGCGCGCCTGTTTGTAGATGGTGCGGAACAGTTAAGTCAGGTGTTGGGAGTTTCCGTACTACTGGTTTCATTACTGATTGTGCCAGTAGCAACGGAATTACCGGAAAAGGTAAATTCCGTAATCTGGATTCGCCGAGGCCGTGATACATTGGCGTTTGGTAACATTACCGGCGCCATGGTATTCCAGGGAACCATGATCCCCGCCATCGGCATGCTGCTGATGCCATGGCGTTTTGAAGAAATGTTTGCAGGCCTTGCGGTGGCATTGGCCTTCACGGGTATTATCTGGCTGGGCTTATTACTGTATCGTGGACGTCTGTCGCCCATGGGATTGTGCGGCAACGCCTTTTTATATCTGTTGTTTGTCGTGGCAGTGATTTTCACAGCCTGATTATATTGCAAACGGTCAGATGCCAAATAATCTGGCCCTGAATTTGCTATATTCCATCATAGCGCCTCAATTCTATTGGCAATCCATTCCCGGGGAGGTAACCGATGATTGAAACGGTTCTGGCAGTTGCAGCCATCTTATATCTGGCACTGCAAATTGAAGACAAACTCAACATCCCTTCCCCCCTGTCACTCATCTCCCTGTCATTCGGATTATACATACTGATGCCCGAAATCGGCATTGCAGAAGATGCCAACCATTTTGCTGCATTGGTGTTGGCGCTACTCCCCATCCTGCTTATTTCCGATTCTCTGGAATTAAGCGTAGCGGATTTGAAAGAACATGCTCTGAGTCTCTTTTTCCTGGCGGTGGTAGCCGTTGCATTGTCTATCATTGCAGCTATTTTTCTTGGTGACTGGTTGTTTGGCCAATACCATTTATCCGTAGCGGCCATCATTGTCCTTTTTTCCATGGTGCTGGCTACCGATCCTGTCAGTGTGATCAGTATTTTTTCCAGGTTCGAGTTACCTCACCGTCTCAAGATATTGGCCGAAGGCGAAAGCCTGTTTAATGATGCTACCGCACTGATTGTATTCGTATTCATTGGCCTGTACGCACTTGATGGCGGCAGCATTACCGCCGGATACGTTGGGGAAATCAGCATGATTGTCGTGCTGGGTTCGGCAGTCATGGGAACAGGTATTGGTTATATCGGTCTGATTGCGTTGAAAACCACTGAAAACCGGATCGCTGAAATGATGGTTCTGGTTCTCACAGGCTATGGCGCATTCACGCTGGCTGAGCATTTTTACACCCTGCTTAATCTGCTTGGCGCGCATTCACACCTGCATCTGTCCGGTATTTTGTCCTGTATTTTTGCAACGGTGACCGTGAATCACTGGATGACCAAGGAAATTAATGCTGAAGAAACCCTTCTGAGCCGGGAAGAGGATGATTTACGGCAGGAATCTGCTCAGGAACAACCGTCGAGGCGTCTGATTGATTCTGCGCTGGCAAAAATCAAGGTTACTGTAGCAGAACAGCAACGGCATTTACGTACCAAGGAAGATATTCAATTGCTGGCGCTGGTTGCCAATACCATGCTGTTTGTCGCTATGGCAGAAATTGTTCGGATAGATTTGTTAGTACAGTATAAAAAGGAAATCCTGGTGATGTTCCTTGCCACCACGGTGATCCGGGCGCTGATGATGGCTAAATTCGCTATCATTACCAAGCAGACCACTAAAATGACCAATATTAATTTTCGCTGGTGGGGCGTGCTAACCTTTGCCGGAATCAAGGGAGGGTTGTCTATTGTGATGCTGACGATGATCCCGGCCTCCTTTCCACATCTGGAAATGTTCAAGGCCGTGGTCATTGGCGTTATTTTACTGTCAACGTTTATCTATTCCATAATATTGCTGGTGCTTATTGGTAAAAATGCCGAAGTCTTTCGCCAGGAAAAAGAAGCGGAAAATCACTAACCCGGACAGCTCATGAACCGCCGTGACAGACTCCTAGCTTGCTTCTTCAGGTGTGTTGGCCTTGATCGATAGCGCATGAATACCGGCCTCAAAGGCATCTCCCAATGCTTCATTTACCATACGGTGCCGTTCGACCCTTGTTTTTCCTCCAAAACACGTAGCCACAATACGCACCACGAAATGCCCGCCACCGTGCGTGCGCACACCGGTATGTCCCGCGTGTTTCCATGATTCATCCTTAATTTCAAGCAGTACCGGACAAAACGTATTTTCAAGGATCCCCCGAATCTGTTGTTCGTAATCAGTCATGGGGATCCTTGCGTTGACGGTACAGCACAAACACTTTGCCGATTTGATGTACAAAAGCCGCATGGGTGGCATCAGCCAGCCTTTCAGCCATATCGGAACGTGCCTGCCTGTCCCCTGCCGCCACATGCACCTTAATCAGTTCGTGCCGTGTGAGACAGACATCCGTCTCACAAATAAGATTTTCCGTAAGGCCTTTCTGCCCAATACGTACAACGGGCTTTAAATGGTGAGCAGCCTGTTTGAGCTGTTTTTTCTGCTTTGCATCCAGTTTGCGTATATCGGGCATGCATTTCTCCTTGAAAAGTGGCATATTCTAGCCCGAATTAACCTTGCACCGCCAATAACGGGACGGGAGTGAAAATGACCCAGCCGAAGGAAAGTCCTAACCGCGCACTGATTCTGGGTGGAGGCCAGGGAGGTTCCGCTATACTGGAGATGCTACAAAACGAAGCGTTGGTCGATATTGTTGGCGTCGCGGACAGAAATCCGGATGCTCCGGCCATACTCTTGGCCAAAGAAAATGGCATCCCCACCTACCATGATATTGAAGGAGCCATCAAAAACTGCGCACCATGCATTGCCTTCAATCTCACGGGCAATGAAATGGTTGAGGATGTGGCGGCTGGCATTCTTGGTGTCGGTGGCATCATCGGTGGGCTGGAAGCAAAACTAATTCTAAAGATGGTCAATCGCCTGAAGGATGCAAAGGAGAAACTCCTCTTTGAAGCCACTCATGACCCCCTGACAGGTGCCTATAACCGCCGCCACATACTCGCTGCCATGAATGAAGGCATCGCCCAATCCAGGCGCTATGGCTTTCCTTATTCCGTGGTGCTGATTGATCTGGATCACTTCAAATCGGTCAATGACACTCACGGTCATCCGGCCGGTGATGCCGTACTTAAAAGTGTCGTGAACACCCTCCAATCGAACATCCGGGATGTGGACATTCTCGGGCGATGGGGCGGCGAGGAATTTCTAGTGTTGCTACCGCACACACCTGAAGCTCAAGCCATCATTGCAGCAAAAAAATGGCTTGCAAATGTTGCGGCCGGATCCGTTGCTTTACCGGATGATTCCCACATTTTTGTCAGTTTCTCAGCCGGCGTCGCCGAATTTTCCCCCGGTGATGCCAACACATCTGTCGAAACAGAGGCCGAGAACCTTATCCGTATTGCTGATAAATATTTATACCAGGCCAAAGAGGCAGGAAGAAATTGTATTGCAGGTGGCGGGACAACTAACCAACAAACTTAACCGGGATTAATCACTCCACCATGCGTTGCTCACGGAAAGGAATTCGATAGAGTAACCTCATGCCGGAACCGGATACGCATATACAGCAAAACATCGAACAGGAAGAGACTCCGCCTCGCTTTCCCATACGCTGGCGTTGGACCATGCTGGTAAGCCTCACCATATCCGTGGCTGTTTTCGCAGTGTCATTGATTATTCTTGATATGGAACGCAATGCATGGCTGGATAGTCAGTCGGCACAGGCGCAGGTGATGGTGGAACGCCTTGGCGACGAGTTAAAGCTGCCTATGTTGGCTGGAAGTAAGGTCGAGGTCGACGTTATCGTATCCAGTTTTCTTCAAAAAGTGCCAGCAGTACTGGGTGCACATATTGAATATGCCGACGGAGAGGATCAGCATTATGGTAACATCAGTGTGGATGATCCTCTGCTACATAAAATGACCGCAAAAAATAAAACGATGCGGCTGCCTGTGAAACACCTCTGGTTTGTTAAAAAAATTGAATATGCCGGAACGGAAGTCGGCATCATTGCCGTACGCTATTCTGAAAAGGCATGGGAAGAACTGGCCAGCCGATTAGTCACACGCATGATACTGATTTCCATCGTGGTAATCACTCTGGCCAGTTTTGCCGTATACTGGATTGCGGGACGTATGAGCAAACCTATTGAGGCACTGGCATCGGCGGCTGAACACGTGGCTTTTGGCGATTACAGCATCCGCTTGCCACTCACAGGTAATGATGAGATTACCGATGCGACCAACCAGTTCAATAACATGGTTGGAGAATTGGCACACAAGGAAGAAATTCGTGATATTTTTGGCCGCTATCTGAATCCAAAACTGGTCGCGGAAGTGTTTGATGAAGGCGTCACACAATCTAAAAATACCCGGCAGGAGGTGACTGTTCTGTTTGCAGACATGGTATCGTTCACGTCATTTTCTGAATCCACTTCCACCGAAGAAGTAGTGGATGTGCTAAACCAGCATTTTGAAGTATTTCATCGCATCATTGACTACTATGGTGGCCATGTGGATAAATATATCGGTGATGCCGTAATGGCGGTATTCAACCATCCGCATGAAGATACACAGCACGCCCGGCATGCGGCCAAGGCAGGATTGGCGATGACAAAAGCCTGTAGCAAACTGGGCATTCTGCGGCAATCCGGTGAGCCGGTTGCTTTTCGTATCGGCATCAACAGCGGACAAGTTATCGTCGGCAATATTGGTGCTGCCGAACGGCTTGAATACACAGTAATCGGAAATGCCGTTAATATGGCATCACGCATGGGCGGCATAGGGGAAGCCAATGAGATCATGCTTACACGTTCTACTTTTAATGCATTGGGTACAGGGTTCGAATTTAACAGTATCGGAGAAAAGAGTATCAAGGGTATTCGCCAGCCTGTGGAGTGCGGTAGCATTAAGGCCACGGATGGAAAAATCCAAACAAACATTGGGCATGCCATTGCTCTTGCCTTTGACTTAACTTTGCCATCCGATGTGCGGCAGATTGTAGGAGAAATATAGTATGCGGTTATTGGCCATACGCGGATGGGTAATAATACTGTGCCTGAGTTTTTTTTCTGCTTGTACCCTGTCGACCATAAAAATTTCTCCCATGAGTTTTCTCTACGGTTACGAATCCGCACTTCGGGATTACAAGGCCGGACGCATCATGGAAGCCATGAACACAGTTATTCATATGAACAAATCTCGCCTGGACTATGCCGATGCAAAGGCTTTGCTGAAGAAGAAAATCAATCCGGCGCGCTTGCGCCTGCTCAGGCACTACGTGCGTGCAGCCAAACGTGCTGAGAAATCCAAGATATGGTTTCGGGCCAAGGCTTTGTATAAGCAAGCGGCCAGTTTTTCCATCAGCAATACCGCCTTACTAAAAAAAGTCCACCGTATGGATTTACGCATGCGGCAGGTCCGGATGGATACATTAATTATCCAGCGCCGAAAAGAAGATGCACAATTACTGAACTCGTTAACCCAATATGACGCGCCAAAAGGCTTGGCCCCCCAAGATGCCCCTTTCTCTCGCCAGCGGGAAAAGCTTAAAGACTGGGTGTTGTCTCGTGCAAGTGACGCTCAGCTTGCGGCCAAACTCGAAATGTGGAAGGGCTACCCAGAGGTGGCTTATGTGGAAATCGAATCGTTCAACCGGCTGCGTCCCGATTCCGCCAAGGGAAAAATACTGATGGGAGAAATCAAAAAAGTGCTCCCCAAAGGTTTGCATGTCCACCCTGTTGACCAGCCCATAGCTAAAATAAGCCCTGTCACAACACCGAAAACCATAAGTGCCAACGCCATCCGGAAACTGATAAAAAATGATGAATGGCTAAAAGCAAAAAGATATGCCGTGGTTTATCAGCGTGAAGGAGGGAAGCATGCAGACCGTTTCCTGAAGACGATCGAAAAAAATATGGACAGGCAAGCTGCCACTGCATTCAAGGCGGGCCGTATTGCCTTCCGCCTGGAACATCTGGACCAGGCAGTGGAACGCTGGCGTCAGGCGGTTGCACTGCGCCCCGGCAATATGGAATACTTGCACAGCCTCACCCGGGCTCTGCAACTACAAGAACGCCTCCGTATCCTGCGCAGCGAAGCCGATACGGATAAAGGGCGTAAAAAAATACCTCCCAAAAAAACAATAACACCGTCTAAATGATTAACTTGGACTATTCATAGATGCTGTTACGTCCCCTCTTCCACCTCACGAAATCCACTTCGTGTCTTTCACGGGAACCCCAAGCACATCATGCGTGATACCATCCTGAAACCTCGCCGGAAAACCCGGCCCGTACATGTTGGTAACATCATCATTGGTGGTGATGCTCCCATCGCCGTACAATCCATGACCAACACGCCAACAACGGACATTGATGCGACAGTGGCGCAAATCAGTCGTCTGGCCGAAGCCGGCGCTGATATCGTGCGTGTTTCGGTGCCTGACCCCGATTCAGCCGCAGCGATGCCTGAAATCCTGAATCAAACCCCGGTGCCCATCATCGCTGACATTCATTTCAGTCACCGCATGGCGCTGGCGGCGCTGGATGCGGGCGTACACGGTCTGCGATTGAATCCGGGCAATATCGGTGCCCGCGACCGTGTTGAAACAGTCGTCAAGGCCGCGCAGGAGCGCAATATCTCGATCCGCATTGGCGTCAATGCCGGATCGCTGGAGAAGCCTTTATTGGAGAAGTATGGCGAACCCTGCGCCGATGCCATGGTTGAATCGGCCCTGGGCCATATCCGTATCCTTGAGAATATGGATTTTCATGATATCAAGATATCCCTCAAAGCCAGCAACATCCCCATGACCGTATGTGCATACCGGAAGCTGGCTAAAAAAGTGGACTACCCCTTTCATCTTGGCATTACCGAGGCTGGAAGCCGGTTCGGCGGCACAGTTAAATCTTCCATCGGGCTGGGATTACTGCTGGCCGACGGGATTGGCGACACGATTCGTATTTCACTGGCGGCCGAACCGGAAGAAGAGATTCGTACAGGATTTGAAATCCTGAAAGGCCTGAACCTGCGTCATCGAGGCGTGAATATCATTGCCTGCCCGTCCTGTGCGCGGCAAAAGTTTGATGTGATTAGAATCGTTGAAATGCTGGAGAAACGACTGTCTCACATTCATGAACCGATGGATGTGGCGGTCATCGGCTGCGTGGTCAACGGGCCGGGAGAGGCACGTGAAGCCGGACTCGGCATCACCGGTGGCTACCCCGTACACCTAATGTACAAGGACGGCAAACCCAGCGGGAAAGTGAAGGAGGAAGACCTCGTGGAACAATTGGTCCGGGAAGTGGAACAACGGGCCGCCAAATTGCGCCAGCAGAAAGATTCATGAGTAAAAGTTTCCGCAGCATTCGTGGCATCCACGATGGTTTAACCTCTGACGTACGCCGCTGGCGGCATATTGAACAGACCGCACGCGATGTATTCAAATGCTACGCATTCTCCGAAGTGCGGCTTCCCGTGCTGGAACCCACCGCGCTGTTTGTCCGCTCCATCGGTGAAGAAACCGATATTGTTTCCAAGGAAATGTATCATTTCACGGATCAGGGCGGTGATGACATTTGTCTCCGCCCGGAGGGGACAGCGGGCGCCGTGCGCGCATACTTGCAAGCGGGGCTGACTCGCTCGGGTTCGCAGCGCTGGTTCTATACAGGCCCTATGTTTCGGCGCGAACGTCCGCAAAAAGGCCGCCTGCGCCAATTCCAGCAAATTGGCGTGGAATGGCTTAATGTACAGGGCCCGTTGGAAGATGCCGAATTGCTGGCGATGGCACATGCCTTCCTGTCCGAATTGGGACTACCGTCATTGCGTCTGGAAATCAATTCACTTGGCTGCCCGGTATGCCGTCCGGATTATCGCAACAAGCTGGTCGTATACCTCAAGTCACGCACAGATTGTCTATGTGAAACATGCAATGTACGTATTGAAAAAAATCCGCTGCGGGTGCTCGATTGCAAGAACGAAAGCTGTCAGGCACAGCTTGCGGACGCTCCGGAAATGGCCAGCCATCTGTGCAATGATTGTGAAACACATTTTTTCGGGCTCAAACAGGCACTGGATGTGCTGGATATCCCCTACCACGTCAATCCCCGCATTGTACGCGGTCTGGATTACTACAATCGCACGGCATTTGAAATCATCACCGATCAACTCGGTGCGCAGGGAACCGTACTCGCCGGAGGCCGTTATGACGGACTGGTGGGAGAACTGGGAGGTCCGGCAACCCCCGCCGTGGGTTTTGCCCTGGGCCTGGAACGGATTGCCATGTTATTGCCTGAAACAGAAGCGGAACTTCCTGATATAGGCATCGTCGCCATTGGCGATTCGGTCAGTGCTTACGCCCTGAATGTTGCAGCTGAGTTGCGTAAGGCCGGATGCTCGGTGGTGCATTGTGGTGGTGGCAGCGCCAAACGTCAGTTCAAAATGGCAGATCGTGAGCATGTTCGATTCGTCGCCGTAATCGGTGAGGATGAAATGCATTCGAATCATATCACACTGAAAAATATGGCCGATGGCAACCAGGAAACACTCGTTCTGAATCAGGTGATTACCACCTGTCTAAGCGGCTAAATTTCAAATATGAGGGGATTCAGGAAGGCCTTCCGTCCCCTTATTGAAGCATTGCGCGATCTTTCTCCAATTGTTCTGGTTATTGCCTTCTTTCAGATATTCGTACTGCAACAACCGATTCCAAATCTGGGCGGGATTGCTGCGGGGTTACTATTTGTTCTGCTGGGACTGGCGCTGTTTGTCAGAGGGTTAGAAATCGGCATGTTCCCGCTGGGTGAAGCCATGGCGTACAGTTTTGCCAAAAAGGGGAGCGTTCCATGGTTGATATCGTTTGCTTTTCTGCTTGGCTTCGGCACTACCATCGCTGAACCTGCACTGATTGCCATTGCCGGCAAGGCGGCGAATATTGCCGCACAGGGAGGGTTCATCGCCAGCACGGAAAAGGACATGGCAGCGTATGCGCTGGGCTTGCGCCTTACCGTCGCTTTATCGGTTGGCATTGCCATCGTGATTGGCGTCATACGCATTCTTCTCGGCTGGCCACTGCCGTGGTTTATCATAGGTGGCTACCTCCTCGTGGTAGGCATGACTGCAATTGCACCACAAGAGATTATCGGCATCGCCTATGACTCGGGCGGCGTGACCACCTCGACCATCACCGTACCGCTGGTAACCGCACTGGGCGTAGGGCTCGCCTCTTCCATTCAGGGACGCAACCCGTTGCTTGATGGTTTCGGTCTTATCGCCTTTGCTTCGTTACTGCCCATTGTTTTCGTCATGGTATTCGGCCTCTGGATGGCAAACTAATGTTTGAATTCGTACAGATCTTTATCCGGACATTGCTGGAAACATTACATGATTTGTTGCCCATCGTTCTGATATTGGGTTTTTTCCAGTTTGTGATATTGCGCGGCCCCATGGCCAGGCCATGGCGCATATTACGCGGCCTTGCTTATATCATGCTGGGCATGGCGCTCTTCCTTATGGGCCTTGAAGAAGCCATCTTCCCACTGGGCGAATTGATGGCAAAACAACTAACTGCTCCAGAATTCCTGTTTGGCTCAATTGCACAGATTCCCGAACATGTTCAGTGGCAATACTACGGTTGGGTGTACGCCTTTGCACTGGCTATCGGTTTTGCCACGACTATCGCCGAACCAGCCTTGATTGCTATAGCCATGAAAGCCCAGCAAATTTCCGGCGGTGCAGTGTCGGCATGGGGCTTGCGGCTTTCGGTGGCTGCAGGTGTGGCCATTGGCGTATCAATCGGTTGCTACCGCATCATTACCGGCACAGATTTATGGCTGTATATCATTGCCGCCTATATTATCGTGATGGTGCAGACTCTGTTTTCACCAAAAAGGATTATTCCACTGGCTTACGACTCCGGCGGCGTCACCACATCCACAGTAACTGTCCCCCTGATTGCCGCACTGGGGCTGGGGCTGGCCAGTACCATTCCAGGCCGAAGTCCTATGATTGATGGCTTTGGTCTGGTCGCATTCGCCAGCGTTTTCCCGATTATGACTGTGCTAGCCTATACATGGATTGCAGAGCGGTGGACATCAAATACCAGAGAGACTACAAGGAGATAAGATATGCATTTTAAACTCATTATCGCACTGGTTGAAGGCAGCACAACAGATGCCATCATGAAAGCTGCGCGTGAAGCCGGTGCAACCGGAGCCACTGTACTGGGCGATGCCCGCGGCGAAGGCCTGAAACCTAAAAAAACATTTTTCGGACTGAATCTTGAAACACAGCGGGATATGCTGTTATTTCTCGTTGAGGAACATTTATGCCGACAGATTCTCGAACGCATCGCTTCAGCAGGTGGTTTTGACGATAATCCGGGGCAGGGCGTAGCCTTTCAGGTGGATGTGGAAGACACGATTGGCTTAAAAACACAAATCGAAGCCATCGTCGAGGAAGTAGAGGAGGAAATATAATGAGTGAACGCAAAACCATTCGTGTCCGCGACGTGATGAAACACGAATTTGACATGGTGGATGGTCTTTCCACCGTACGTCAGGTATTAAACATGATGAACCACGTGGAAACAAAATGTGTTATCGTGAATAAACGCAATGAAGACGATGAATATGGTATTGTCGTATTGGCAGATATCGCCCGGCATGTTCTGGCCAAGAATAAATCTCCCGACCGTGTCAGCATTTATGAAGTCATGACCAAACCGGCTGTTGTCATCAATCCCGGCATGAATATCCGGCATGCCAGTTCGCTATTTGGCCGGCTGGGACTATCGCGAGCACCGGTTGTCGATGGAAAAGGGGATATTATTGGTATTGTCAGTCATACGGACATGGTTCTCAAGGGTCTGATGAAACTGTATTAGAGCTTTATTTTAGAGGTGTCCGCTTCCGCCTTGGGAAACTGTAACCCTGGCGACAGCAACTGCACCACTCGTTCCGCCGTGCGGCGATAGGTGGTCAACTTGCCGCCATAAATCGTTACCAGGCGGGGACGACTGGAATCATCACACAAGAGCCGAACTTCCCGCGTACGCCCGGTAAAGCTCCCGCCATCCCCCGGCAACACGCGCACACCTGCAAAGCAAGCCACAACATCTTTCTCACTGGAGGGACGTGACGGATAATGGTGGCGATAAACCTTGAGTAAATAACTGACTTCATCGTCGTCCGGCTCGGGACGACCAACATCAACCACGTCCACTTCCGTCGTTCCCACCATGGTTTGTCCCTTCCACGGCATGATGAAAACCGCACGGCCATCCTCAGCTTCGGCGTACACATAAGCTTCCTGTGGTCGCGGAAGAATAACATGGCTTCCCTGAACCAGGCTTATTTTAAGCTTCCCGGCTTGCGGACTGATCAGTTGCAGCACCTGATTCACCCATGGCCCCGCAGCATTCACCAGCACCAAAGCACGCACCGTGTCTCCGTCGCCAAAATTCACTTCCCAGCCATGCTCAATTTGCCTGATTGATTGCACACGGCACTTTGTCCAGACTTCGGCTCCCAACTCTACCGCCGAATCCGCCACGGCCCTTGTCAGTGCGGCATCATCCGTCGCCGCATCCCAGTATTGGAATACAGCACGCAACCCTTCTCTGGATAAATCAGGCAGAACCTGTTTCCACTGATGCCGGGGAATACGGTGAAAATCGTTATCACCTCCCGCAATAAAGCGATAGAGCATCAATCCTGCTGTGATTTTCCATGGTGGTCTGGAACTGGTCCGGTAAACAGGGATATAAAAATGCTCCCTGCGCACCAGTTCCGGCGCAATACGCAATAATGTTTCGCGCTCATGCAACGCCTCACGCACAAGACCGAATTGCATCGTTTCCAGATAACGCAGCCCCCCGTGAATCAACTTGCTGGACCGGCTGGATGTGCCGCTGGCAATCTCTCCCTGTTCCACCAACAAGACACGCAAACCGCGCGCGGCTGCCGCCTGCGCCACGCCACATCCATGAATGCCGCCACCAATCACCAGCACATCTGTTTCATTCATATTCATTATCCCTGTGTAGGGTATAGAGGCATACAATGCAAAGCTCAAGTTCCATCACCCTCCTGTCCCCACAGAACTCGTCGAGAGCAGCAATATTGGATGGGTATCACGGCATAGGCTCTTTTTGAGGAAAAAGATAATTTGTATTCTGATTTTTGTTACCGTATCTATTAGAGTTGCTGCCACACAGTTTTTATGTTCATAAGGGATTGGATAATGGAAGAAAAATCGGGAAACAGGAATTTATATATTGTGGCGACTTGTCTATCGCTACTGCTGATAGGAACGTCTATCGGAGCAATTGTCTGGAAATATGTTAACGTAGACGCGGGATATACTATCACAAAAGAGAAGATTCCCCCTGCTGCTCTGGCGGATTTCAAAAAGAAAGTTGAGCGAATGGTCCTCAATTATACTGTGCGCCACGAAGGGGATATACCGATTGTACACCCACCTGCCGGTTCCGATATATATATACTGGCGAGCACCCAAGGCTGGGGGAAATATATTCTTGAACTGGAACAGGGAAAACCCTATCGCCTGAATCTAACCAGCCTGGATCTGAAGCATACTTTGGCTATCCGTGGATTACATTTGTTTAATGCCGTCGCATTGGGAGAGCTTGCAATCATTAAATTTTCACCTGCCAAAGCAGGGCGTTTTACATTGCAATGTGGTTACGTCTGTGGCCCATGGCATGATGGCATGAACAGTGCCATCATCGTAGTTCCTTCCCCAGTTATCGCTATAACAAACGAAGGAGTCAGATACCGTCTTGGCAGTCAAGCGTTTTTGACCGCGAAGTTGGCATCAAAAGGTTGATTGCTTTTTAGCACCCCATAAATGATATGAATAAG
>JAUZQZ010000061.1 GCA_030950745.1 Mariprofundaceae bacterium | reverse complement strand
TGTCGAAGGCTGCATTATTTTGTGCTGAAACCTGTTGCTTGATCATTTCCAGCGCACGGTCTTTTTCCTCCACGTGCGACATGTAAGTAGCCGTTGTCACCACGGCAATAAACACTGTAAACACCGCCAGCATGATTTTTGCCGATAACGATTTATTGATAGCCTGTACAACATTCATATATATTCCCTATGGCACCTGATTTCCCAAAGGTGTTTTTGCAACAGACCCAAAAGCCCCTTCATTGCAACATGGTAAGTGGCCCTGCACCACCCTATGGAAGATACCATTCATCGCGGAAAGGCGAGTGGTATAATTCCACTGTGAGGTAACCGCTCTAGAAAGGTTTTCCCTGGTATGGAAACACACGCATAGTCAAAACTCTTCCCATTCCTCACCCTCAACCTTTCCTTTGGCTTGGGTGGCAGCTTTGGATACAGCCTTCGCTGCAACTCTGGCTGCCTTTTTGGTCTCTTTCCTGATAGTGGTTTTGTTCATCTCCACCACCTTCTTACCGCTATCCGGCGCTTTTGAAGACTTGGTGGATGCACCACTCTCTCCAATATCAAACACGGCAATCAGATCACGCATGCTATCCACCTGTTCATCCAGATTTTCACTGGATGCACTCACTTCCTCGACCATGGCAGCATTCTGCTGTGTACCGCTATCCAGCTGGGCAATCGCCTTGTTGATCTGCTCCACGCCGGAAGCCTGTTCCTGGCTCGCCGCTGCAATCTCGGAGACAATGTCCTTCACCTTCTGCACCGAAGTGACAATCGATTTCAGGGCTTTGCCGGATTCGTCTACCAGCTTGCTGCCCTCCTCAACACTGGAAACGCTTTCGTTGATCAGGCCCTTGATCTCTTTGGCCGCTTCCGCACTTCGCTGCGCCAGCGATCTCACTTCACCCGCAACCACGGCAAAACCACGGCCCTGCTCACCCGCCCTGGCCGCCTCCACTGCCGCATTCAGGGCCAGCAGATTGGTCTGAAAGGCAATCTCATCGATCACGCCGATGATATCTGCGATCTTCTTGCTGCTCGCATTGATGCCGGACATCGCTTCCGTCGCATGATCCACCACGGCACTGCCGTTCTCGGCCTGTTGATGCGCTTCCGTTACCAGCTGGTTCGCCTGACGTGAATTATCCGCCGTCTGCTGGATGGTGCCCGTGATCTCCTCAATACTGGCTGCGGTCTCTTCCAGCGCCGCTGCCTGCTCCTGTGTGGAGTCATTCAGCTGAGCATTGCCTCTGGCGATCTCCGAGGAGCCGTTGCCCACTTCTCCCGCCGTCTCTGAGATACCTTTCACTACTTCGGCCAGCTTCACGGCCGTGTTGTTCGATGCCTGCTTGATGGTGTCAAACGCGCCTTCATATTCGTTGGTGATCTTGTGCGTCAGATCTCCCCGCTCCAGCGCTTTGAGACCGGCAACGGTGTCATTAATGGCCTGTTCCGACTTGTCGAGCAGGTCATTGGTGGCATCTCCGAGCTGTTTGTAAAAACCTACGTAGTTCTCGGTCTGGACACGCTTGGAAAGATCACCTGCCTTGGCAGCATCCAGTGCGGGAGCGATATCATCATTCAATGTTCTACTCAGTTTGGCCGTTGTCGCATTGGCAGCCTGCTTGATAACATCGAATGCGCCTTCATATTCGTTGGTGATCTTGTGCGTCAGGTCGCCCTGCTCCAGCGCTTTAAGGCCGTCAACGGTGTCGTTAATGGCCTGTTCCGTCTTGTCGAGCAGGGCATTGATGGTATCTCCAAGCTGCTTGTAAAAGCCTCCGTAATCCCCGGTTTGGACACGCTTGGAAAGATCACCCGCCTTGGCAGCATCAAGCACCGGCACTATTTCATCATTCAAAACCACAGACAAACGGCCACGCATTGTTTCAAGGGAACCAAGAAACATCCCGATTTCGTCCTTGAGTGAAGTATCGATCTTGCTGCTGAAATCCCCTTCAGCAATGGCATTGGTGGCTTTTGCGGCACCATTTATGGATCCCACAATGCCATTAAGCATACGGAAGGAAAGAATGCCTGAAACAAAAAGTAACAGAATGGTAATGACCAATATTGTAATCAGCGATGTTAATGCCTTGCCTGCCTTTTCATCCGCATCATGAGTAAACGCCGCGCTTAGTTGGTCTTCAGCTTTCTTTAACAGGTTGATCTTGGCTGTCTGAACCTTAAACCAGTCCGTAGCATCCACGCCAAAGTTGCTTGTTTTTGATTCCAGAATGGTACGGAAATCCGCTGCCTTTTTAAGTGCGTCGCCTGTAACCGTTTCGCTGACTATTCCGCGGAATTTCTCACTTGCGATTGCATTAAATACATTCATGTAGGTGTCCTGCTCAACCTTCAATTTCATATATTTCTTGAACACACCAGGTTTAAGCTCGTCCGCGGCAAATGCAGTAGCAAGAACCGCACGTTCAATACCCGCACGCTCTTTGCTTAGCAGGAAATTGGTAACTGCCAGCACGTCCGTAATTAATTCATTATCATGTGTCGTATTGGCAAGTTGTCCAATGCCATTCAGGAGCGACGCATTGGTGCCTGAATAAAAGCCCACCAGGGCAGGCACGGTGATATTCTGACTCGACACCTCTCCCCGTGTAGTCCCAAGCTGTTCCAGCAATTTGGCAGACTTGCCAATGGACTCAACCAGTCCCGGAGGCAGGGAATCCATATCAATAGATTTAAGCGTAGATTTATACGCAACAAGGTTTTTATCTACATTTTTGCGCTGTAGAGGAAGCTTGTCAGCAAATTTCTTACCGTGGCTGCCCACAAATCCGGCAGACATCCCGCGTTCCTTCTGGAGTTCATGTACCAGAGCACTGGCGGCCACTCCCAGCTTGGCTACAGTCTGGAAGGATTTCATTTCATTTAACGTGCCCCAGGATGACATCACCTGATTGCCGGAAAATGCAATCAAACCAAGCAAAACAGGCAGAACCATGAGCATAAGTTTCTGTTTCACACTAAAATTTATATTTTTCATTTTAACCTCCTGGTTAATATTACTTAATAATTATTCCACTGATGTGGTTTTTTCTTTCAAATAACTCCAAAATTCATCACTGATTTCCAGCCTTATCCGTTCTCCGCAGCTGCTTGCGCGGGTTGTCCAGTTCCGGGTGGCATTTCTTTCCCCTTGGAAAGAATGCCCTCATGAACCAGCTTGTTGATGTCCAGCAAAATGACCATCTTGTTTTCAATCGTGGCCAGCCCCCTGACGTAATCAACGGAAATGGAGCCTTGCATATCCGGGGATGGTTGCAGATCGGATTCGGAGATGTTGTACACCTCGGAGACAGCATCCACGACAATGCCGAGAATGCGCTCATGCTCTTCATTCTTAACTTTCACAATGACCACCACCGTGGTTGGGCCATAGTCAATACGCTCCAGATTAAACCGGTCACGCAGATCAACAATCGGAACCACCACGCCTCGCAAATTAATCACGCCGCGTACATAGGAGGGTGAGTTTGGAATCGGCGTGGTGGGCTCCCAGCCGCGCAACTCCTGTACAGTGAGAATATCCACACCATATTCCTCACCTGCCAGCATAAATGTCAGGAATTGATTCTCAGCCTCATTGGCCGTTGGTTTTTTTATATCACCCATACGTATTCTCCTGTTTGTTCATGCCAGGCTTCTTCCATTCACAGCCGCAAGCCTTGGTTTCAGCGCATCCCGTATCGAATAGGAGATTTCAACCAGACCCGATATATCCAGAATCAGGGACACCGTGCCGTCACCGAGAATGGTGGCACCGGATATGCCCCTCACGCGCTCATAATTCGTCTCCAGACTCTTGATGACGACCTGCTGCTGACCCAGCAATTCATCCACCAGTAACCCGATGTGTTTTTCACCCCACTCCACAACCACCAATAGTGAATTCTCCAGATCATCAAGGTGTTCACCGGTGGAAAAAACATCGGAAAGCCGGACAATCGGGATATATTCTTCACGCAGGCGGTATACTTCCGCGTCACCCGCAACCCCGCCCAGCGAATCCCGCTGGATTTGCAGCGATTCAACAATGGATGCCAGAGGCAGGACATACGTATCCCCGCCAATCCTGAATAATTGGCCATCGAGCACTGCCAGCGTCAGCGGCAGGCGAATGGTGAATGCCGAGCCCTCGCCAAACGTGGACTGGACTTCAACACCACCACCCAGTGATTCGATATTGCGACGCACCACATCGAGCCCCACGCCACGTCCGGAAATGTCACTGAGTTGTTCCGCCGTGGAGAATCCCGCTTCGAATAACAGCATAAAGACCGCTTCATCGGTCAGTACGTCCGTTTCCTTGACCAGCCCTTTCTCAATGGCCTTGCCCAGAATCTTTTCACGGGAAAGACCGCGCCCGTCGTCAGACACTTCAACAACAATGTTGCCGCCCTGATGGAATGCATTGAGCCGCACATAACCTTCATCATCCTTGCCCGCCGCAATACGTTCTTCCGGAGTTTCCAACCCGTGATCAAGACAATTGCGCACCAGATGCACCAGCGGATCGTTGATCTTCTCCATCACGGTCTTGTCCATCTCGGTTTCTTCACCCACCAGTTCGAGACGGATCTTCTTGCCCAGCTTCTGACTTAAATCATGCACCACACGCGGGAAACGATTGAATGCAAAGCTGATGGGCTGCATGCGGATACGCATGATGTTTTCCTGCAAATCCCGTGAATTGCGTTCCAGGTCCTCCAGTCCGTCGCGAAGGCGCTCCAGCTTGCTCATATCAAAGTCTTCACCCAACTGGCTTAACATGGATTGCGTAATCACCAGTTCACCGACCATGTCGATAATCGCGTCAATGCGATCCGTTCCGACCCGGATGGTGGTGGCCGGTTTGGATGGCGCTTTATCACTTGGCCTGCGAGCTTCCTGCCTCCGATTCTCCTGCCTGCGGTCATCGCTGGTGGCGACCCTGCGATCTTGATCCCTGCGGTCACTCTTGTTGCGCGCCGGGTAAATTGGCACCAGTTCCAGATCGCAATCATCCTCGACCCATTCAAAGATTTCCGTGATCTGATCTTGTTCGATGGCGCCCTTAAGGTGAATCTCCCACGATAGATAACACGCTTCCGGGTCCATATCCGGCAAAGGAGGGAGATGTGAATCATCCACTTCGATGGTGATTTCACCCAGCTCACTCAACTCGCGCAATATCAGGGCGGGGTCATTACCCGTCTTGAGCAAGCCCTCATGCGGATGGAAGCTGATATTCCAGCCTTCCACCGTTGTTTCTTTCTCATCTGATTCATCGCTATTTTGTGAATCGCTATCCTGATTTATTTCAGCAGAGCTTACGGCATCCGAATCACGAATAACCGCTAACTGCTTTTGCAGGTCTTCCATGTGAGAGACATCGGGATCCTCATTATTCTGAAAGGCAGTCATGAGCTCGCGCAACACATCTACCGATTCCAGCAATACATTGATGATCTCAGGGGTGGCTTCACGCTTACCCTCGCGCATCTCATCCAGCAGCCCTTCCATGATATGGGTGAATGAGGTGATGGGACCAAGACCAAATGTGCCACTACCACCCTTGATGGAATGCGCGGCTCGGAAAATCGTGTTTACGGTTTCCAGATTCGTGCCACCCTCATTCATCTCCAGCAGGCCAGACTCCATCGCATCCAGACCTTCAAAACTCTCTTCGAAGAAAATCCCTTTGAATTGTTCGAGATCAATGGCCATGGCTAGTGTCCTGTCCCATAGAAGATCGCGCCATCAGCGAGTTCTGGCGGGATGTGCGGCAAGGCGTGCGAGTGCGGAACTGGCCGTAGCCAATTCAAACGAGCACAACGCAGACGCGCGCCCGCCAGGACTCGCCCGAAGGGAGCCATCCCAGGGAACCAATGCGGCGTTGCGCCCCTTGCCAAGGACATGCCATTGGCTGCGGGACGCGCCTTGCCCTGGTTCCCTGGGATGGCTCTGATGGCATGATCTTCTATGGGACAGGACACTTTCTACCTCAAGACCTTTCTGGCCGTCGCCAGCAGCTTGTCCGGGTCAAACGGCTTCACCAGCCAGCCCGTGGCTCCGGCAGCCTTGCCTTGCATTTTCTTCTCTTTGGCCCCTTCCGTGGTTAGCAGCAAAATGGGGGTAAACTTAAAGGCAGGGAGTTTGCGTAACTCAGCCACAAGCGTAATGCCATCCATATTTGGCATGTTGACATCCGTGATGACCAGATTGATGCCGCTTTGTTGCTTTGCAAGCTCAAGTGCTACGTCGCCATCATCGGCCTCGATAACCTCGTGACCTTCGCTCTCCAGCGTAAATGTCACCATCTTGCGCATACTCGCCATGTCATCAACAATCATGACTTTTGACATGTTCACCTCTCATTTATTTAAGTCCTGAAAGCCCTTCCCCAAGCATTCAATTAGCACTTTGTACGCATGACCAATGCCAATCGATCTACCTGCCTATCGGTTAAGGGAAGAAAAACTTGAGTGTATTACTTATCTTATTTAGAAATAACGATTGTTATATATAGATAAAACAGTCTATTTCAATCAGGATGGAATAAACGCATAATCCATTTGGTGACGATGTTTTAGATTCTGGCCAGTATCACACAGAGGTAAAGTATGGCGACCAAATAAGTCATTTTTTGACGATTAATGATTTAAAATCGTCAAAAAACCAACACAGGCTACTCATGGCATGGAGGAAACAGCTAAGGACACTCTACAGAATCTGGAAAACCAAGCACGGACGATGGCTGAACAGAGCGATTGGGGGAAAAACACGCCATGTCCATATCCGGTTGTTCGCCCAATATCCATCCACTCATGATTTTAGCAGTAATAGGCGCCAACGCCACGCCATTGCGGTAGTGCCCACTGGCCACCCACAGACCCGGCTTCTCATGAATCGGCCCCAAAAACGGCAAACCATCGGGTGTACCCGGACGGAACCCCATCCATTGATGCTCGATTTGCTCATGCGCGAGCTGCGGTGTCAGCCTGAGCAATCCATCCAGTAGTCCATGCATTTCAACCACCGTATTGCCACGTTTGAAATCGACAGATTCCATGCTCGCGCCAACAAGAATCCGCCCATCCCGGCGCGGTACAAAATATACTCGATCATGTTTGACAATATGTGTAAGCCGTCCCGGTTGGGACTTTAACAGAACAATCTGTCCCTTCACCGGTTTTATCGGTAGCGAAATCCCGAACTGCTTTCCCAACACACCACTCCAACTGCCTGCGGCCAGCAACACAGCATCTGCTTCCAGTGTGCTGTCATCCGTAAGACACACGCCGCATACCCTGCCTGCTTTTTCAATGAGGCCTTCCACTTCTGTCTGACCACGTATTTCAACACCCTCGCTTTGCAGCAAAGTACGAAGCGCTTTCAGCAACCTGGGATTGCGCACCTGGCCCACGTCCGGCCACAAAAGCGCGCCCTGTACATCGTCCGCCAGTGCGGGCTCTGCTTCCTTTGCCTGCCGGGTATCCAGTTGCTCAATCTGCCAGCCAAAGCGGTTCGACCAGTCAATCGCTGCTTGCCGGTGATTCACTGCATCATCGGGAAAAAACGGCATTATCAGACCACTCTTAAGCCATTGAGGAGAAATGCCGGTGTGTGACTGTAGCTCCTTCTGTAAATCGGGGTAAAGCGCAAGGCTGGCTTCAATCAGGCGGGTAAAGGCATCCGGATACAACCAAGGCTGGATGGGACACAGGATTCCTGCACCAGCCCATGATGATTCATGTCCGATGCGCCCACGCTCAATAATAATGGGTTCGGCACCGTGCTGAGCAAGCCGCCATGCCGTTAAGCAACCGATAATGCCTCCGCCGATGATGACAACCCTCGAATGCTTTTTCGCCAAATCGTCCTCCATGCCCACAGTGCTTGCCGCACGCTACTCTCACCGCCTACCATGTCGCCATGTCCGATCCAATATTGTGTCAGGATAAAATCGAACCGGAAATGAGTGTGGAGCAAGCTTACCGTCACTGCATACGACTGGCACGGGATCACTACGAGAACTTTCCCACCGCTTCCCTGTTCATTCGCCATGACCTTCGCCCGGCGATTGCTGCCATCTATGCCTTTGCCAGAGCTGCGGACGATATGGCTGACGAAGGAGACGATGATGCCGACAAACGCTTGAAGCAACTGGATGCATGGGAAGTGCTGCTGGAACGTTGCGAACACGAAAGTGTCGATCATCCGGTATTCATGGCACTGGGAGACGCAATTAAAAAGTACAAGCTTCCCGTATCCTGCCTGCATGACCTGCTTACTGCGTTCCGTATGGATGTGAGCATTCATGCCTATGCCACAGTCGATGAATTGCTATTCTACTGCCGTCATTCCGCCAATCCGGTGGGGCGGCTGGTTCTGGCGCTGCACGGCATCTCGCATCCAGCCGCGCTGGGCGCATCGGATGCCATTTGCACGGCCCTGCAACTGACCAATTTCTGGCAGGATTTTAGCCGCGATATACCGAACGGCCGCTGTTATCTGCCAGAAGAATGGCTCGAATCGGCGGACATGAACAGTACGGACTTGTTAAAAAAGGATGTTTCAGAGCAGATTCGTCCGGCGCTTTCGCAGGCTATCGAATATACGGATAAATTGTTTACAAAGGGCCGCGAACTGCTTCCTTTCCTTCCATTCAGATTAAAACTTCAAATTGCGGCAACCCTGCGCGGGGGACGAAAGATTCTACAGGAAGTGCAGCGCTCGCATGATCCACTGCATCAGCGACCAGCCCTGCACAGGCGCACATGGCTTGCGCTTGCGCCGCTTGTGCTGGCAGATGCTTTTTCACCGCCTTACCGTCGGCCTCGCTGATAAGTAGCGCATTGATGGCACAGGACACGCGTCAATATTGCGAGGATAAAACAAGGGGATCCGGTTCCTCCTTCTTTTACGCGTTCCTTTTTCTGCCCGAAGATCAGCGCCGGGCCATGATGGCGCTGTATGCGTTCTGCCGTGAAGTGGACGACATTGCCGATGAGGTTAGCGACCCGGATGTCGCGATGCAAAAATTACAGTTCTGGAATGAAGAACTGGGTCGTACCTTTGAGGATAAGCCGCGTCACCCCGTTGGCAAGGAGCTGAATTGGGCACGGCAGCACTTCCACCTGACGGAAGAGCTGTTTCTCGAGATACTCGATGGTATGCGCATGGATGTGGCCCGCCAACCTATGCTCAAACCAGCTGACCTGGCGTTATATTGCCATCGGGTAGCCGGTGTGGTCGGACTACTGACGATAGAGATATTCGGCCATCAATCACGTCAGGCCTCTGATTTCGCCACCACACTCGGGGAGGCGCTTCAATTCACCAATATTCTTCGGGATCTGAAAGAGGATGCTGAGCGGGGACGTATTTATATCCCGCAGCAGGATCTGATTCGTTTCGGCGTGACGGATCAGGATTTTATGGACGGGAACATGACGACAGGCATGCAAACACTGATCGCTCATTATATAGACAAGACAAGTACGTTATATACCAGAGCGCTTCTCCTCCTACCGAAGGAGGACCGCGAATCGCTCCGCCCATCCCTGCTCATGGGCGCGATTTATTATACCCATTTCAAACGTATCCGGAAGAATCCGCATGCTTTGTGGAAGCATCCACCCAGACTGCTTCCTGTTCACAAGATATGGATCGCCTGGCGAATGTGGCGCTATGAAAAAAGGGCGGCCAAACGGGTATTACCTCTTACATTCGATGTCTGACCGGCAACGTATCGCCATCATTGGCGGTGGCCTCTGCGGTTTGACATGTGCCATTCGTCTTGCGGAACATGATGTTGACATTGACCTGTTCGAAGCCGCGCCCGCACCCGGAGGGCGCACCCGTTCCTTTTTTGATACACGCGTCAATCAATGGGTGGACAATGGCCCACATCTGCTTGTCGGGGCATACCACCGCACCCAACGGTTGCTAGAGGAGGCCGGCGCGAACCAGTACATTCACTGGCAGCCATCCCTCGAATTACCGTTATGGGACGCCGGCCGCGGGCATTTCCAGCTTGTCCCGCCTCCCCATCTTCCCCTTGCCCTTGCCATGCCCTGGGCCTGCCTTCGTCTGCCGGGACATCATATGGACAGTGCAACCGCCCTGCTCCGCCTGGCCATGGCCAATCGCAAATCTATGGCCAGTGGTATTGATGCGCAGACTACAGTACATGACTGGCTCCAGCAGATTGATGTCCCGGAAGCACTCATTCGCGACCTGCTTGAACCGCTATGTCTCGGCGCCATGAATGAAACAATACAAAGCGCCAACGCGAGGAGCTTTTCTCTGGTATTGCGCGAAGCCTTTAACAGTCATGCCTGCGCCCGTTTGGGCTGGTTTACGCAGCCTTTAAGCAAGGCGCTGGTGGAACCGCTGGTGCGCCTGGCAAAATCGAGAGGTGTCCGTATCCATACCTCCATCCGGATCAAAGAACTGAATGAGCATGATCACAAGGTTCATATTAAAACAGGTAGTGCGTGCGAAAAATTTGATGCCGCTATCATCGCCCTGCCTGCCCGTGCCCGGAACCGTTTACTGAATATGCATGCGAAAATTGAAACGCGCTGCATCACCAATATTCATTTCTGGCTTGCGGACACGGAAGCATTGCCCAGACCCATGATCGGCGGCATTGGAACAACCGGCCAATGGTTCTTTGACGTAAGCCAACAAATGCCGGAACAGACTGAATCGCCATACCGCCATATATGCGCCGTAATCAGCGCCGATCAACGTGATGCATCCCGGCAGCAGCGTATTTCCAAAGTGTGCCGGGAGTTACAGGAAATCATGGGGAGGAAAAGTCCTCTTAAACCTGACCATCTTCGCATGGTGCGGGAATTTCATGCCACGACACAGGTTCGAGCAGGGCAATCGAACATCCGGTTATCTGAATGTATCATTGACGCCTCGGAAGCACCATTGCCCGGTGAATTTCCGGCCACCATTGAAGCGGCTGTTATCCGCGGCGAACAAGCCGCAAAACACTGCCAATCCTTCCTCAATACCTGATATTATTCACTTTTTTACCATCCGTTGTGTTACATGAAGATATTTGCAGGAATAGATTAAGGTTAACTTTTATATGACACCCTAACTATATGTTTTTATTAAACTATTAATAGAGCCTATTTTTTAGGCATAAGGCAGCAGTATGTCACCCGTGACCGTGATTAAAGAAATACAATGAATTCATCCACAAAGTTATCCACAGATTCTGTGGATAAACCGTTAAGTGCTTTAATTGCCATAAGTTAGCTAAAAAAGACTGTCATTGAGCCCCTTGCGAAGATGTAAGCGATAGCTATATTCTTTCACCATGAATACCCCCGAATTTCACCGCTATTCCGTTTTTGATACCCTCATCCGGGAGGTGGATCACGTCCTTAACAACATCTGCTGCGAGCAACCATCCAGCCGTGATTATCCCGCCGACCAATGCGAAAATTTCTCCACGCTTTCCGCGCAGGAGAAAAAACAGGCTGCCGGATTGATGCGAGTCAATCATGCCGGTGAGGTTTCCGCCCAGGCCCTGTATCAGGGGCAGAGCCTGACCGCCCGCGATTCAATGCTGCGTGATAAACTCAAGTCTGCATCAATCGAGGAAAGCGATCATCTGAACTGGTGCCGGCGCAGGTTGAATGAACTGGGGGAGGAGCCTTCCAAGCTCGATCCACTCTGGTATCTGGGATCGTTTGCGCTTGGCATAACGGCAGGCATTGCCGGTGATCGCTGGAATCTCGGCTTCCTGGCGGAAACCGAGTATCAGGTCGTACGCCATCTGGAAAACCACCTCAAACGATTACCGAAAAAGGACATACGCAGCCGCGCCATCATCATACAGATGAAAGAGGACGAACTGGGGCACGCCCATCTGGCCGAAGAACTGGGTGCTGCCGAGCTTCCTTCACCCGTCAAGTCGTTGATGAAGCTCACTTCAAAAGTAATGACCACCGTTGCCGAACGAATTTAGTCGTTTGAATCCTGACAACTTCAAAGATTATGCAGCTACCGGTTTTCTTCTTGCCGTAATGTAAAGCGCCATGCCTGTAAACAACATGCCACCGACAATATTACCAAGAATGACCGGAATTTCATTATACAACCACCAATCCGCCACCGTAACATTGGCTCCCAGCATGATACCGGCCGGAATCACAAACATATTGACGATGGCATGTTCATAACCCAGAGCAAAGAAGGTCATGATTGGCAGCCACATAGCCACAATCTTGCCGATGGTTGTCGTCGCGGTTAATGCCATAACCGCGCCCAGTGTCACCATCCAGTTACAGAGTATCGCACTGGTAAAGGCAGTAACCGTGCCGGCGAATCCCAGATGGGCATACGCAAGGGTTTTGTGTTCGGCAATGGCCATCACCTTCTTCGTGGCGGCAATAGTTGTGGGATCAACATGGCCCATCTTTGTCATGACTATGTAGTACAAAAAAGCATACAAAATGCCGCCAATCAGATTGCCAATCAGAACCCATATCCAGTTAAATGCCAGTTTGCCAATGCTGGTTCTTCCATCCATGACGGCAATCGGCATCAGGGCGAAGTTGCCCGTTGCCAGTTCCAGTCCCAGCAGGATGATCATGACAAAGCCAACGGGGAAAATAATCGCTCCCACAATACCCAGACCCGTCTGCGTAGCCGCGACAATGGCCAGCGTGGTGGCATAACCCAGAAACACACCCGATAAGGCCCCTCTTATCAGGAGGTCCTTCATGGACAGATTCCCTTTGCTGGCTCCCGCCAGTAGCATATTCTCAACAACATCTTCCGGTTTTACGTAAGCCATTTCTGTCTCCCTTGTTTATTTTTTGAAAAGTTTTTTTTTGCTATAGCCGAAGCAGAACCTGTCCGTCTTCGACCTTTGCCGAATAGGTTTTGACACAACCGGAGTCCGGTGGCAGCACTTCACCGGATTCCAGACTGATTTTCCAGGCATGCATGGGACAAATAATCGTATCGCCGCTGACAATGCCGTCGGCCAATGGCCCCTGCTTATGCGGACAACTGTTATGCACCGCCCTGATACGGCCATCGCTCAGGCGAAACACAGCGATCTCCATCTGACAGGTGCGTACCGTACGCCCTCCCAATGGAGGGATTTCTTCGACCTGACAGACAGGATGCCACTTTCCGCTCGTCTCCGAATTCATATGATTACTCATGCGTTGACCACCTCCACCGGAATATCAATCGGTGTGTATTCATTGAATTGTGTCATTTCACCGGACGGCTTCTCGTCTTTCAGGCGGTCCATCCATGGATCGGTCGTCAGTGTCGACAAATACAGGTCCATACGTTCAATCAATGCCTTGCGGCCTTCCGGATCATCCACAACCACGCGTTTGATCTTCTCCAGACCGATACGTTCCAGCCATGGCGCCGTACGTTCATTGTGTTTGCCGGTCTCACGGTAGTGCTGCAGATAGGCCTTGGTGATCTCTACCACCTCGTCATCCGTTTTGACCATGCACAGCAGATCACCGGCACGCACCTTCACGCCGCCGTTGCCGCCAACATAGATTTCCCAACCGCCCTCGACGCCAACCACGCCCAAATCCTTGATCGTCGCCTCGGCACAGTTTCGCGGACAGCCGGATGCCGCAAGCTTGGTTTTGGCGGGATACCAGCTACGGTCAAATATCTTCTCCAGCCGGATGCCCAGGGTAGTAGAGTCCTGCGTGCCAAAGCGGCACCATTCAGAACCGACGCATGTTTTTACGGTTCTGAGTGCTTTGCCGTAAGCAAAGCCGGACGGCATATCCAGATCACGCCACACCGACACCAGATCTTCTTTTTTGACACCATACAAACCAATACGCTGGCCACCGGTAATCTTGATGGTTTGAATATCGTATTTTTTGGCAACTTCACCCAGGCGGATCAAATAATCTGCATCAGTATTCCCGCCAAAAACACGCGGAATCACCGAGTAGGTGCCATCTTTCTGGATGTTGGCATGCATCTTTTCGTTGACGACCCGGGAATAACGATCGTCTTCCGCCTCGGTCGGCCAATACATACCGATGTAATAATTAATGGCAGGGCGGCAGATATGGCATCCCTCACCCTTCCATTCCAGCACGTTCATCGTTTCACGCACCATGGTCAGATGTTTATTTTTGATCTGCACTTTCAATTGCTCATGATCCATATCCGTGCAGCCACAAATCGGTTCATGCGTGGACTCGACAAAGGCGGTTCCCAGCGTCGCCGCCAGTAATTGATCGACAAGGCCTGCACAACCGCCACAGGAGCCAGCCGCCTTGGTACAACGGGTAATCTCTTTTCGTGAAGTCAGCCCTTCTTTGACAATCACATCGACGATCTGTTTCTTGGTGACACCATTACAGCCGCAGACAACGGTCTCATCCGCCATGGCCGATACCTGATCAATACCGGAATGGCCGGAATCGCCCAGGCCGGAAGCGGAAAACAACAGTGCCGAACGCCGCTCGGAAACATCCTTTCCGTCCTGCATCCACTGGAAGAAGGTGGGACCATCGGCGGTATCGCCAAACATGACCACGCCCTTGATACGGTCATCTTCAAGCACCATTTTCTTGTATACGCCACCGACGCGATCCATCAACTCCACCACATCTGCGCCGGGACCACCCATAAAATCACCGGCAGAGAAGACATCGACGCCGGATATTTTTAGCTTGGTGGAAACAACAGAGCCTCCATAGGCTTTCAGTCCCTGTCCGGTAATCATATGGCCCAGCGTTTTAGCCTGTTCAAACAGTGGTGCCACCAGCCCATAGGCAATGCCGCGATGCTCGGCACATTCGCCGACGGAATAAATGGATGGATCAGTGACGGTCTGCATGTAATCGTTGACGACGATTCCGCGGTTACAGAACAATCCCGATTCCTCGGCCAATTGTTTGTTCGGGCGGATACCCACAGCCATGATCAGCAGATCACATGCAAGCGTAGAACCATCCTTGAATTTCAGACCGGTCACGCGGTCTTCACCAGTGACCTCAGTGGTCAGAGTCGAAACCTTGAATTTCATACCCTGCTCTTCGAGATCAACCCGCAGCATTTCACCGGCAACGCTATCCAGCTGCATGTTCATCAGCGTGGCCTGATCGTGAATCACGGTCACGTCCATGCCCAGGTGCAGCAACCCCTTGGCCGCCTCCAGGCCGAGCAATCCACCGCCAATCACGGCAGCCTTCTTATATTTTCTGGCCGCATCAAGCATGGCATCGCAATCATCGATATCACGGAAGGCCATCACCCCTTCCTTGTCATGTCCCGGAATCGGAATCATGAACGGGTTGGAACCTGTGGCGATAATCAGATTGTCATATTTGGTTTCAGTGCCGTCCTCGGCGATGACTTTCTTATAACCGCGCTGAATCTCCTTGATACGCGTGCCCAGATGCAGGGTGATACCGTTGTCAGCATACCACTGCTCATCATTGAGAATAATATCGTCAATGGTGGTGTCACCGGCCAATACAGGCGAGAGCATGATACGATTGTAGTTGGGATACTTCTCCGCCCCGAATATGGTGATATCGAACATATCCGGATTGGCTTCAAGAATCTCTTCAATGGCGCGCATGCCCGCCATGCCATTGCCAATCATCACCAGCTTTTTCTTTTCGCTCATCTCAACCTCATGAAAAATCTTTATGACTGAGGATAAAGCAATATTTATGCCACTGATTTTTTTGTTGATTACACACAAAAAATGGAATATCCATGAACATTAATGCCTATATAATAGGCGGCACTAGCTATAATTTAAGCAACCTGATTGAATGCCCATGATAGATGCTGGTTCAACTGCCAGAATACTGTTGCATGTTCCCAAGGTTAGATACATGCAGGCGGTTTTATTCATGAACGAGATGCGGTAGGGTTGTCTCTGTTTGCTAGGAGTCTGTCGGACTTAGCCGAAATCTACTGTGCGGCAGGGAGAGCGGCCCAAGATTGACTGAATATTCGTCGTATAGAACCACTATACTCCTTATATTCACTCAATCTTGTTCTCGCTTCCCCACCTGCTCGCTACAAATTGCCTAAGTCCGACAGACTCCTAGGTTTTTGGTATACATATCTGTTGTGACATGGCTGAAATGGAGGTCATATGTTTGGACTTGGATTTCCAGAACTATTAATTATTCTCGTTATTATCCTTGTAATTTTTGGTGCCGGGAAACTTCCTCATGTTGGTGAAGCACTGGGTAAAGGACTAAATAAATTCCGTACCGCCATGGATGATAAACCGGAAAAGAGTGAGTCAATCAATTCGACAGCTTCCGAGGCATCAACATCATCTGAAAATGAAAAGACAGAGAAGAAGGTAGACAAAGTCTGATCCATACCAGCTTCTTTTCCTCAATTATGGCTAAGTAATTCATCATGTTCGGAATCGGTTTCCCTGAAATGATAATGATTCTTGTGCTTGTTGTTCTGGTTGTCGGACCTGAACAATTGCCGGATGTTGTCCGCAAAGGCGCCGCTTTTCTGCGGGAGGCGCGCAAGCAGCTATCGGACAT
>JAUZQZ010000060.1 GCA_030950745.1 Mariprofundaceae bacterium | reverse complement strand
CTTCAGTTATCCAGAATCGACTCCAGTCTTTCCAGATCGTTGATGACCCGCCAGGTTCCGCCGCCGGCTTCCACCTTTTTCCGCCATTCCTCCAGACGGTCCATGTACTCTCTGGGATCGATGTTGTCGCTTCTAAGCTTGGTGACATTCAGCGCCACCACGTCAAAGCCGTTCAGTTGCAGCGGAATGTCCCGTATATAGCCCTTCTTCAACTCTTCCTTGAGATCGGAAAAAATGAGGATGGTTTTCCTGCCGGTGTCTGCTTCATTGAGAAATTCAATGGCTTGAAGAATGCCACCCGTGATGTCCGTATAGGGGCTGGATTTCACGCCTTTTACATAGGCATCCACCTCCTGTCTGAACTTGCGTTTCTGCTGATTGGCCCTGCTGGGGCGGTCATCGAAGGTCACTTTGGCAATAATGTCCTTCTCACTGAAGCTCCCCGTATCCACACTGGCCACGGCGAAGGAATCGGCAGGATCCAGCTTGGACAAGGTAAAATTAACAATATGTTGTGCTTTAACCAGTTCCTGAGCATAGGTGCCAGAAGTGTCGATAAGCATATAGACACCACGATTGTAGGAAACAGTTTCTGAAGAACAGCCTGCCAATACCATAGCGATTGCCATGATTAGAAATGTTGGGAATTTATTCATACCGACATCCTCCTCACAATTGTATCATCCATATTTTGGGGTTCGTGCTCCGAAGCAGCTCCGGATTTGGCCGCTTGACTCCTCATGACCAGTTTTTCAACCCATAACGGAACTACGATGATCAGGTCATACAGATGCACCAGCAAGACACCGGTATAACGTGAGATATTACCCAGAAGACGCAAGGAAGCAGCTGTAACGCGTAGCATGGCAACTGCAACCAGGCCAATCACCGTTCGCAGGGAATGCACGAAAGACTCCAGCGGAATGGCCACAAAGACTAGGGCAAAAGGCAGGATAAAACCCATACCCATTTGTGCTGCAGTGGTAATCCAGCGCTCGGAAATACCGGTCAGGCCAGCGGCCTCACCGCTTAAAAGCGCAGCACGCAAAGCAGCATCATCCTGAGCAAGAATTTCACGCATATAAGCCAGGCCCGCTTCCACGTTGGCCAGAGCGAAAATAATGGAAAAGGTAATGATAGCCATACGGATACGTACTTTGTCGTTTAGCGCCCCGATCACCGGAAACAGGCGGGTGATACGCAGGGATTCCATCAGGAACAGGCCCATCGCCACTTCCACCAGGATGATTACCAGAGCCGCAATGCTGTTCGTCTTGAATCCCATGAGCATGCTGCCACCGCCAACCATCTCCGCCATCGGCCGGGCAATAAGATTGAAGTTGATCGCAGCACCGCCGATAGCAATGGCCATCACAAAGGCCGAGATGAAAAATTGTGTTAATGAAGAAGAAGAAAGCATCTGCTCCGAGCGATCCGTCTTCCTGACAATCTCCTCATATTCATCCATGTGCTTGTCAATGGCTTTGGAGCGACCAATGAGACTGTTGATATTGTCATCAACCTGTTTTAGCGAGGTCTCCATCTTGCGCCAGAGAGGCAGCATGCGCTTGAGCAGCAGATGCCGCCTACCACTACTTTTGCGGTATTCCGCCAAAGCATGGTCGTTCGCTTTCACCATGGAACCGTGGATACTCTTGAGAACATTACCCACCATCGGGTCGCCAGCGGAAGGGATTTTGGCCACTGCCTCAACCGCTTTTGCCCAGCCTGGTGCTGAAGGGGGAGCCTCGGTACTTTTCTGGAAGTCTTCATCAACCTTGGTCACCACGTCGCCCAGTTTGCGGTGCAGGGCGGGATATTCAGCAAGGTCACGACGCACGGCATCATCCACTCGCTCAAATTCCCGTTCAACCAGATGCTCGGCAGCTTCCCTGCCTGCGGCAAGCAGCACTTCCCGGTTCCGCTGCTGAAGCTTGTGTGCGGCCGACATGATGGAACTTGCCGCCAACTTCAGTGCATGGTGCAACAACCGGCTGAATGAATGAACTGCCAGATGCACCGGTTTGCGTGCAAGGTAAGCCAGAGTGATAAGAATAATAGCCCAAACCAGAACAGATAAAATCACATGCTCAGGCCAAAATACGAAGTCCGATATAGACATAACAGCCTCCTTTTTGTAGCAACAACGAAGTTACTTAAATTCCTTGTGCCAAGTTAAGCCCAATGGAAGAGGGATGCTGTTATGCAGGTCACACTGAAAGGTTGCGCCAGATCACAAAAGGCCCCGCAAACGCGAGGCCTTGATTGTGACAAAGACAGAAAACTGCTTACTGAATATCCCGGTCGGGAATAATCAACAGTTCAACCCGCCGGTTAAGCTGCCGTCCTGCCTCCGTAGTATTGCTGGCCCGTGGCTCGGATTCTCCGCGCCCCTCCGTGCGAACACGGGATGCCTGCACGCCACGGCGTTCGACATAATAGGCAACTGACTCCGCTCGCTTACGTGAAAGCCCCTGATTATAGGCATCGGAACCCACACTATCCGTATATCCTACAACAGTAATGCTGCTGCGATTGTAGCGGGCCAGAATATCACTTACCTTATTCAGCGTAGGTCGAAAAGCAGGTTTGACAGCTGAGGAATTGGAATCAAACGACACTTCACTATTCATGGTGATCTTCAAGTTTTCATTTTTGAGACGCTTGATCTCCACTTGATTGGCAGCCTTCTCATCTGCAAGCTGGCGCTCGAATTCGGCCTGCTGTTTATCCATATAATATCCCACACCCGCGCCAATTGCACCGCCTGCGGCACCGCCAATGAGAGCGCCCTTCAAAGCACCTCCGGAATGGTCGCCCTGATAGCCGATAATGGCACCGGCAATCGCCCCCAGCGCAGCACCTGCAGCTGCCTTCTCCTTGGTTTGGGCATTCGGATCATTGGGGGTGGTGGCGCAGGCGACAAGCGCCATCGCCGAAACCAATCCCGCTATCATTGTTTTTCTCATATGGAACCTCCATTTTTTATTCTTCAAGTTTAATGGGTTCAAGTTCCAACTTCCACCTTTTTACCACTGTTCCAAACGATCCAAATATTCCCTGGGACCAATCTGACCGGCTTTGAGCTTGGTAACATCAGCAATGCTGCATCGGACCCTAACGCGAGAGAATCAGATGGAACCACAACGCATGTAGCCTGCGATACTTGCACATCTTCCTGCATATGGATGCCTGACGGAAAAGCCGAACCCGGCACCTCCGGCGTTAACCGGACAACAGATGTAGGAAACCACTCCCCTCCGGGTGTCAGTTTGATTTCATATTCTCCGCTGTTATTAATCAATGATGGAAACGCGTCCACTATCGCTTGCCTATGCCGGGAAGATTGGCTTCATCTATTGCACTCATAAATCCAGCATAGTGGAGACCAGGGATTTGGCCGGCTCCAGCTTGCATGTTGGACGCGGTCGCCATAAAGTCCTGCAATGCATGTTTTGCGGGCAATATGCCAGCCGTGCATGCTTCTTGTTAATGCCATAACGGCCAGAGAGAAAACCGATGAAAAAACAAACCGTCTTTTTTCCCGCTGTGCTGTTGGGCATCGCCATGTTGCTCGGCGCCTGCGCCGGCAAGACCACCGTCGAAAGCGATCTCGGCATCAGTGGCGCGCCCGACTGGGTGAATGAAGGCACCCAGTACCTCAACGACAAGGGCGGTCGCCTGTTCCACGGCGTCGGCGGTGCGCCTGCCATGGGAGACGCATCCCTGCAAAAATCTACCGCGGACAATCGCGCCCGCGCTGAAGTCGCCAGAATCCTGTCCTCCTACATGGACGTGGCCAGTCAGGATTACACCGCCGCCTCGGGCAGTAATGCCGATGCGGTCAGCCAGCAAACGGTTTCGCGACAGATTAAAAACCTGAGCAAAATCAATCTAAGCGGCGTAAAAATTATTGGTCGCTGGAAAAATAAGGAAACCGGTATCATCTATTCCATTGCTGAACTGGATATGGTGCAAATGAAGAAGACCCTGAATATGGTCAACGACATGAACCGGGATCTCAGGCGCTATATCGGCAGAAATTCCGACACTATATTCGACAGAGTTTCACAGGGGGAGTAAACCATGTTCAAGTCCATGACGCCCGCGCGCAGAGGGATCCTGCTATCCGTTTTCATCCCTATGCTCATGGCAGGGCTATTGACCACAGGATGTGGCACCAAGGTTTCCCGTATTGATGTCAATGAGATCAAGGATCTCAGCGGTGCGTGGAATGACACCGACTCGCGTCTGGTCTCCGAGGAAATGATCAACGACATGCTGGAACGCCCCTGGATCCGTACATATTCCCGGCAGTCCAGTCGCCCGCCCACGGTGATTGTCGGCACCATCCGTAATCTCAGCTCCGAACATATCAACCTGAATACCTTTGTTGGCGATATTGAACGGGCGATGATCAATTCCGGACGAGTCACCTTCGTTGCCTCCAGCCAGGAACGCCAGGAAATCCGGGGTGAACGCAAAGATCAGGATATCAACGCGCGCGAAGACACGCGCAAGGCCATGGGCCGGGAACTGGGCGCCGATTTCATGCTCAAGGGCAGCATTAATACCATTATCGACATGGAAGGCAGAACCCAGGTGCGTTACTACCAAGTGGACCTGACGCTGATCAGCCTCACGGACAACCGCAAGGTCTGGCTGGGTCAAAAGAAAATAAAGAAACTGGTCAAAAACAGCCGTCTTCGTTACTAACCTGGATTGCTCATAAATTTCCGTGCCGACCGTGCCGGGGGCGATTGCAACACTGGAAGAAGGCATGCCTGGCTTCTGCTCGGCCTGCTTCTGTCCGCCTGCGCCAGCTACAGCGCGGCATTCCATCCTATTGAGAAAAGTCTGGCGGCACGTGAACCGGCCACTGCGCTCAAGTTATTGGAAGATCAGAATCATAGCGATGCTGACCTTTTCCTTTATTTCAGCAACAAGGCCATGATTTTGCGCATGATGGGCGAATACGAGCAAAGTAACGAGCAGATTGAAAAAGCTAAAAGCCTGATTGAGAAATTCACGGCAACAAGTGTCACTGAAGAAGCCTCATCCCTCGTTATCAACGACACGACCCGAACCTATATCGGCACGCCGGTCGAACAGGTCATGCTGCATACCTACGCCGCCCTGAACTATCTTGAGATGGGCAGGGTGGATGCTGCCCGTGTCGAAGCATTGCAGGTGGATTTACGTCTCAAGATGCTGATGCAGGATGATCCCGACAGCGCATTAAGCCACGATCCATTCGGGCGTTATCTCAGCGGCCTTATTTACGAGGATCTGGGCGAGTGGAGTGACGCCATGATCGCCTACCGCAAGGCCTTCAAGGACTATCAGGCCCATAGCGGGCTCTATTCCATTACCGTGCCCGAACAACTCAAGAATGTACTTATCCTTATGGCGGATAAAGTCGGGTTAACCGATGAGCGAAGAGAGTATGAGAAATCCTTTGGGCTTTCACTCGAGAGCCTGAAAAAGGAGAGAAAGGGTACCGGTGAACTGATATTTCTGTTTCACAGCGGGCTGGCACCCATCAAAATTGAGCGCAGTGTCCAGGTGCTTGATCCGGCATCCAGACAGTTGATCCGCATCTCCCTGCCGTACTATGAAAGACATGAAAACCCCATCCGGAGAGCCAGAATCACCTTGGCGGGAGTGAAGTCCTACACCGGTAGCACGGAACTGGTTGAAGATATTGGCACCCTGGAAATAAAAACCCTTGAAGCCAACATGCCTGTGATTGCCGCCCGGGCCATTGCACGAGCGGTGGCAAAGTACAATATGGCAAAAGAAGCGGGTAAACAGAATGAACTCGCCGGCCTGCTGGTTAACATCGCAGATTTCGTCACCGAACGTGCCGACACGCGCAGCTGGCTGAGCCTGCCAGCGGAAATACAGAGTGCCCGGCTGAATACGGCATCCGGCGAGTATGCTGTTACAGTCGAGTTGCTGGATTACAATAATAACATTGTTTTTCGGCAGGAATTAAATAATATCTCCATCAAAGGTGGCCGCAAACAGTTTCTCTCTTTTTACTGGACCTCGGCTTCCGCTAACACGGAGCACTGACCATGCGATTCTTTGTTGCACTGTTACTTGTATTATCCGCCTGCGCCGGCACGGGAGCGCAGCAACCCGACTGGATCAATGGCAACAGCAGCAATTACCCCGCAGCAAAATACCTGACTGGCGGAGGTCAGGCTGAATACCAGGCCGTCGCCCGCGACCGTGCACGCGCGGATCTGGCCAAGATTTTTGAAATCAGCATTTCCGAGCAAAGTGAGGATACCGTCAGTCACACCAGCGGAAGCACAGACGATGCCCGGAGTACACTGCTGGAGTCCAGCACCAGCCGGAATATCTCCACCCGCACCAACCAGATCATCTCCGGCATACGGATCGCGGATACCTGGCGGGATCCGGAAACCAGACAGTTCCATGCGCTTGCCGTGCTGGACCGCATGAAGGCCTCCAACAGCCTGCGCCAGGACATCACCCGTCTTGATAACATGACCGCACGGGCCATACTTGATGCGCGGCAAAATCCGGAACTGCTCAGTAGAATCGGCCAATACAGCCGGGCGGTACAGGCCCAACTGGAACGCCAAGCCTATCAGAAGCACTTGAAGGTCGTTGACTACACTGGCATGGGGATGAGCAGTCCCTACAGTATCGCAACGCTTATCAGTGACCGGAATGCGTTATTGAAGCGCGTGCGCATTCAGACCAGTGTCGAAACGGATCCTCTGGGCGGCCTGGAAACAATGCTGAAAAACGCGGCCTCCTCGGCAGGATTTACCCATGAGGTAGCCGGCAAACCCAACTATCTTCTCACTGGCCGCCTCATGCTCAACGAACTCAGAGATACGCAGGGCTGGTACTGGCAACGAGGCACACTGGAGGTTGATCTCACCCGCTTACCCGGAAAGCAGGCACGCGGCAGCAAGCGATGGGACATCAAGACCTCCGCACAGGATGAAGCAACGGCCAAGGCCCGGGCCAGAAACAGAATCGACAGCATTCTCAAGCAGGAACTGAGGCGAACCATCATCGGCTTTGGCACGCCATAAATCAGGGCCTAATCAACACTTCCCTTGTTTCAGATGTAACGGCTCAGGCACCCTGGATTCTTTCATCTTTTATGGCCTCGTGGAAAACAGCCATGGTGCTTCCTTCCCGCGCCGCTTTTCATAGTCGCGAATCGCATCGCTCTCTTTCAGGGTCAGAGCAATTTCGTCCAGCCCTTCCAGCAAACAGTGCTTACGGAAGGCATCAACTTTAAATGTGAACACATCACCCCTGGGCGTCGTCACCGTTTGTGCCTGCAAGTTAACATTGAGTGTATAAGCCGGCGTAACCTCACATTCGGCAAACAACGTATCCACTTCTTTATCTTTCAAAACCACGGGCAGTATGCCATTTTTAAAACAGTTATTATAAAAAATATCAGCAAAGCTGGGCGCAATAATACAACGAAAGCCATCATCCAGCAGCGCCCATGGTGCATGTTCACGACTGGAACCACAGCCAAAATTTTCGCGTGCCAGCAATATCGATGCCTGTGTGTAACGCGGCTGATTGAGCACAAAATCGGCATTTCTTGGCCGTGTTGAACAATCCATACCGGGTTCGCCATGATCCAGATACCGCCACTCATCAAACAGATAAGGGCCATAGCCTGTGCGTTTGATACTCTTCAGAAACTGTTTGGGAATAATCGCATCCGTATCCACATTGGCGCGGTCCAGTGGCGCTACGATACCGTTTAAAGTTGTAAAAACTTCCATAATTTACTCCTCACCACTCGCGTATATCAACAAAATGCCCTGTAATGGCCGCTGCAGCCGCCATGGCAGGACTAACCAAATGCGTGCGCCCGCCCTGCCCCTGACGTCCCTCAAAATTACGGTTACTGGTCGAGGCACAACGTTCACCCGGTTCCAGCCGGTCGGCGTTCATGGCCAGACACATGGAACATCCTGGCTCGCGCCACTCAAATCCGGCCTCGCGGAAAATTTCATCCAGACCTTCTTCTTCAGCTTGCTTCTTAACCAGACCTGAGCCCGACACCACCATGGCCACCTTGATATTCGAAGCAATCTTCCTGCCCTTGATGATTTCTACGGCAGCACGAAAATCCTCAATGCGCCCATTGGTGCATGAACCAATGAAAACTTTATCCACGGCAATATCCTGAATCGGCTTACCCGCACTCAGGTTCATGTATTCCAATGCTCGCAGCCAGCCTTCGCGCTGTGTCTCGTCACGCGCATCATCCATTATTGGAATGGAAGCTGTTACCGGAACCACCATTTCCGGGCTCGTCCCCCACGTCACCATCGGCGGTATTTCCGCCGCATCAAACACATGTTCCCTGTCGAACACGGCCTCCTCATCGGAATGCAATTGCTGCCATACCGCCACTGCCGCATCCCAGTCCTGTCCCTCAGGTGCAAACGGACGATTCTTCACGTATGCAATCGTTGTATCATCCACGGCCACCATGCCACATCGCGCACCGGCTTCAATGGTCATATTGCACAGGGTCATGCGCCCTTCCATGGACAATCCACGTACGGCGGAACCGGCAAATTCGATGGCATAACCCGAGCCACCGGCCGTACCGATGCGGCCAATGATATACAGTGCCATGTCCTTGCCCGTTACGCCTTTCGGCAGGCTGCCATCGACACGAATACGCATCACTTTCGGCTTCTTCTGAATCAGGCACTGCGTCGCCAGCACATGCTCGACTTCGGACGTACCGATGCCCACGGCAATCGCACCCAGCGCGCCATGCGTGGATGTGTGAGAATCACCACAGACCAGCGTCATCCCCGGCAACGTCAGTCCCTCCTCGGGCCCCACCACATGCACAATACCCTGCCGCACATCATCCATACCGAACTCACGAATACCAAACTCACGGCAGTTTTTTTCCAAAGCCTCAACCTGTATACGCGAAACGGGATCGGTAATACCCTGATCACGATGCTTGGTTGGCACATTATGATCGGGCGTCGCTACTGCGGCATCGGCGCGCCATGGCATGCGCCCTGACAATCTCAGACCCTCAAATGCCTGAGGACTGGTCACCTCATGCACCAAATGCCGGTCGATATATAACAAGGTGGAACCATCGTCGTTCTCCCTGACGATGTGTTGTTCCCATACCTTGTCGAACAGTGTCTTGCCCATCACTGCCTCCTCACAAACAAATCTCAACATATATGCAGAATATAAACTTGATGCAAGCTTAAATAAAAGGATATATTCTCTCACCTATGTTGAATTTTTCTCATGTCTAATGCTTCCCTGAATGCCCTGCGGGCATTTGCTGTGGCCGGTACGCACCTGAACCTGCGTGCCGCCGCCGCCGAGCTTTTTGTCACCCCTTCCGCACTCAGCCATCAGATTCGCAATCTGGAGGAACAGTTGGGGATAAAGCTATTTATTCGTGGCAGGCAAGGATTAACGCTGACTGCCGCCGGTAAGACGCTGCACCCGCAGGTATCAGTCGCCTTCAATCAGTTGCGCGAGGCAGTCCACTCCATAAAACCTCAACATCATTCCGACACCATCACGGTCAGCATGCTTTCCACCTTCGCCATGCGCTGGTTCATCCCACGACTGTATCGCTTTCAACAAAAGAATCCGGATATCAAGGTGCACATCTCCACATCCATCGAACTCATCGATTTCGAGCAAGAAGATGTAGATTGCGCCATCCGATCCGGCCAGGGGTCATGGCCCGGTACCCATGCTCTGCGTCTGCTGGACGAGCAGTTCACCCCGGTTTGCAGCCCTTCCCTGCCGACCGGGGACACACCATTAAACCAACCTTCCGATTTGGCCAGACATACCCTGCTGCACTCCAGACTGCGACCGGAAGATTGGCAAACATGGCTGAATGCGGAAGGACTTGCCGATATTAAACCGCATCGGGACCAGGAGTTTGAAACGCGCAACTTTGCTATCGCCGCTGCCATCCGCGGTCTCGGCGTAGCCATCATCGACCCGTTGCTGGTGCAGGAAGAATTGAAAGACAAACGGTTGATCCAGCCTTTCGCCCACACCCTGCCAACGACAAGCGCTTATTATCTGGTCTGGCCGACAACCCGTGGAGAAAGCGAGGAACTGGCCGCATTCAGGACATGGCTGACCAAGGAGGCCATGAGAAACGGGTAACGCTTCCGAAATCATTCGCTGGCCGTTATCCTGCCGCTTCACAATCAAGTAACTGGAGAAGCAATGTCCATCAAATCGGATAAATGGATTCGCCGCATGGCAAATGAACATGGCATGATCGAACCGTTCGTGAATGGTCAGGTCAAAAAGGGTGAAAATGGCGATGGCATGGTATCCTACGGCCTTTCATCCTATGGCTACGATGTTCGCTGCGCCAACGAATTCAAGATTTTTACCAACATCAATTCGGCCATCGTGGACCCCAAAAACTTCTGCCCGTCATCCTTCGTCGATTTCAAAGGAGATGTGTGCATCATCCCGCCGAATTCCTTCGCTCTGGCGCGCACGGTTGAATACATGCGCATTCCGCGCAATGTGCTGACTATCTGTCTGGGAAAATCCACGTATGCCCGCTGCGGTATTATTGTCAATGTCACGCCGCTGGAACCGGAATGGGAAGGACATGTGACACTGGAGTTTTCCAATACCACGCCATTACCGGCCAAGGTTTATGCCAACGAGGGCGTAGCGCAGTTTTTATTTCTGGAATCGGATGAAGTCTGTGAAACATCCTATGCCGACAAAGCCGGTAAATATCAGGGGCAGACGGGCGTCACCGTTCCCAGACTGTAGCGCATGAAACTTTCCGACATCCTGACCAGCGCCACCGAGCCTTTAATTTCCTGTGAGTTTTTCCCTCCAAAAACTGATAAAGGCGAAGCCAACTTATGGAAATGTCTGCACGAACTCGAAGCCATCCATCCGGCTTATATCTCCGTCACCTATGGCGCAGGCGGTTCCACCCAGGATCGCACCAAACGTATCGTCTGCCGTATCAAAGAAGAAACGGGGCTCTCACCTGTTGCACACCTGACCTGCGTCGGGGCAAACCGGGATGATCTGGCAGCATTGCTGGACGAATACAAACATGCGGGCATTGAGAATATCCTTGCACTCAGGGGCGATCCACCCGAAGGCATGGATCATTTCGAAGCAACAGTCGGTGGGTTTGAGCATGCAACTGATTTGATTTCCTTTATTCACGAACAGGACGGATTCTCCATCGGCTGCGCCACCTATCCCGAAGGACACCCGGAATCGAAAGGTGGTGTAGCGGACGACATCCGCTATTTAAAATTAAAGCAGGACAATGGTGCAGATGCCGCAGTCACCCAATACTTCTTCGATAACGATGCCTTTTTCAAATTCTATGATGCTGCCACCAAAGCCGGAGTTACCATCCCAATCATTCCCGGCATCATGCCGATCACCAATTTTGAACAGATTGTACGTTTCTCGGCCATGTGTGGCGCAATCGTTCCGGCATGGCTACACAAAAAGATGAAACCGGTTCAGGATAATCTTGATGCCGTCAAAAAGCTGGGTATTGAATTAGCAACAAAGCAATGCTGTGAATTACTGGACGCTGGCGTGCCGGGATTGCACTTTTATACGCTGAACAAATCTGAATCGACGATTGCCATCTCCCGCAACCTTTAGACAAGAAAAAGGCCTCACAGAACATCTGCGAGGCCTTTTTTAGTTAACTTGATTAATGAGGTCCAAAGTTACTCACCAAGTTCAGGTGTCTCAACCTCAGGTGCTTCGACCTCAGGGGCCTCAATATCAGGCGTTTCAATTTCAGGCGTTTCAATTTCAGCCACTTCAATATCCTCAATCTCAGGGGCCTCAATTTCATTTATATCATCCCCGACTTCAACATCAGGGGCTCCCACACCAGACGGTATCGCAGGAACAGCCTGTGCTGTCACGGCAGCCGGAGCGGCAGCAACCGTGGCGACCGTCGGCAACAGGGCCAGCTGACTACCTCCAGCCATCGGCCCGGTTGAAATAGCGGGTAGGGGTGCAACCCCGCCCACAGGAGCGGCCTGAGCTGTAAATCCAGGCGCCAATGTCAGGGCCAATGCGGCCAAGGCGCCAGTAATCGATACTTGATATTTCATAACGTGTCTCCTTTTTGCATGACCGGACAAGTGTGTCCGCCATGGATAGCCGGACTATGACGGCGGGATCAGGCCTGTTCTGTGACCCGTGTTACACTTTTTATCTTTGTTAACGCCTTCCAGAACGGCCTGTTCAACCAACCCGGATTATTCATGGAAACGATATCCATAACATTTGTTTGACAAATGAAATAGCCTGAGGCTAAGTTATGCACATGATTAATAAAAATAAATACGTTCCCTTGTTTTGTGTCATATCCGCCTTGAGTATCGGAGGATGTGTTACGACGGGTGGGGGGAATTCACCGGATACACGTCAATCGGTTCTCACCATGAAAAATAAGGTGCTAACAGAACTCTTTAAGCTTAAGCCAGGCGTTAGAGCCCAAATTAAAAGATCTCCGGGCTATGCCGTGTTCAGTAATGCGAACGTCAATATCATCTTCGCCAGCTTTGGCGGGGGGCATGGTGTTGTTAAAAATATGAAGACCGGAAAATATACATTTATGAGAATGGCTGAAGTTGGCCTCGGCCTGGGCCTCGGTGCTAAAGATTTCCGTGAAGTGTTCATCTTCCATAGCACCAAATCCATGAATGCCTTTATAGAAAAAGGTTGGGTATTCGGCGCTCAGGCGGATGCGGCTGCCAAAGCTGGTGAAAAGGGCGCGGCTATTGGTGGCGAAACGATTATCGACAATATTACTGTATATCAGTTAACGGAGACAGGCTTGGCGCTTCAGGCAACAGTTAAAGGAACAAAATACTGGAAAGACGATTCGTTAAATTAACTGAATCGTTTCCTTTTGCCTCTCTATGGCAGGGAAGCCTGTGACTCGCTTATCAATGCACAAAAAAGGCTCCGTAGATTTCTCTACGGAGCCTTTTCAGTTTCTAACGCGGGTGAAAGTATTATTCGCCCAGCTCAGGGGTTTCAACTTCAGGAGCCTCAACCTCAGGAACTTCAATTTCGGGAGCTTCGACATCAGGCGTCTCGATATCCCCGACATCAGCCACGTCGATATTCTCAATATCAGGAGCCTCGACTTCGCCTACATCATCTGCGACTTCAACATCAGGAGCTTCGATATTTCCCGCTGTTCCGGCCACATCCGGTGATGTATCCAGCCCAACAGTCTGAGCCGGAGGCGGAGCGCCTGCTCCTCCAGGAATGGGCGCCAACCCTGGATCAATCGGTGGCGCAGCCTGTGCTACAAATCCAGGCGCCATGATCAGAACCAATGCTGCCAGGACTCCTGCCATAGTTACTTGATTTATTCTCATATATATCTCCCTGTACATTTTAGAAAACAAGCCATCATACACTCTGTACAATTCGCATTCTGTAATGCAGATCACACTTTAACCATGGTATAACCATTTTAAAAACGGTATGTCAATCCCCCGCCCACACCATAATCTGGACTACCATTGCTCAGGCCTTTATCGCCAAAGACCTGAAGACCAAGGTCTGGTTGTATCTTGTAGTTCCAGGCGGCAATAATTTCGGCCGCGCTCGCAAAACCCGGCTGCGATGCCTGCCGTCCTGAGAACAGTACGGTCAGCACGTTCGTCCTGTCCATTGCATAACTGACGCCTGCGCGATAAGTCAGAATATCATCCAACACCCGGCCCACGGGCTGCCCGACAAAACGATAACCGACCCGTGCAAAGGGAAACCATCGTGAGGCGAACCGGGTACGAATACCCATGCCTGCTTCGTAATCATTCTCTCCGGTTCCCAACCCCTTTACTCTTGAAGCCGTACCAAATTTGATCTTGGTGTAGGGAACAAGATCAAATGAGGTATCAAGAACGTGATGCAGGGTATATTTACCTTCGAGCCAGACATCACCCAGACCGCTTTCCGTCTTGCTTGCACCTTTACCTGCTCCGATAACTGCACCACCGGACAGCACCGCGCCATTACTTTGCACAACAATAAAAGGAATGGTCAACTTGAGTGAAATATCATCTATCTTGTATTTAATATAGTTTGGGACGTAAATAATATTGGTGGTGGTGGTGGTGCCAAAAGTACCAGTGAAAAATGATGGTACTGAAGCGACTGTAATTGTAGGCCCGACAGCTTTCGTAGCGAAAGCCGGGTTACCATATAGCAGGAACACCATAAACAACAGGGTGGAAATGACGCGCACCATACTCCCCGCCCTCTCTCGCTTAATGGTTCTTTTTGTTTTTCCGGAACCGGTTTTAATGCGGCGCATACCTTTCATCATACCATTTTCTCCTTGTTATTTCCAATAAGCTTGGAAGGTTAAAACCTCAAGGGTGAAGAGTACAGCCAAAGACTGCTGAAGCTGTGATGCAGCTTACAAGTACCGGGTCACGATTGAATCCGTTTTGTTACAAGGAGACTCCCAATCGACTGGCCACTTCATGATAGGCTTCAGGCAAATTACCGAGGTTCCGGCGAAATACATCCTTATCCAGTTTTTGCCCTGTTTTGGCATCCCACAGGCGGCAACCATCGGGTGTGATTTCATCACCCAGAAGAATTTCACCATTGGCTCTTCCGAACTCCAGTTTAAAATCAATCAGCCGGATACCGGATGCCGTCAATATGTCCGACAATGCCTGATTGACCTTCAATGCCGCGTCACGCATAAAAATAATATCCTCACGTGCTGCCCACCCAAAGAGTTCGGCATGCTCGGTGTTAATCAGCGGGTCGTGCAGTTCATCGGACTTGTAAAACAATTCCGTCAACGGATAGTCCAGTTCCATTCCTTCCTCAAGCCCAAGGCGTTTACAAATGGACCCGGCGGCCACGTTACGCACCACTACCTCGACCGGGATCATGGAGAGCCGTTTGACGCGCATCTCAGCCTTACCTTCACGCCGGATAAAATGGGTGTTGATACCCGCCTCATGCAGCCGTTCAAAGAAGAAAGTGGACATGGCGCAATTGAGCACACCCTTCCCGGCGATCACATCATGCTTGATGCCATCGAAGGCCGTGGCGTCATCCTTAAATATTTGAATCAATTCATTTTCGACATCACTGGCAAAAAGCTGCTTGCCCTTGCCTTCATATAGTAATTTTCCGCGCATCGGTCACTCCAAGCGTTGCATTCCCCACAAAGAAGCGGAACCTACGCAGTCGGCATGAAGTGAACAAGTGTGATATGGCACACATTCTACCCATAGGTGTTCCTCCAGAATACGCTGATAGTAAAAGTGATAAGAAAGGAGAGTGGATAACCATGGTCAAGGATGCAAACCCCCGCGAATACGCAAAATCACTGGTTGAAGCACATCCCTTATTCCAGATGCTTCCCGACGATTCCAGAAAAAACTTGGTCGGCCACAGCTCACTTGTAACCCTTCCCCCCAAGGAATTATTGATTGAAGAAAATGAATTCAATCATCATCTCTACCTGCTGATAAAAGGAACGGCACGCGTGGTCATGAACGGTACGGAAGTATCCAGACTTTCAGCCGGCGATATTGCAGGAGAAATATCGGCATCCGGACTCAGCACGCCGATTGCCAATGTGATTGCCGAAACATCACTGGAAGCCATTGCCTTCCCAATTGAGGCCGTCAACGACGAGGCTCTGGAACACCCTGCGTTCGCAGAAAAACTACGCGAGATCGGCATGAAGCGGGTCAGCGGCTGATCCCTTCTCGCCCCAATGATTTACGAACACTCCGCCTGGTCCGCTATAACCTTCTTCCGTACTTACCGAAACGGGATAAAGGGATAATTTAGCCGTCATGAGAAGGCTATGGTTTTTTCGTACCATATTTACACTAATGGTATTAACACCGCTTAGCCTTATGGCATATAAGCTACTCGTGCTTGATTATCATTTGGCTGATTTAATGCCTGCGGTTAGCTATCATGTTGACATCAGCATGCAAGCCAATGGGCACGGCGATGATATGGTGATTCGCACATATCTGCCGAAGTCGGACACACGGCAAAGAATAAGTGCCGAAGAAAACTCTTCGGGGATGTTCGCCTTGAGCATTCAATCCGATGGGAACAATCGCATGGGTACATGGCGAGCAGAAAACATCAGTAACCAGCAAACCATCCGTTATTCATTTTCGGCCCGGATTTCCCATGTTCGTTACAGAATACCCAAGAACATGGCTATCCCCAGATCCTATCCACCTGAACTTGAGAAATACCTGATTGCCGAGCCTGGCGTGCAGGTGGATGACCCTTTGGTAGCCAAGGCGATCGAAGGTATATTGCCGAACAAACCGCTGATGGTATTGGATGTACTGACCCGAATACACCGTTACCTGCAGGACCAGTTCAAGAACAAGAATTTTTCGGGTTTTACCGATGCTCTCACCGCCCTGAAGCTTGGTGAAGCAAGTTGTAACGGGAAGGGGCGGCTTTTTGTGGCTATGGCGCGCAAGCTGGGACTGCCGGCCCGTCTGGTCGGAGGACTTATTCTGCAACCAGGCACCAAGCGTGTAAGTCATCAATGGGTGGAGGTATATATCAGTGGTCATTGGGTGCCGTTTGACACCATCAACGATCATTTTGCCGAACTACCTGGAAACTTCCTGACTCTGTACTATGGGGATCAGGTACTCTTCAAACATAGCAGAAACATCAATTTCCAGTATCTCTTCAAGACGGCCAAGCGCCTGGTGCCTAAAGCAGCCGTTAAAGAGAATATCGGCACTTCACCGCTGAATATCATGAATATTTATACAGTTTTTGAGCGTATCGGTATCCCACAAAATCTATTGAAGATCATCCTGATGATCCCGCTGGGCGCACTGGTGACGGTGATTTTCCGCAACGTAATCGGGGTGGAAACATTCGGCACTTTCCTGCCTGCCCTGATTGCATCCGCCGCGCGTGATTCCGGACTGCTGTGGGGGCTGATTGGTTTTGTATTTATCATCATCGCAACATCACTCCTGCGCAGAGCTCTGGACTGGATGCAGTTATTGCACTCTCCCAAAATGGCTATCCTGCTGACATGTGTCGTAATTCTTATGCTGTGCATGACCAGCTTCGGGGTATATGCCGGACTATTCGAATTGGCGCATATCTCCCTGTTCCCCATCGCCATTCTGGCTATCACAGCCGAACGCTTTGCTATTCTTGATGCCGAAGAGGGTTTTATTGAGGCATTAAAAATTACTGGCGCAACCCTGATTGTTATCGCAGCAGCTTACGTGGTCATGAATTCGCTCTTCCTGCAAAGCATGATTCTTGCATTTCCTGAACTGTTGCTCATCACCATTGCCCTGAACATGTGGCTTGGAAAGTGGATCGGTATCCGTGTGTTAGAGTTTTTCCGCTTTCGGCGTCTTATTCTGGCCCAATCAGCATGAGTAAATCCTCATCCAGACCCTCCCTGTGGGAGACGATACACGAGAGTGCCAAGCATGTGTTGGCCATCAATCAGCGCAACCTTCTCTATGTGTACCCTCATAATCCGCGCAGACACTTCCCGCTGGCGGATAATAAATTATTGACCAAGGAGGCCCTGATTCAGCTAAGTGTCCCCGTTCCTGTTACGCATAAGGTTTACCGCCATTTCTATGAATTGAGGAAGCTTGAAGAGGACCTGTCACGACTCCCTGAATTTGTTATTAAACCTGCCCGGGGAAAGGGTGGAAGTGGTATCATCGTTATATCAGGGCGCAAAGGTGCCGACTGGGTTGGTATAAGTGGTAAACTGTATACCCTGCATGATCTAAAGAAACATATTTCGGATATTATTTTTGGTGTATATTCCTTTGGCTTGAACGATGAGGTCATGGTTGAGTCACGCGTGATGCAGCACGAGGCAATGAATGCCATCAGTCCCTATGGACTTGCCGACATCCGCATCATCACTTTTCGCCAGCAGCCCATCATGGCAATGACCCGTATTCCTACACTGGCCTCGGAAGGTAAAGCAAATCTTCATCAGGGTGCTGTCGGCGTCGGTATCAATCTGAAAAGCGGCTGCACACATCATGCCATTCATCAAGGTGACCCTGTCAGCAAACATCCGGACAACGGAAAGACACTGATTGGTCACAGCCTGCCATTTTGGAAGAGGGTTCTGGAAATCACTCACTTAACGGCTAAGTCTGTCCCTCTTGGTTATCTCGGTGTCGATATTGTCCTCGCCCCGGACGGGCCCAAAGTGCTTGAGATCAATGTACGGCCAGGCATCGAGATACAAAATGCAAATATGGAAGGCATGCGTGAGATACTGGAATCCCACGATACCTTTCTCCGCCGCTCTTAATCCGGATTAGGGTGTTTAATTTGCGTTACCAACGTCTGCTGCGTGAAAGTTTCGTTCCGGTCATGCTGGTGCTGTTTGCACTATTTATGCTGCTGCTGTATGTCCAGTACCGTGTTTCTATAGAAGCAGAACGTGCCACAGTCATCGATATCCCCGCCATGGCAAGTGTCTCCGGGGAACAGCAGACGGATGAAGAAACTGTATCAACAGTCGGCCAGCTTTCTACACACAAAAGTGATGACCCTGTTCACCTGGAGGCCATCCGTCTTATAAACGCAGGTAAATGGGCTGAAGCCAAACAGAAGCTGGAGGAAATCCTTGCACGCAGGGTGACATCGCAAGCCCTGAACGACCTGGGCGTACTATACTTCCGCCAGGGCGCCATGGAAAAGGCTCTGGAGCTATTCAACCAGGCACTGAACGCAAAACCGGTGTTTGCCAGCGTTTATCTGAATCGCGGAGTGGTGTATGCCAAGCTTGGCGAATACAGCAAGGCTGTCAGCGATTATCAAAAACTGATTGCACAGCTTCCTTACCATTTTGAGGCACATTACGACATGGGTGTAGCCTTGATGAAGATGGAGAACTACGCAGAGGCCATCGAAGCCTTTAAGCAGGCATCTAAATTGGCTGGCGGCGAACGCAAGGCCAGAACCCTGTACAATCTGGGTATAGCCTACCGTAAAGCGGGTCCGAAAATGAAGACGGAAGCTGCCCGTGCTTTTCGGTCCTCCATACGGCTGAAGCCGGGCTACATCAAGCCGCGTTTCGGGCTGGCATCCCTGGAGCCGAAAAATCCGGATGGACATAAGCGTGCACTGGCACAATACAAAAAAGTACTGAATCTGAAGCCTAACTATGCGCCAGCCTACTTCCGTATCGCCAGGGTTTACAGTATTATGGGAAAACGCAGGGCAGCTATTACCGCCTACAGGAAAGCCATTCAGTACAATCCCCAATATAAAAAAGCTCGCTACAATCTCGGCTTGCTGCTGCTCAGAGCAAAAAAATGGTCGCTTGCGCGAGAGCAATTTAACTGGATCCTCAAACACTCCCCAGCCCACGCCCGTGCCCGCTTCAATCTCGGTCAGGCGGCTTTTGGTGAAAAACGCTACGACGTTGCCATCCGGGAATACCGCAAAGCGCTGAAAATCCGTCGTGGTGATTACCCCGGGGCTTACCTGAGAATCGGACTGGCTCATGCGGCCAGAGGTCATGATAAAAAAGCCATCACTGCATACATGGAGGCGATCAGGCTACGGCAAAATTATCCGCTTGCCTGGTATAACCTCGGCCTGGCTTACATGCGCCAGAAGCATAACGACTCTGCTGGCAACGCCTTGAAAAAGGCATTGGAGTTTAATCCTTCCCTGGTGAAGGCCTGGGTAAATCTTGGCACACTCTTCGTCCAACAGGGTAGGGGTGATGAGGCTCTGAATGCCTACCGGAAGGCGCTTGCACTCCGCCCTGAGGACAATAATGCCCAGTTAAATCTGGCGGACTTTTATAGCAGCCGGAAACAATACACGGAGGCAATTCGCCTGTACCGGTCTGTACTGAAGCGGGACGCATCCTATGCATCCGCATGGCTCAGGCTGGGCATAGCTTACCGGCAGTCGCAACGACCAAAAGAGGCGGAACATGCCCTTCGCATGGCCTTACAGTTAGAACCGGCAAGTATCCGGACCCGGCAAGAACTGGCTTGGGTGCTCACCGGGAAACGTCAATATAAAGAAGCAATCACGTTATTCACCGAAGCAGTAGATATGGATACGGCCAATATCAAACTCCGCCTGGAATTTGCCCGTGCCCTTAAACAGGCCGGTAAAATTCCTCAGGCACGCAATGAATTGAGAAAAGCATTGAAATTGGATCCGGAAAATGCGGATATCATAAGCGAACTCAAGACCATTACGATGTGAACATCCTCTAAATAGCGCAAGCCGTGTTTTAATTTTATATGAATTGTGATGCGGGTCATATTATGCATTTCTGCACAATGGTTTGATGCGCGAAATTAATTCCCCGGGGAGATGATATTATGAAACTACAATGGAAACTTATACTTGCGTCTATAGCACTGATAACCACTGCCTTGTCGGCACAAACCGGCGCACTGGCTGCCGAAGGGTCGTCAAGCAATCTGGCCGTGACGGCCAAGGTTGGCATAGGATACGACACCAATGTATTCCGTTCACCGGATGTAACTTATGTGGACTTATCCAAAGCAGGGAACCCACTGACCCTCCCAAATGTGCAAGCAGGGATTTTCATTCCCATGGGCTTTGATGCCCGGTATGTATCCGACTCATTCATTGCCACCTACCGCTTTGATGGCGACCTTTACCCGAATAGATCCCTGTCCAATGCTGATATCTACGACCATAAGTTTGACATTGGCAGAAAGCTTGAACAGCCCGCCAAATGGCTTGGTGTCGACGATTTTTATGCCGGTCTCACTCTGAAATATCATCGCCAAACATACGTTGACCGGGATACAGGTCTCGACTTCATAACCTCCGGCTCCGGAACGAATGTATCCCAACGCTTTAACTATCTGGGTCTCGGCACTAAGGTGAAACTGACGAAGAAGACGGATATGGCCACTTACCATGCCAGATTCAGCTTCGAACGCCGCTTTTACAGTGACCCTGTCGTGATTTCAGTCTGGGATCACAATTATTTTATTCTCGGTGGCGATGCCCGTTTTCACATTGGGCACAGGACAGCACTGAAGCTGAGCTACGATTTCTCTATACGCGATTTTAGTAACCGACCATCCCATAGTGCCAACGGAAGACTGACCAGAAAGAATCCGACCGTTACATATTATTACCATGCCCCTGAGGTCACACTCAGTCATCGATTCAGCAAAGCTTTGGTTACCTTCTTATCCTATGGACGCACCTACCGTCAGGACACGTTTGTAGGTTATAACGATTACAGGCGGGATAAGGTGAGATGGCGCACCGCTTATAGCCCGAGTAAGAACGTCAAGATGAGATTGGCATTAAGCTACCGCAAGCGGGTTTATGACAATGCCTTTGCCTTTGATAACCCTGTTGCTGGCGCCGGGTCAAAAGATTTCAATATTTACACTGCCAATGCGAGGGGGGAGTTCAAGTTGGGTTTCCTGCCATCGGAACACTGGGCATTATGGGGTGAAGTTAATTATCGTAACCAGGCTTCTGGCGATACACGCTATGATTATAAGCGCACCCAAGTCATGGGTGGCATCAAGTGGGAGGGTTAAACCGGATTGCTTTGGCACTGATTGTATGACCTTTGCCCTAAGGAGATGCTGATTAACTCTGGCTAAATGAGTTAATCAGCATCTCCCGGTTACCCTTGTGCAGGGCCGTTATAAGCCTTAAACATAATAAAAACACTTCACAAGCTTGCATCTTCAAAATTTCTGGGAAAGAGTGGTTTGATGTATAAAAATAATCAGATTTCATGTTTCGCTCTCTTCATTGGAGATGTGGCTGATTTTACTTTCAGCCAGACAAAAGAAATGTGTCGTGTCAACTGATGAGAACATGAAAAAATATCTACCGGCCATTCGCCGCTGGCATATGTGGTTGGGTGTTTTCCTACTAATCCCCATTATTATCGTTTCTATAACTGCCATATTACTGGCACACGAGGGATCCCTGGGGCTTGGCCAGATTAAATTCTACCCTCAATGGCTTCCCGGATTCACACATAGAAAACCACACCCCACCGAAGTCAAGGCAATCCGCATCATGCCCGATGGCCGCATGTATATTGGCAATCGATCGGGTCTTTATATGATGTCGCAGGGTAAATTGAAGATAGTTCAAGCACTGAAAGGCAAGAATATCCGCGAAATAGTATTGCATGGACAAACGTTGTATGTAGTTACCAGAAAAGGTGTCTGGATAATGGATGGATCTTCATGGCGGCGTATTTACCATGGTGATGCCCATGGGGTAAGCATAGATACTAAAGGGACAATCTATATTGCTGCCCATAAAAATGGATTAATGGCAAGCACGGATAACGGTCAACATTGGACGGAAGTAAAAGAGGTTAGAACGACTCTCGCCTTACTACCTCACCCCACTCACCGCAGAAGCCTTGAAGGTTTTATTCGAGATATGCATAAAGGCAAAGCAATTGTCGGCAGAACATGGGCATGGGTATGGATTGATTTGTTAAGCATACTGATAAGCAGTTTAGCCTTTTTCGGTACGATTATGTGGTGGCAAAGGCGACGGCACTAAACCTGTCGATCAGAGAGCTTTGGGGTCTACCATCGGATTTTGCATGGTCGCGGAGGCTAAGCGTCCTTGCTAAAGTAGTTTCTTGGCGGGGGTGTGGCTCTTGGGGTCGGCATGCCGGATGGTGCGTTGCTTGATCAGTTTGATCTGGAGCATCAACCCACTGCGTTCAGTGCATTTTTCTCGCGTGTTGAGAAGCAGGCTGTAAAGCATGGATTGCCCGTCAGCGTTGGCATGGAAGGCTATGGCGGCTGGGCGCGTCCTTTGGATGAGATGGTGCTGGCCAAAGGCTGGAAGCTGCTCAATGTCAACAACCTGAAGCTGCTGACCCGCAGACGCAGGCAACTGGTGAATGAGCGCATCATGGTAGTGAACCGCATGTACAGTGACTTACAGGCCATTGCGCCGGGTCTGTTGGGGATTACTGGCAGCGTGGACAATCAATGGTTCCTTCGTTTTTTAACCGCCAGGGATACGTTCGACCAGCTTACTCGCCTGCGCCAGTGAACTGGCTGGTGAAATCGGTGCGATAGAGCGCTTCTCATCCGAGTCTGCGCTGGCTCGTTATATCGGCATGGCGCCGCTGGATAATAGCTCGGGTGCATACGTTGGGGCCAAGGGCGGCAAACAGGTGAACCGCCGTGCCAAGGCGGCCATGAGAAGGTGAATTGCGAAGCAAGAGAGGCTCCCCTGGGGGATGACAGCTGTAGCCAGACATTATATGAACACGCCACAATCGAAAACTTACTACGATAAAAAACGCGCTGAAGGCAAAAAACACAATCAGGCGGTGCGTTCACTTGGCAGGCATATGACGCGCATCATCTGGTCTCTCGTGAAAAACAATACGCGATACGAAATCAGGGAGATGCCATCTAAAATTTCTTGAAAATTCTAGCGGGATGTTCAGGCTTAGATTGATATTGATTAGCTCTATGTGAATGATCGTTTATAACCGAAGCCGACCCTCCATCTAACCCTCGCTTTTCATAATCGCAAGCTAGGAGTCTGTCGGACTTAGGCAATTCGTAGCGAGCAGGTGGGGAAGCGAGAACAAGATTGAGTGAATATAAGGAGTATAGTGGTTCTATACGACGAATATTCAGTCAATCTTGGGCCGCTCTCCCTGCCGCACAGTAGATTTCGGCTAAGTCCGACAGACTCCTAGGCGTGGACGCCCACCACCGCGCCAAGAATGGCAATCAGGCTCAGAATTAAAAGAATCCATAACATCCGGTGAATCAGCCTAAAAGTATTTCCCGGATTACGTCTCGCCTTATCATGAAGCTTGCGACTGAGAAAAAACGGCTCAATCACAAAAAGTACCAGCGTAAACACAAGCCAGATGAACGTCATCAGGTGCACCCACCAGAATGCCGGGTCCAGGTATCTGTCCCATGCATGCATCCATGTCAGCATAAACATACCGGATAGCCCCGTGATGAGCGTGACGATTTTAGCCTGGCGTTTGAATCGACCCTCAACAGCGCCAAACAATGCCATGCTTTTTTCTGCCTCCGGCATGCTGCGCAGCGTAGGAAGCAGAACTGTCGCGATGAATGCCACCCCGCCGATCCATAAGACTACGCCGATCACGTGAAGAACCCGCGCCGCTACGAAAAAAAATTCGCTATCCATGACGTGCTCCATTTTTTATGAAGGTGCAATACTTCATGAAAAAACGCCCCCACCGAAGTGGAGGCGTTTCATTTTGTTGCCGTGACGTTGACTCAGGCGTGAACGCCCAGAGCCTCGCGCCAGTTGGGGAATAGCGTATCAGCATCCTGCGGGAAGGACTCGAATGCGCGTGCGAATTCCTTATGCGTCTTCGCGAACTCAATCGGGTCCGCACCTTCGGCCCAGCACTGATAAGCCTGATCCAGCGACCTGCCACCGGCAGCCGGACTGTCGATATGGCCAAAAGCGCCGCCACCACAGGTGTTAATCACGTTGGCATGGCCCAGATTCTCGAAGAAACCGACCAGACGCAGCGCGTTCATGCCACCGGAGATGATTGGCGTAGTCGCCTTCATGCCATACCACTTCTGGTTGAAGTAGGTGCCCTGGCACTCGTCGCGCTCCAGCATGTAGGCCAGCACGCGATCATCCGCGCCTCCGTCCATCTTGCCGTAGCCCATGGTACCGGTGTGGATGCCGGAAGAGCCCATCAGGCGGGCCATCTTCATATGCACCAGCATCGTATAACCACGCGGGTTGACCTCGGAGGTCGCCATGCCATGACCGGCACGGTGATAATGCAGGAAGGTGTCCGGGAAAATACGGCGGCAAGTCGTAATGCCCACCGGACCGGCCACAAAACCATCAACCAGAAATGCCAGATGTGTTTCACTGTTATATTTGGCAAATGTTTCAAGGATGAAATTACCACGCACCTTCATTTCCTCCGGATCGTCAGCCGTGATGTTGGCGGAAAAGAATTTTACTTCCCCCGTCTCCTGCTGCGCGCGATCCATGGACTGTGCCACCAGCGGCATTACTTCCCTGGTCGGGCAGAACGGCTGGTTGGCCTGAGGCTCATCGTTCTTGATAAAGGTGCCACCAAGCCAGAAATCGTAGCATGCCTTGGCGAACGGCTCCGGACGCAGGCCCAGTTTCGGCTTGATGATCGTGCCGGCGATATAACCGCCATCCACTTCCGGACGACCCATCGTTTTCCACATGTCGGAGATGTTCGTGGCCGGACCATCGAAGTTCCTCACCATCACTTCCGGCATCATGAAATCCAGCAGACGCAGGCCGATGATATCGCCCATGCCCTGATTGTTACCGACAATCATTGAGGTCATGTGAGCGATGCCGTGCTTACCGTCGATCAGGTTGCGGTCGAACAACTCAACCGGGTAGGCAATCTTGATCAGGCCACCCTGGTCGCCAAAGGCATTCTCGTCGATCTCATATACCAGCGCATCAACGCCGCGGGTGAAATCGTCGGTGGTGGAGACTTCCACATTGGTGCCGGTGGAAGATTCGGCTGCCACGTGGGCAGCGGTTGCCAGAAAGCCGAGGCCCGGCTGTGGCAATAAGCGGTAAGCCGTCAGCAAATGCTTGCCGCCTGCGATCAGATCCTCTTCCTTGAGGCTCAGATCGGAGTAACGATTGGATTGGTCTAATGCCATGTTTTTCCCCTTTCAAGTTGGTTTCAAGGCAACCCGCCGGGGGCTCCCTCCGCAAGAGAGGAACATATGCCTCTTGTGCGATAACGGGAATACTGGCCTTGTGCTTCCATCATGTAAAATAAAAGGTTATGATTGTTTTCATAAGTTTTCCTTATGGAGGTGCAGCTATGCATCTGACGCTGAAACAACTGCAAATCTTTGAGACAGTCGCCAAACATCGGAATTATACCCAGGCCGCCAAGGCATTGTTCCTCACCCAGCCAGCCGTGTCCATGCAGATCAAGCAGTTGGAAGAACAGGTGGGTCTGGCTCTGTTTGAGCGAAGCGGCAAACAAACGCATATCACCGAAGCTGGCCGGGAACTGCTGCACTATAGCCATAACATTCATCAGCAACTGGAGGAGGCCAGCCGGGTGCTGGATGAACTCAAGGGCATTAAACGCGGCCACTTACACCTGACCATGGCCTCCACGGCCAATTATTTTGCTCCCCGACTGCTTGCCACATTCTGTGGCCGATTTCCCGCAGTTCAAGTCAGCCTTGATGTGGTGAACCGCGACGGGCTCCTGAAAGCACTGGAAGACAACACCACCGATATCGTCATTATGGGCAAACCACCGACGGGTATGCCAGTCAATTACGAAGTGTTTATGGAAAACCCTCTGGTTGTCATTGCACCACCCGTGCATTCGTTATCCAAACGCAGCCATATTCCACTGGCGGAGTTGGCCGAACACCCGTTTATTGTACGCGAGCGTGGTTCAGGCACCCGCGCCGCCGTCGAACGGTTTCTCGCACAACACAACATCGAGCGTCCCAGCGGCATGGAAATGAACTCTTCCGAGGCCATCAAGCAAGCCGTACAGGCGGGCCTCGGCCTGGGCGTCGTCTCCCTGCATACGTTGGAAATGGAACTGGCGCTAAAACGTCTGGATATACTGGATGTAGAGGATTTTCCCATTATGCGTCACTGGCGCATCGTGTACCGTAAAGATAAGCGATTTTCAGCCGTGGCTCAGGCATTTCATGATTTTGTTACCAGTGAAGCCGGGCAAATCCTCAAGATTCCGGG
>JAUZQZ010000006.1 GCA_030950745.1 Mariprofundaceae bacterium | reverse complement strand
TCAAATCCGGCTCAGGATCGGGCATGCCGAAATGCTTCAGGATCACCGATCCAAGCCCCCCCTCGTACAATGAAAGCGGCACTGCATATATCGTGTCCACATCCGGTGCATCAATCACGGCATGTCCCGGAACATTGCAGAACAACGCGATTTTATCCTTCTGGCCCTTGGAAATCGGGTGATCACTGCGGCACAAAAGCACATCCGGCTGGATGCCAATCTCGCGTAATTTTTGCACCGAATGCTGTGTCGGCTTGGTTTTCATCTCACCCGCCGAACCGATATACGGCACCAGTGTCAAATGCACGTAGGCTGTGTTTTCGTGACCCAGGTCAAAACGAAGTTGCCGAATAGCTTCGAGAAACGGCTGCGATTCGATATCGCCCACCGTGCCGCCGATTTCGACCAGTGCGATATCCACATCGTCGCTTCGGAGAGATAAAATAGCATCCTTGATGGCATCGGTGATATGGGGAATCACCTGTACGGTCGCACCCAAATAGTCGCCACGACGCTCTCTACGAATCACCGACTCATAAATACGTCCGGTCGTAAAATTGGAACGTTTGCTCATGGTCGCGTGCGTAAATCGCTCGTAGTGCCCGAGATCAAGATCGGTTTCCGCACCGTCATCGGTGACAAACACTTCACCGTGCTGATAAGGGCTCATGGTGCCGGGATCAACGTTGATATAGGGATCGAGCTTCTGCATTGTAACTCTTAGGCCACGCGCTTCGAACAACGCAGCAAGACTGGCAGCGGCAATGCCCTTGCCGAGCGAAGATACGACCCCGCCGGTGACAAAAACGAAACGTGTTTGTTTACTCATAGACGGGCCGGGAAGTTATCAGAAGGCTGTTATTCACGCCACCTAAAAAGACAGGTTACCCCACCCATTTGCGGACATTACGGAACATGCGAAGCCACGGCCCATCCTCACCCCATTCCGCCGGATGCCACGAGTGCTGCACCGTGCGAAATAGCCGCTCTGGATGCGGCATCATAATGGTGAAGCGGCCATTCGGCGTGGTAAAACCTGTTAAGCCATCCGGCGAACCGTTCGGATTATACGGATAAGCGCTTGCGGGCTTCCCATCCGGACCCAGATAGCGGAGAGACGCCATGGCAAAAGCCTCCTGTTCGTTTGAATCAAATTTTACTCTGCCCTCGCCATGCGCTACCACCAGCGGGAGTCTGGAACCGGCCATGCCCGACAGAAAGATCGACGGCGAATCCAGCACTTCCACCATCAGCAATCTGGCTTCAAACTGCTCGGAACGATTGCGCACGAACCGTGGCCAGCGCTGCGCCCCCGGAATCATGGACTTCAGGTTTGCCATCATCTGGCAGCCATTGCATACGCCCAGCGCAAAGGTATCGGAACGGTGGAAAAATGCCGCGAATTCGTCTCTGGCACGGCGATTGAACAGGATGGAATTGGCCCAGCCGCGTCCCGCACCCATCACATCACCGAATGAAAACCCACCACAGACCGCAAGTCCCTGAACATCTGTCAGAGAAATACGCCCCTCAATGATATCGGACATATGAACATCCACACACGCAAAACCAGCCCGGTCAAAGGCCGCCGCCATTTCTGTCTGGCCATTCACGCCCTGCTCACGCAGCACAGCCATTCCCGGTCTGGTCAGATTCACAAATGGCGCGGCAATATCCTCACACGGGTTAAACGTAAGCTCGGCGAACAGCCCGCCATCCTTGTCATGATGAATCGCCTCGAATGCCTCCCCGGCACACTCCGGGTTGTCACGCAAGCTGGCGATCCGGTAACCTGTTTCGCTCCACACCTGCTGTAAATTCATGACCGGCGCATCAATCAGAGGGCCTTTCCTGCCCTCTATAAAGATAATCCGATCCTTACGTGGATGACCGATAATGTGTGAGACATGCGCCAACCCGTAATCAGCCAGACAAGACAACACGGCCTCGCGCTCCGCCCGGCGTATTTGGATCACCGCGCCCAACTCCTCGGCAAAGAGTATGGCCAGATCATCATCCCCCAATGTATTCAAATGCACCGTCATGCCAGCACGCCCGGCAAAGGCCATTTCACACAGGGTGGCAAGCAAACCGCCATCGGACCGGTCATGGTAGGCGAGCAACAGGTTCCGACGGTTCAATTGCTGAATGGCATTGAAAAACGCCTTCAATAACACCGGATCATCCACATCGGGCGTCTCGTCGCCGCTTGCCCCGTATACTTGCGCCAGCGCCGAACCGCCGAGCCGGTGTTTTCCGTCCCCCAGATCAATCAGAATCAGGTCGGTATCGCCCTGATTCATTTGCAACTCCGGCGTTATGGTTTTGCGCACGTCGCGAACCGGCGCAAAGGCCGATACATTAAGCGATAAGGGCGCAATCATTTCACGCCCGATTATTTCACATTGATCCCCAACCACATCCCACACCGTCTTCATGGACAACGAATCCTTGCCCACCGGAATGGATACCCCCAGCGCCGGGCACAGTTCCATGCCTACGGCCTTCACCGTTTCAAACAGTTTGGCGTCTTCACCCGCATGCCCACAGGCCGCCATCCAGTTGGCCGACAACTTCACATCGGAAAGCTTCTCGATGCATGCCGCCGCGATATTGGTGATGGCTTCACCCACCGCCATGCGTCCGGAAGCAGGACCATTGAGCACCGCCACCGGCATGCGTTCACCCATGGACATAGCCTCGCCTGAATACCCTTCATAATCCGTCAGGGTGACGGCACAATCAGCCACCGGCACCTGCCATGGTCCCACCATCTGGTCGCGGGCAACAAGCCCCGTGACCGAACGATCGCCAATGGTGATGAGAAATTCCTTACCGGCCACCGCGGGAAGACGCAACACACGCATGGCTGCTTCGCGCACATCGATGCCATCCCGTTCAAGCGGAACGGTGCGTGCGGGAACATGCTCGGCCACACGCGTCATTTTCGGCGGTTTACCAAGCAATACATCAAGCGGAAGGTTCACAGGCTGGTTGCTGAAAACCGGATCATTCACGGCAAGGTTCCGTGTTTCCGTGGCCTCGCCAAGAACAGCGAACGGGCAGCGTTCACGTTCGGCCATTTTTCTGAACGAGGCCAGCGATTTCTTGTCAATCGCCAATACATAGCGCTCCTGCGCCTCATTGCACCAGATTTGCATCGGGCTCATGCCCGGTTCCATATTATGTACGGCCCGCAAATCAATCCAGCCGCCGCGTCCGGCATCGTTAATCAGTTCCGGCACGGCATTGGACAATCCACCCGCGCCAATATCGTGGATAAACAGAATCGGATTCGCCTCACCCATCTGCCAGCAGCGATCCAGCACCTCCTGGCAACGGTGTTCCATCTCTGGATTACCGCGCTGAACCGAATTGAAATCGAGCGCTTCCACATTGCTGCCTGCATCCATACTGGATGCCGCGCCACCACCCAGACCGATCAACATGGCGGGCCCACCCAACTGAATAATCAGGGAGCCCTCGGGCACCTCGCGCTTATGGATGTGACGGGCATCAATATTACCTACTCCGCCGACAATCATGACGGGTTTGTGATAACCGTAAAGCGTGCCTGCGACTTCCTGTTCGAACGTGCGGAAATAACCACAGATGTTGGGCCGGCCAAACTCGTTATTGAAGGCAGCCGCGCCGATCGGCCCCTCGATCATGATATCCAGCGCCGAAGCAATACGCCCCGGCTTGCCGAAATCCTGCTCCCACGGCTGTTCAAAACCCGGGATACGCAGATTGGAGACCGCAAATCCGCATAGTCCCGCCTTGGGTTTGCCACCAATGCCAGTCGCCCCCTCATCACGGATTTCGCCGCCGGAACCGGTGGCCGCCCCCGGAAACGGTGAGATCGCCGTCGGATGATTATGCGTTTCCACCTTCATCAGGATGTGGGTATCAGTTTCATGCCGGGCGTACGCCCCGTTAATATCAGGATGGAATCGTTGCGCTTTCGCTCCCTCGATCACCGAGGAATTATCGCTGTAGGCCACCAGCGTACCTTCCGGATGCGTTTCGTGGGTGTGGCGAATCATCGAAAACAGTGATTGCTCCTGCGGCTTGCCATTGATGACCCAGTCCGCGTTGAATATCTTATGCCGACAATGCTCGGAATTGGCCTGCGCAAACATCATCAATTCAGCATCCGTCGGATTGCGTCCAACAGACATAAAATACTTCAGCAGATATTCAATTTCATCTTCGGCCAGCGCCAGACCCAGATTACGGTTGGCCGATTCCAGTGCTGAACGGCCACCCGCAATAACATCCACCGTCACCAGCGGCGCAGGCGGTTGATGGGAGAACAGTTGCGTCAGGTCATCAGGATCACGTAAAACTGATTCCGTCATACGATCATGAATAAGTTCTGCAACAGTTTCGCTCGCATCCGAATTCATGCTGGAGAACGAATAAACCACAATCCTCTCCAGCCGGATCAACGCATCCAGCCCGCACAGCCGGGCAATGTCCGTCGCCTTGGAGGACCATGGACTGATGGTGCCAATACGCGGTGTCACCAGAAACAGCCCATCCGAAGCTTTTTCTTCAAAACTTTGCGGTGGCGTCCCGAGAATCGCCGCCAACCGATCCGTATTATCCTCTGCCCATGTGGCATTCACTTCTGCCACATGAACAAACGATGCTTCCATGTGGGGCGCCTCGATCCCCTGCTCCAGCAACACATCCATCAGCTTTTGCCTGCGGAAAGTAGAGATCGCCGCATCGCCCTGCAGCAGTATCAGACGGGTTTCAGACGGTTTTGCAGACATGGACGCATCCTATGGACTGATGTATCGAAGCCAAGTGATATTCGTGGAAAACCGATTGACAGCGTAGCTACTCCAGATGCAGACCGACCACACGGCTTAATGGCATGGTAATCGCCATCCCCATGCCGGGCTCCTCCAGCTTGCCTGCTTCTACGACGGCATCCAGTACCTTGTCTGTGATTTTAGCTGGAACCACAATGAACACGACTTCTTTCTCCGGCTGGATGAGGCTGCCCAGCACCCCCAGCTTTTCCCGTACACCGGAACCACGTCCATAGGCCGTGGTTGAACCGGTCGCCCCTGCTCTGGCCGCTGCCTCGATCAAGGCCTCCGCCTCGCCGCGCTGTACTACCGTAATAATGAGTTCATTTTGTTGCGACATGTGCTCCTCCTTGCGATTGGACCCGCTCAATGAGTGCGCCCATGATTGAAACCGTAAAAATTGGCCCCGCTGAAGCGAGCGCCAGAATACCAAATGCCTGATGCAACGGTGCGGGTGCTACGCCCAGCCCCAAAGCCAGCACCAGCGGAACGGTAATCGGCCCCGTGGTCACGCCCGCTGAATCCCATGCTATATTATTGAACCGATCCGACCCCATGTAACCCAGAAGGGCCAGCAAACTGTAGGCGGGCAGAATAAAATACCACAGGGGTAATCCCAGCACCGTCATGACAAGCCCCGCCGCCACACCCAGAGCCACGCCTGTGCCAACCGTATGAATCAACCATGTACGGCGGCAGGCGCCACTGGTGATTTGCTCCACTTCAATCCCCATGGCAGCCAGTGCAGGTTCGGCAATGGTGGCGCCATAACCCAGCAACAGCGCAAAAATAATCAGGGTCCCGCTGATAGACACGTGACCCAACGGATCAGTTACGGCAGCCAGCAACTGATCTCCCACCTGACTACCCAGAGGCATGAGTCCGGTTGTTAACCCTTTAAGGAATAGCACATATCCCAGCACACACAGAACCAATCCAATCAGCATACGCAGATTGATCCCCACTCTGGAACGAAGAATGACACGTTGCAAAAACAGCATGCCAAGCACCAGGGGTATGATCGCCTCAACCGCTGTTTCCAGCGCACTCCACCATGCATTCATGAGTACAGACCCAGCAGCATAACCATGATAATTGGCCACAGACTGGCCAGTGTAACCAGTCCGAAACCTTCCAGACCGGAGCGGCCTTCGCCGGGCATGACCTGTGAAAGACCCAGCCCGAGTGCCAGGATAATAGGTACGGTCACCGGCCCCGTGGTAACGGCACCGGCATCCCATGCCACATTCAGATACCCCGTGCCGCGCCACTGGCTCGCGATACCAAGAAAAGAAGCCAGTACCAGCGTCGGGAGAACAATCCGGTAAAGTGGCAGGCGCTTGTATATCTTGAACATGCCAAGTGCCAGACCCACACCGACGCCGCAGCCAATGGCGTGCGGCAGCAGATTGTTCTTCAGTGGATGGCCCGGCATAGCCTCCACATCAGGTGGTGCAGCAAAAGCAAGCGATGCAATTGCCGGCTCAGCAAGCGTTGCACCCCAACCAAGCAAAAAGGCTATCAGCATCAGGAATTCCAGACGAAAGCGTGTCGGCAACAAGGCGCCGAGATTCTCGGCCAGTGGCATCAGCCCCATGCGAAGTCCTTCAAGGAACAGCATCAGGCCCAACACCATCCATCCCAGCCCGGCCAATATCTGTAATGGATGTTCAATGGCCTGTTGCAGGACAATCCACTGAAAAGCAAAGAGGAGCACCACCACCGGCCATAAACTGCGCAAGACCTCAAAAAATCGCTGGCTGACCAGCCGAAGCAACAATTTCATTGAAGCGGTGCTTAACCCATACGCCGGACAAGATCATGTGTGGACACCACCCGGTCGATAAACAGGACACCATCGAGGTGATCCACCTCATGCTGAATCACACGAGCCTCAAAACCGGAAGTTTCCATCTCATGTGTCTCACCTTGCATGTCCTGATATTTCAGGTAAATAATTCTGGCCCGCGATACCATGCCAACCCAGTCGGGTACGGAAAGACAGCCTTCACGCCCTAAAATCTCGTCATCTGAATGTTCGATGATTTCCGGATTTACAAGGTGAAGAAGCCCATGGTTACGACAGGGATGTCTGGCTACAGTGCAATCAACGACCACCATACGCCGGTTGTCGCCCAGTTGCGGGGCGGCAATACCAACGCCACCGGGCCCGGCACGCATGGCGGTTTCTATATCAGTAAACTGTTCAACCAGATTTTGATCAAATGTAGTAATGGATTGTGACATTTGCCGCAAGCGCGCATCAGGTAAAACAATCATTGAGCGGGCTTTCCGCTGGTGGGTCATTTAAAGGATCTCTGACTCCATCGGATGAATCTCAATATCAACCTGTAAATGCCCGGACACTTCAGCCAGTTGTTGGCGCATGGCTTCAACATGGTCACCAACCGCAACCTCCAGTGCCATCATATAAACTGGATTCTCTTCTCCCCTCTCGCCAAGGCGGGTCGAGAGGTCCACAACAGATATATCCAATCCTGCGAGACAGTCTGTAACAGCATGTACAATACCCGGTTTATCCGCACCGCTGACGGTCACTACATGGTCCGGCTCCGGTGGTATGTGGTGTGCTTCGTCATCAGTGACAGGCTGGGACTGAACGCTCAAACCCGTCCGTTGCTCCAGATCTGCAAGCGTGGCTTTCAATTCACCAAGCTTGGCACTTTCCGGCAACGATACGATCAACATCATGGTAAAGCGGCCACGCAGTGCCGTCATGGAGGAGTCATTGATATTGGCATTTACATCCAGCAACGCTTCAGAAACGTCACGGACAATGCCGGGCCGGTCGTGTCCCGATATGGATAGCAGTATAAAGCTCATGGTTCCCTCCCAAAGATCAATTCCAACTGGGTATGTTAGCTAGCCACACGGCAACAGCAAGAATCAACCGTATAAGACTATGTGACGGTAAACGAACAATTATCTTGCTTCACAGGAGCCACTTGCAAAACTCATGAGCAGCTATCCCTTATTTTCCCCCTGGTACAACTGCGACCGATCCCACTACAGCCACGGACAGATTTCTCCGCTACAATTCCTCGCTAAATACGATCCCGAGTGCCAAAGGTACTGGACGCAGGCAACGACTTGGCAGCAATGCAATCCAGTCACATTTTTGCAGTGGGGAAAAACACGCGAAGGTATGTGAATATTGGTAGCAATAGTTATGTATATTTGTACATATTCGATGGATTCCCGATTTATGTTCAAGAAAATCATGCTTGGCAATAAATTTTGTCGGGCATTCCGCTCCGTCACTGCCCACCGCCCAGTGAAAAGATATTTTTACCCATTAATAAGTTAGGCATCACGGAAACTGAACTCGAAGGAATCAATGAAAATATGACAGAATTCTTTATGGGCGTTCTCTCTAGCATCGTAGCTACAGCTTTGATCGCCGCTGTATTTAAGTGGGGTTGGCCAAGCTTTAAGGATAGGATCCTATATAGCGGAGTTCGGATAGCAGGCGCATGGGATATTATCGAAGTCCGAAATGGCAAGAATGTTAAAGCAGGAAGAATTGAACTAAAGCAGCAAGGGTGTCTTATAAAGGGCACAAGCACCCGAACAAAAACACGCGATGGAAAAAAGTCGGAAAGGAAATTCCAATATCATGGTTCTATTAGTGGCCATCAAGTAACTCTAATTTTCGAGGATGCTAAAGGGGTAGGGTTTGATACTGGAACCTATGTTTTTATAGTTCAAAACGATAGTAAGAGTATGGTTGGCATGGCTACCTTCCATGGCAAAACAGAGAATAAAATCGTCTCTGAGCCAAGAACCTTGATCAAGGCAGTATCTTAAAAATGCCTAATCGGGATAGGGAGCTGCTCTAGCAGCCCCCTCCCACAAGCACCGTACATACGGGTCCGTATACGGCGCCTGACCTGCTGTTTGCAGAGATGTTTCATCGGGCAAATCGAATTCACATCAAGTGTCTACCGAGCCGTGGCTGGGTGATGAATCTTGCACCATAACGTCCGCACAGAAATGAGACCGATCTTATCAAAGTGTTCATTATTCAATCCACTGTTCGTCGCTAATGTCTTCGATAGCCGCCAGTAGCTCTTGCGCGACAGCCCCATATTGATGGCCTCC
>JAUZQZ010000059.1 GCA_030950745.1 Mariprofundaceae bacterium | reverse complement strand
GGTGGATGAGCGGCAATCCCACTTTGAGTCCATTTTCGAGGTGGAATGAGGTGCATGGTGGTTCCATGGACCGAAATTCCAGCTCGGAAATGGGCCGAAGTGGGGAAGCCGATTGCCGCTCATGAGTTTTGCAAGTGGCTCGAATGTTGAGCGATTGAATCGTGAGCCTGATACCCATGGCAATCACTCGTGGCCGACTCGGTTTTTCCGGTCTATCCTCTACTTTATTGAAGGCCGGTTAAATTCAGCTTTCGGCGAGCACAATCCGTTTTATCACCTGGGCGATCTCGGATTCTATTTCTTTTACATCATGCTTGTTTCCGGGACGTACCTGTTTTTCTATTACGAACCAACCGTTACCGGAAGTTTCGACCAGCTTCAGCACCTGACACGTGAGCAATGGTATCTCGGTGGCGTCATGCGCAGCCTGCACCGCTATGCCGCCGATAGCATGGTTCTGGTCATGGCGTTGCATATTCTGAAGGAACTGGTGATGGGTCGTTTTCGTGGCCCCCGATGGTTTTCCTGGATCACCGGCGTCCCTCTATTGGTCATGGTATATTTAAGCGGTATTATTGGTTTCTGGCTGGTCTGGGATCAACTGGGACAATTCATCGCCGTACGCACTTCCGAATGGCTGGACTGGCTGCCTGTCTTCGCTTCACCCATGGCGCGTAATTTCCTGCTTAATACCGATGTCACTGATATGCTCTTTCGCCTGCTGATCGTCATGCATATCGGCATACCTCTGTTCCTTCTGGCCACCATGCTGATCCACGTGAAAAGGGTCAGTCGGGCACAAATCATGCCGCCTCGAATGCTTGCACTCGGAACATTGGCGGCACTGATACTACTGTCGCTTCTCCAGCCCACTACCAGCCATGACCGGGCGGATCTGGGTATTGCGGTAAGCACTCTGAACATGGACTGGTTTTATCTGTTCCCCTATCCGCTGATGAAAACCGGATCGATGGGTATGCTCTGGGCCATATTTGCGGCATCACTCATGCTGATGCTCTTTCTGCCATGGCTGCCACCACGCCCCAAGCCCGAACCTGTAGCGGCAGTAAATCTGGATTACTGTAGCGGTTGTGGCCTCTGTGCCGATGACTGCCCCTACGAAGCAATCACCATGCGTGATCGGAGTGATGCTCACCCCTATTTCCTGCAGGAAGCAGGTGTCATCACCGACAATTGTGTCCTCTGTGGCATATGCACAGGCTCCTGCCCATCATCCAACCCGTTCCGCCATGCAACGGCGCTGCCTTTCGGTCGCTCCGAGACTCTGAAAAGCGGTATCGAAATGCCCCAATGGAATGTGGACTTTGTACGCCACAAGATTAATCGCGCCTTGTCAGGTTCCGAGGCGACAGACAAGATACTTCTTGTGGGCTGCGAGCACGGCATTGATGTCCGGACACATGCCATGGATGCCGTTGTACCTGTGACTATCCCCTGTATCGGCATGCTACCACCTGCATTTATTGAGCATGCCCTGCGCAAGGGTGCGGCAGGTATTCTGTTGAATGGTTGCCGTAAGGGAGACTGTTATCATCGCCTTGGCGGGAAGTGGCTCAGAGATCGTTTGAGCAATGAACGCAAACCTTTCCTGAGGCATTCAGTAGACCGCTCCAGAATTGACCTTTGCTGGGCGGCACCGCCCGACCGGCAGGAATTACAGAGCGCGATTACCATTTTACGGCAATCTATAAAGCGCCTTGCAAAACCCATGGATGATGAGTGACCACCTCTCTCTGCCCATTTCCAGACTGGATGTTTGGGTCGTGAACTCTCATCCTGCGGGCAGTCTGAAGCCCGCTCAAGCGGCCATGGGAGTTTTTGCCGGCCCATGGAACCTCCATGCAGATTACTATATATGCAAACCTGCCACACGGTGAGACAATGCCGTTTACTTTCCGGAAATAACTTCAACATGAGACCGCCACTCATTCACCCGGAGTGGTCCAGGCAATACCATATCGAATCTTTCTTGATGAAGATCATGTTTACCAGGGCATCGTTGTATTTAGTATGCGCCGTATTGAGAGGTATCGCTTGAACAAACCCCGTCAAAGAAATTTTATATACCGTTTTCTGAAATCCATCCAACGCGGTGGCAGGTGGCTGTTTCAGCTCGCAGAGGGTGCGGCAAACGCTGTTTTTGGTTCAGAAAACAACCCGATGTATTATCTGGGCGGACTCACTTTTTTCTTCCTTTACATCCTTGTCGTTAGCGGCATCTACATCTACATCTTTTATGATACGGAAGTCGATGGAGCCTATGCCTCGATTGAATACATGACACATGAACAATGGTATCTGGGTGGAGTGATGCGCAGTCTGCATCGCTATGCTTCGGATGCCATGGTTATTTCCATGATTCTGCACATGCTGCGACGTTTCTTTAATGATCGGTATAATGGTGGCAGGTCATTTTCCTGGGTTACCGGTGTCCCCATGCTTTGGATAGTATTTATCACCGGACTGCTGGGCTACTTTCTGGTCTGGGATCAACTGGCGCAGTTTATTGCCGTACGGACATTCGAGTGGGTTGACTGGCTGCCGATTATCGCCGAACCCACGGCGCGCAATTTCCTGTCCAATGCAAACATGACGGATACGCTATTCCGGCTACTGGTGGTCACTCACCTGGGCCTGCCGCTGTTTCTGCTGGCTGCCATGCTGCTCCACACCAATCGACTGCACCAGCCCAAGGTCAGCCCCCCTCGAAAATTAGCCATAGGAACACTTCTTTCCCTTCTGGTGCTTTCCCTCATCCATCCGGCATTCAGCCAGGCACCGGCAAATCTTGGTGTTGCCCCGGGTGTGCTGCATTTTGACTGGTTCTATCTATTCCCCTACCCCTTGATGACCCTCTTGCCCAAGAGTGTGGCGTGGGCGGTGATTGGTGGTGGCACTATCTTTGTCATGCTGTTGCCGTGGCTTCCACCCAAACGACGCGACCCGGTTGCCAAGGTAGACCTCACATCCTGCAGTGGTTGTAATTTATGTGTAGAAGATTGTCCCTATGAAGCAATCCGCCTGGAACCTCGCACAGATGGCCATCCACGCTTTAATTACGAGGCTCAGGTTATTGAGAGCAAGTGCGTCAGTTGCGGTATCTGTACAGGTTCCTGCCCGTTTTCATCACCTTTTCGCCATGCAACGGAACTGAAATCAGCAATTGAAATGCCTCATTCGGGTATGCAGCACTTGCGTGACGAAACTTCCGGAGCATTGCAGACACTTTCAGGTGAACAGCGGATCATCATCTTTGGATGTGACCACGGAATGCATGTCACAAAACTGGATCGTACGGATACGGCGGAAATCAGCCTGGAATGTATAGGCATGCTGCCACCTTCCCTTATTGATTATGCACTGCGGCAAGGTGCTGATGGTGTCTTTGTCACAGGCTGCCGCATGGGAGACTGTTTCCACCGTTTGGGCAATCAATGGATGCAGCAACGCCTGAATGATGAGCGCAAACCGGAATTAAAACGTAAGGTGCCACGTGAACGAATCCGGTTCTTTATGGCCGCTGAAGCAGACCGGTCCGCACTGGTCCGGGAACTCGAAGCCTTTGCCCATGATTTGCAGGCGATCCCCGTTAAGGATCAGAAATCATGAAGAATTTATGGCGTTACCTCGGTCAGGGCCTTGTCTACTTTCTGTTCATCGCCTTTATCGGATACTTCTCCTCCATGCCAACCTTTACCAATGTGCCGGCGGGTCAGGCTTTGGTCAAGCTTACTTTTATCCACCCGGGTAAACGCGTAAAACCATTCAAGGACACTCGTACCAAAGAAGATATGGCAAAATTACCACCACAATTGCGCGCCAGAAAGCGCTCTCGTGAGCGTTCTCCCTTGAATGTCGAATTCAGTATAGATGGCCGGGTCGTGTATCAGGCAAAGGTCCAGCCACGGGGTTTATCCCATGATCTGCCATCGCCGGTCTATCAGCGTTTTATTATCCCTGCCGGAAAGCACCATTTCCGTGTACGCATGGGGGATGATGTTCATCATAAAGGATTTAGCTATGCCGCTGAAGAAACAGTAATGCTTGCCCCTTTGCAAACGCTGATTATTGATTTCGATAATACCCGTAAACAATTTATCTTTGAGTAAATGCCATAAACCTCTAAAGTTTCCACCCATGACAACACAGACTGATTTCAGGTTTTATCCCGACGATTCCCGCTGCCGGAAATTGGCCGGAGGCTGGCTGAAACTTGGGGTCGCGACGCTGCTTATAGCCGGTATGTACGCCCTGTTACTGGTTGTAGCACGTACACCCCTTATCAAGGATATCGTTCCCAACACGGACGTTTTTTACACCTCTCTGGTTATTCATGTCATATTCTCAAACGTATTCTGGTTTCTGGCCATTGCCGGTGTATTGTGGAATATGAACACTACCAATCGATTCATTCCCCTGGGTTGGGCGGCGTTGGTGGTCGCTTCTGTGGGTGTGGGCATCATTGCGATCTCCCCCTTTATAGGGGCCGGTGATCCGGTAATGAGTAATTACATTCCGTTTTTAAATGGTCCGTTTTTTTTTACTGGTCTGGCAATTTCCGGTTCCGGTTTTGCACTGCTGGTACTCAGAGCACTTATCTCGGTTCCCAAACTTCATGTGAACACACCAGCGGGTAGCATGAGGTTTGGTGTTTATACGGCCACAAATGCCGCCACCATGGCTATTCTGGCCTTTTTCTGGGCATTTTTTACCATGCCACAAATTGATTCCTCCGGGAAAGCCTATTACCAGGGGTTGTTCTGGCTTGGCGGTCATGTGCTGCAATTTACCCATGCATTGCTCATGCTGGCTGCCTGGATGTGGCTGGCAACCGCCAGTGGTATCAAATTTAAACTTTCACCTCGGATCACAACGCTACTCTTTACACTGGCCCTGTTTACCGTGGCCTTCACGCCTATCGCCTTTCTCTCCATGAATGTGACCTCTATCAATTTTCAGAAATGGTTCACCACGCATATGCAGATCGGTGGTGCCGCCGCCACTCTACCTCTGGGCCTGGCCGTGCTGTGGAGTCTGTTCGGAGCAGCCAAAGCAACGGTCGACAAGCAACCGCTACGCATCGCCCTCTGGCTTTCAATCATGCTGTTCGCTCTGGGTGGCGTACTGGGTTATATGTTACGGGAAAGCAGCACGCTGGTAACAGCCCATTATCACAGCGTCACCGGTGCGGTCACGCTGGCTTTCATGGCGCTGGTCTACGATATCCTGCCACACCTTGGATTCGGAGCCACACCTCCCCGTCTGGCAAAAATACAGGTGTATACGTATGGCATCGGCCAGCTATTGCATGTTCTGGGGCTTGCATGGGCCGGAGGTTACGGTATGGCGCGCAAGGTGGGCGGCAGTGCTGAAGTACTGGATAATATACAGCAAACCATGGGGATGGCCCTGATGGGTATCGGAGGAACGATTGCCACTATCGGCGGCATTATATTTCTGGTGATTGTTATACGCTCCATGAGGCAGTCCCCTAGCCCGAATGATCCATGAATCCACGTTTGATCGTAGCAACGCTGGTCATGTGTATGGTTCTTATTCATGCCAGCTCCATCATGCACCTTACGAATGCAGGCATGGGAAGTCCGGACTGGCCCGATTCCTATGGACTGATCACGGGAGGTGCAACAACAGGTATGGAAGCCGGTAAGACTCATACGGCAGTTTCCGCCATAACACCTTCAGCCACTATCGACCGCGTACACCGTGTTGTCGCCAATATCCTGCAACTGCTCATCATTGCGGTTGTCTTTTCGGCTTTTCTGAAACGCAAGAGCAGTGATCTTCGCCAGCCACTGCTTGTACCGATACTCGCATTGGTTCTTTCCCTGTTTTTAGCCTTTTTGGGTGCATGGTACGGGTCTCCACTACGCTATCCCTGGATCATGATTATCAACCTGACTGGTGGAATCGCCCTGCTTTCCCTGTTCTGGTGGCTCACACTGGACATCTACGCCA
>JAUZQZ010000058.1 GCA_030950745.1 Mariprofundaceae bacterium | reverse complement strand
GGGGTTGTTCAAGATAGGGTTGACGATGATGGTTCCGTATCTTGTATCCACTTTCTCCAGTGTGGGGACCATCTGCAAAATGCGTAAAGCCGATGAAGCATTGTCTGAAAGTGATTCGCTTCGTTGATTATCGAGGTGCTGAAGTAATGGTGAAATTGGCCAGGGTGAAGAAAAAGCTGCATCTCAAATAATGCAACGATTCATGCTCCGTACTTCCTGCTTTCGCCGGAGTTTTGTGTTTCTGCCCGTTTCCCTGCTGATTCTGGCTGTGTCCCCGGTTTATGCGGGATCGAATACCGACGTGACCCTTGCAAACATTCAGGGCGAATGGGCGCATATCAAGTATCAGTTGCCCAAGAAGCAAAGAAAAGCCGCATTCCGGAAATTATATGCCCGCGCCAAACAAATCCGAATCACACACCCGGGGAAGGCCGAACCGTTGTTATGGGAAGGCATCATCCTGACTGATTACGCTGGTGAGCGGGGAGGACTGAGGGCTCTGCAAATGATTGAACAGTCCAGGAAGTTGTATGAGAAGGTATTGGAGATTAATCCGTACGTCTCGCATGGTGCTGTCTACGCACAGTTGGGCAACCTGTATTTCGAGGTGCCCGGCTGGCCGCTTGGTTTTGGCGACAGGGACAAGGCCCGTGCTTTACTGAAGAAGGGGTTGTCCATCTCACCGGATGGTCTGGATGCGAATTATCTCATGGGGAAGTTTTTGCTGAGGCAGAAAAAATACCGTGAGGCCGCCCGTTATTTTCAACGGGCGCTGGTTGCACTACCCCGTCCCGGAAGAGCGATCGCTGACACAGGCCGCAAGTCGGATGCAAGAAAAATTTTGGAAGAAATAACGCAACAACTGAATCACTGATATTTCCGCCGTACTCAGGCTAGTGTAGCTTGCCGCGCCATGTCCAAAACGGAAAACAGGAGACAGATGGAGCTTTCGCCACAGGAAGCTCTGATCATGGCGGTGGATCATCCACGCACGCTACGTAACCGTTTGACTAAATTACACGCCAGCGAATTGGGTGAGCTTCTTCTTGCCTGCAAGGATGACGATGAGCGGATGACGATTCTGGGGCATATTCCGGAGGCGTTGCGCGGCGATGTGTTGCTGGAATTACCTGAAGGCATGCAGGAAGACCTGCTGGCCTCACTGGCGCCCAGTGAGATCGAGGAAGTGGTGGAGCATCTGGATTCGGATGATGCCACGGACATTCTGCAAGCGGTGGACAGGGAAGTGGCCGATGAAGTGATCGGGCGCCTTGAGCCGGAGGACCGCCGCGAGATCGAACCTTTATTGGAGCATGATGAAGAATCCGCCGGTGGCCTCATGCAGGCGGAGCTGTTCAAGGTTCGGGATGACTGGGAGATTCAGAAGGTTCTGGAAGCACTGCGCCGTTTTGGCCGTGAAATCGAAAACCTTAATTATGTTTATGTGGTGGATGACGCAGACAAATTGACGGGTGTGATCCCCCTGCACCAATTGTTGTTCTGTAGCCCTGACGATGCTGTTGCGCAGATTTTGGATCCGGACTTTCCACAAGTCCATGCCGGTCAGGATCAGGAAGATGTGGCGCGTATCTTCGAGAAATATGACGTGCTGGCCCTGCCCGTTGTGGATGATGACGGTATACTCGTGGGCCGCATTACCGCTGATGATATTCTGGACGTGGTGCAGGAAGAGGCGACCGAGGATATGTACCGCCTCGCAGCATTGTCCGATCAGGACGATTTGGCCGAACCTGTGGGGATTACAGCATGGCGCCGCGGCGTATGGCTGGCTGTCAATCTGGGAACGGCGATCCTTGCCTCGCTGGTCATCTCTCAATTTGAGGCAACCATTGCACAGATTGTCGCTTTGGCGGTATTGATGCCGATTGTCGCCAGCATGGGCGGAATTGCCGGAACGCAGACTCTGACCGTGATCGTGCGCGGCATTGCTTTGGGACGTGTGACCTTTGAAACGGAGCGTCGCGCCCTGATAAAAGAGGTGATGGTCAGCGTAGTTACAGGCTTGAGTTTTGCCGTGGTGATGGGGCTGATTGCCAGCCTCTGGTTTCCGGTACTGGGTGCCAAACTGGGTCTTGTGATTGCTGCCGCCATGATGATTAATCTGTTGGCGGCAGGGCTTTCGGGAGCGTTGATTCCTTTGACATTACAACGCATCCATATCGATCCGGCGCTGGCTTCCGGCACGATTCTCACAACGGTCACCGACGTGGTCGGTTTTTTTGCTTTTCTGGGGCTTGCCACGATATTTCTGCTTTGACCGGTAGAGATGGTGCGGCTAAGCTCCGCCTCCAATTCCGGAGGTTATTCCATGTCTGATGTTCAGCATCATCGCCTGATTATTCTCGGTTCCGGCCCGGCCGGTTATACGGCTGCGATTTATGCCGCCCGCGCCAATCTGCATCCGGTGGTCATTCAAGGCCGCGAACCCGGCGGGCAACTGACGACGACGACGGGTGTGGATAATTACCCTGGCTACAAAGATGGCGTGCAAGGCCCTGCCATGATGGAGGATTTCCGCGAACAGGCAGAACGTTTTGGTACGGAGATTATCTGGGATCATATTGATCATGCCGATTTGTCCAATCGTCCGTTTCACTTAAAAGGAGAGGACGGTGAATACACCTGTGATGCTCTGATTATTGCTACGGGTGCTTCAGCCCGGTATCTGGGGCTGGAATCCGAACAGGCATTTTCCGGACGCGGCGTATCGGCCTGCGCTACCTGCGACGGGTTCTTTTTCAAGGATCAGGAGGTTGCCGTAGTCGGTGGTGGCGATACTGCCGTGGAAGAAGCGATTTATCTGGCCAATCTTTGCAGCAAGGTAACGCTCATTCACCGCCGTGATGAGCTGCGGGCTGAAAAAATCATGCAGGATCGTCTGTTTGCCATGGAAAATGTGGAGATCAAATGGAACAGCGTGACCGATGAGATACTGGGAGATGATTCCGGCGTTACGGGCATACGCTTGAAATCCACTGCGGATGGTGCGGTGGAAGAACTCAAGGTGAGCGGTGTGTTCATTGCCATCGGGCATACGCCGAACACGGGCTTTGTTGGTGATCAGCTGGAAAAGGATGAAGTGGGTTATTTGATCACGAGTGGAAAAAGTACGGCGACCAGCGTGGAAGGTGTATTTGCTGCAGGCGATGTGGCCGACCCCGTTTATCGCCAGGCAGTGACCAGCGCGGGTGAAGGCTGCAGGGCCGCACTGGATGCCGAACGCTGGCTTACTGCACAGGGCTGATTGTTATTCTCAAGGTCCAATATTGATATACGGCACAACTCTTTGCTTTGTCTGGTATTCCGACAAACCCTTCACTACCAACAAGATAATAACAGGATTTGTCAAAGCACCATACAAAGCAAATACTTGCACCCTGTATCCACATTCAACATCGGTTCTTGGGATATTCGGTGTTTGCCTATTCAGCTATTGTCACCCTGTTACGTCCATTCTTCTTTGACAGGTACAATGCGGTATCGGCTGCTTTTAGCAATTGTTCGGGTGTCTCTTCATCACCTGTGCCACATGGAAGGCTGCTTGCCACGCCAAGACTGATGGTGACATAGGGTGCGGCTTCGGCATGTGGATGCGGTATGTGCAAGGTTTCGATGGCCGTGCGTATATCCTCAGCAACCTTCTTTGCGCCATCTTCCGGCGTGTCCGGAAAAATAACGACAAATTCTTCGCCCCCATAGCGTGCGACCATGTCGGCAGGCCGGTGCACCGTATTAGCCATTATTTTGGCGACTTGTTGCAGGCATGTATCGCCCTGCTGATGGCCGTAATGGTCATTATATTGTTTGAAATTATCAATATCAATCATCACAATAGACAATGCGGTCTTGTTGCGTGCCATAATCTTCCATTCATGCTGGAGTCGTTCGTTGAAATACAGCCGGTTTGGGATTTGTGTGAGCGCATCGGTGGTGGCCGTACGTTTAAGTTTCCGATTGGCCACTTTCAGTAATTCTTCTTTTTCTTGAAGGCGCTGAAAAAGATGTTTGCGTTCAAGGTGATCGAGATAGGATTTGGTATGATGCCGGAGCCGCGCTACGAGTTCGATAGCGTTGGGGGGTTTGACCATATAGTCATTCGCACCCGCAAGAAATGCCTCAGCCTTAGTTTCGGCTTTTTCCTCACCGGATAGCATAATAACAGGGATGTCGCGGATGGCCGGGTTCTCTCGATAGAGTTTCAGGAGATTAAATCCATCAATATGTGGCATATATTTATCCTGAAGGATGACGGTTGGCCCGATCTGGCAGGCCATATCCACAGCTTGCCGTTCATCAAGGCAGGCATGGAAATCAATGTCCGGTTGGTCGGCGAGCATTGCTTCGGTGAGGAGAGCAATAGAGCGTTTATCATCGACCAGAAGCACGGTAACGGAATATTCTGAGGGCATGTCAGTCATTTCAATATACCGCGAGCATAATCCATGCCGAATCTAATCCAGACCATTCCATAATGAGAACATTCTACTTCTGAAAGCAACTATTTTCCGGGGGGATTACCCTTTCTACCATCACCTCTAATATTATCGGTTTTTCCGAGAATGTTTTAACATATTCTGGTAGATGTTGATGATAAAAACAGGAAGCGTTACCAGTACGAGCGCGATGGGAGAGATCATATTTCTTGATTTTTGCGTAATCATTATTTTTTTATCCTTTGTAATCGGCCAACGTGTCTGACGAACCTTCATTGTGCTATACTTATTATCGCTAAAACTTGCAGCATCTTTAGGAATAGCCTTATATTTCCGACTCCGGGAAGACATGTTGATCACAAAATTGCTGCTTGAGGCTGCTGATGCGGTAACAGTTTTTTTTTAAAAGGGGTGCCGGAAAATGAGGAAAATGTTCCAGACCTACGAGGGAAAATCAGTTACAATCAGTTACGATGCCACCCGTTGCATTCATGTGGGAGAGTGTGTGCGTGGGCTTGGACAGGTTTTTGACACCAAAAAGACGCCCTGGATTCAACCTGATAATGCCACGGCAGAAGATGTGGCGGATGTGATCAAGCGTTGTCCGACCGGCGCATTGAAATTCATTCGCAGGGATGGTGGTGTGGCGGAGCAGCCCGAAGCTGTCAATTGCGTTACCGTTTCGGAGGATGGTCCCCTGTATGCGCAGGGGCGGATTCAAATCAATCGTCCGAACGGCTCAGTGTTGCTGAACGATACGCGTGTGGCTTTCTGCCGCTGCGGAGCAACCATGCATCCTCCTTATTGTGACGGCAAGCATGAGAAGACCGGTTTCTCAGCCAGCGGCAACAAACCGCCAGCTTGCCCGGCCTCGGAAGAAGAGGTGAAAAAGGGTGAAATACTCCGCATCACACCCATGAAGAATGGCCCCCTGATACTGGAAGGGCCGGTAAAGATCCATACGGCCAGCGGGGAATGTATCTTTCAGGGAAATAAGGCTGCATTGTGCCGCTGTGGCGCTTCCGTCATGAAACCTTTTTGCGATGGGGCACATGCGCGGATCGGCTTTAAGTCAGAGTAGGTGAATATCTTTTAAATAGCAGTGTTCAGACGTTGAAGCGGAAGTGCATCACGTCTCCGTCGCGCACGATATAATCCTTGCCTTCCAAACGCATTTTACCGGCTTCTCTGGCACCTTGTTCACCATGGTTGGTGATAAAATCATCATAGGCAATTGTTTCGGCGCGGATAAAACCCTTTTCAAAATCGGTGTGAATCACTGCCGCTGCCTGTGGCGCTGTGTCGCCACGATGAATTGTCCACGCGCGTACTTCTTTCACGCCTGCCGTGAAATAAGTGATTAGATTCAGCAATGTGTAGGCTTCACGAATCACCGTGTTTAATCCCGGCTCGGAGAGACCAAGATCGGCCAGAAATTCGGTTCTGGATTCATCGTCCATTTCCACCAGTTCTGATTCAATCTGGGCCGATACCACTGCTACACGTGCATCCTCTTCCAAGGCATGCTGACGTACATGATCCACCAGAGCATTGCCGTCCGGCAGGGAGGCATCATCCACATTGGCGATATACAGCACCGGTTTCCCGGTCAGCAGGCACAGGTCCCCGAGTTGCCCGGTTTCGTCTTCATTCAATGCCTGCCGTCGAACAGTATGTCCGTCTTCCAACCCCTGATTAACCTTTTCGTACAGTGAAAGAAGCGTCAGCGCATCCTTGTTGCCGGTCTTGGTCTGCCGCTGCATGCGTTCCATGGCTTTGCCCATGGTTTCCATGTCCTTGAGCATCAGTTCGGTATCAATCACTTCGATATCCGCCAGTGGATCAATCTGACCGGCTACATGTGTGATGTTGTTATCTTCAAAACAACGCACGACATGAGCGATGGCGGAGCATTCGCGGATATTGGCCAAAAACTTGTTTCCTAATCCCTCACCACTGGCTGCACCGGCGACCAGTCCGGCGATATCAACAAACTCCACCACCGCATGCTGCATGGCCTGCGGCTTGACGATTTCAGCCAGTGCATCCAGTCGTGAATCAGGGACCGGCACGATGCCGACATTGGGATCAATGGTACAAAACGGATAATTGGCTGCTTCCGCACCGCCACCATTGAGTGCGTTAAACAGCGTTGATTTTCCAACATTGGGTAAGCCTGCGATGCCGATACTTAGTGCCATGGTCAGGACTCCTGCAAATGTAAATGCATGTGGTTACTGGCCAGAGCCAGGTCACCACCCAGCACGGTGGGCAATTCTTCCATCAATGCGGTAAAAATACGTTCTTCCTGCCTCTGATCATCGGTTGTGGCCTTACTCAGCACCCATGAAGTGACATCTATTCCCTTTGGCATGCTGTTTGGCGGCCGACCTATGCCTACCTTTATACGGCGGTAATCACTGTCAGGAAGATGTTGATTCAGCGAGCGCAAACCATTGTGCCCACCATGCCCGCCACCGGTTTTCAAGCGGAACTTACCTGCCGCAAGGTCGAGGTCGTCATAGACAACGAAGATGCCGGCGGTTATCACACCATAGTAGCTGGCCAGTGGCCCGACGCATTCGCCACTGTTGTTCATGAAGGTTTGCGGTTTGACCAGTAGCACCTTGCGTCCACCTTGTTCCCATACGGCGGTTTCGGCATGAAAACGAGGGGCTGCGGTAAAGCGCAGCCCCTGTTTTCTGGCCAGCGCATCGACAAACCGGAAACCGGTGTTGTGACGCGTGTTTTTATATTTGTTACCCGGGTTTCCCAACCCGACGAGCAGCTGCATATCCGTCCTGATCAGGATGCCTCAGGCTCGGATTCACCCCCCGCAGGCGCTTCGGTACTGCCCTCAGCGGTGGTTTCTCCGCTTTCAACCTCTTCAGTCTCGGCAGGTTCTTCTTCAACCCTTGGCGCGGCAAGGGCCAGTACCGTGAAATTCACATCATGCAGTATTTCCACACCATCCGGCAGTGGCAGATCTTCTACATGCACGGAATCACCAATGTTTAATTCCGCACAGTCCACGTCAATGCCGTCAGGGATACTATCGGCACGGCAGGCGACCTCCAGTGTATGGCGGATCACCTCAAGCAGGCCACCCTGAACCATACCGGGACATTTTTCATGGTTGATGGCATTGACCGGCACCTCGATATTTACAATATCCGAGGAGGATACCCGATGAAAATCAATGTGAATGGCCTGATCGTGTACGGGATGCCACTGAATCTCCTTCACCAGCCCCGTGTTTGTCCCACGTGCACCCTTTACCTCAATATCGATCATGGAAGTATGAAAGGTCTCGGTGTTCAGGAGTTTGGATATACTTAACGTATCCAGTGTAATCGCCAGCTCCGGTTTGCCTGCACCGTAGATGACTGCTGGGGTTTTACCGGCACGACGTAAGCGTCGAGCCGCACCTCTTCCGGTTTCTTCTCTCAATTCCGCTTCAAGTACAAAATCACTCATGGGTATCTCCTTTTAATAAATGCACCGGCGGGTCGGCCCGTAACGGCGTGTCCGGCCAAGCTTGCACGATTTATGAATAATGCATGGTTACCGGACGGGCGCGGCATTATAAAGGCTTGAATCAGTTATACAAGCTGCTGACGGAACGTGCGTTGTAAATGCGGCTGATGGCTTCGGCGAGAAGTGGCGCGGCTGTGAGAATACGCACTTTGCCGGTATCCATAATTATCTGCGGTTGCGCGATAGTGTCCGTGATGACCAGTTCATGCAGCCGGGATTCCGCAAGCCGTTCAGCCGCCTGTCCGGAAAGTACGCCATGGGTGGCATAAGCTGAAACCTTGGTAGCTCCCTGTTCCAGCAATGCCTTTGCGGCGCCGCACAGGGTTCCCGCTGTATCAACAATGTCATCAATCAGGATACAATGTCTTCCATCAATATCGCCAATGATATTCATGACCTCGGCCTGATTGGGTGCAGGGCGGCGTTTATCCACGATGGCGATGTCCACATGCAGGCGCTTGGCCAGCGCGCGGGCCCGGACCACGCCGCCGACATCGGGGGAGACGATAACGATATCATCCATGGAACGGGATTGAATATCCTTCTGAAAGATGGGTGCGGCATAAATATTGTCCACCGGGATATTGAAAAAACCCTGAATGGCGCCTGCGTGAAGATCCATGGTTAGGATACGCGTGGCACCTGCTGCCGTGAGCATGTCGGCTACCAGTTTAGCGGTGATTGGCGTGCGGCTGGCACTCTTGCGTTCCTGGCGGGCGTAACCGAAATAGGGAATGACAGCACAGATATGGTGCGCTGAGGCGCGCTTGGCGGCATCAATGAAGATTAACAACTCCATCAGATTATCGTTGGCGGGTGCGGAGGTGCTTTGAATAAAGAAGGCATCAAGTCCACGGATGGTTTCACCAATCTGGATAAAAATTTCACCATCCGAGAAACGCTGAATTTGCAAAGCACCCGGTGAAATATTCAGGTACTGGCCAATATCGCCGGTTAATTCCGGGTTGGCGGTCCCTGAAAAGAGACGAAGACGTTCTTCCATCATGTTGCGTGCTCCTTGTTTGCAGCATAAAACATGGCTGGGGCGGCAGGATTACTCGGTGCGTTGCACCTCACCCCTACGGGGCCGACCTCGCTTCCGCTCGTTCGTTCCCTCGCACGAGGCACTCGGGTCGAACCTGCGGTTCTCATCCTGCCTTCCCATCTGTCTGGCTGGGGCGGCAGGATTCGAACCTGCGCATGACGGGATCAAAACCCGTTGCCTTACCGCTTGGCTACGCCCCAATCCTTCGGCTCCGGCCCGATTGCTTGCAGTGGATGGCAGCTTAGAGCTCTCCCGGTATGGGTCCATGCTGCAAATCCATCCTGCTTTAGCCGGCGTGCCAAGCGGCGCGCATCCTCTGCATTTTCCGTCAGGGCCACGCAGGCTGTGCCGCTGCCGCTCATCCAGGCGCATTTCGCTTGATTGCGCATAGCTTCCAAAAGTATGGCGAGCTCCGGACACATCCCGCAGGCCACGTTTTCCAATACATTTTTCCCCAGGGCGAAGCGGATATCTCCGTCACCCGTGAAACCGGCGCGGATGGTATCTTCCGCACTGGAGGGGGTCAATTGCAAGGCACCGATTCCCGGCGTCCTGTCATAGTTGGAAAAAACATCTGCAGTTGAAAGGCCAATGCCGGGATGGGCAAGTACCAGATCCGCGCCCGCAATCGCGGGGTCCAGAAGCTCAAGACATTCGCCCACGCCTGTTGCCCGGCTCGCGTGACCAAACAGGAAGCAGGGGATATCCGCCCCGAACGGCGTAGCAAATTCGATCAGAGTTTTACTGTCCAGATTCAGGGACCACAGGGCGTTGGCGGCAATGATGGCGGTTGCCGCATCGGATGATCCACCACCGAGACCTGCCTGAACAGGAAGGTTTTTCTCAATGTGAATCTTTATCCCTTGCTTCACATTGAAGGTATTGCGCATGGCATCCAGTACTCGGAAGACCAGATTGTTCCGATTATTCAAACCCGGATCGGAGCATGTTACATGCAGGTCACTGGCACTTTCGATAAAGAGTAAATCGCTAATGTCCACATAGGTAAAACTGGTGTCGAGTGTATGATAACCGTTTGTGGTTTTCCCGGTTACTGTGAGGTGCAGGTTAATCTTGGCGGGTGCGGGCAGCTTAAGCACGGGGCGTTCTGCTGTTCAGAATTATAAGGGTGGTCTTGCGCCCATGTTTGATATCACTGAAAACCAGACGTTTTTTTTGTGTGTCCCACTCTACACGAAGGTTGCTGTTGTTACGGTTGATAACCCATCGGTTCACACCTTTTGGCTGGAAACCCGAAGGGACATGGCCAGCAAGAAACTCGGATAATTCTTGTGGACTGATAACAATACCGTGGGATACAAGCGCCTCTTTTTTGATGGAACGCCATGCCGGATTTCTAGCCTGATTGTCGCGCAACCACATTTCATTATGTTGCCAGCGAAGCTCCACAATGCGGCTGGACACGGCATGGACAACACGTATTTTTCCTTCACCGGGCTGTTCGGATTGCCAGTCCAGTATGGCCTGCCAGACATGATTGGGTTGCATAACCAGAATTCTTGCTGTGATCCGGTTATAGGGGCCAATACCGGAGGTTTTGTCTGTGACCAGACTGGCACATGCCGACAGCAGCAAAACAGGGGCAAACAACGCCGTGGCAAGAAAAAGTTTCAATGATGAGCCAATTGTAAAACTCATAAGCCTGTGTTGATTTTTTTCCGGATGAGGCGTGAATCTTTATGTCCCAGTCGGAGGGCTTTTTCCCATGCGGTACGGGCTGCATCCGACTTTTCGGCTTTCCACAGAATATCACCCAGATGTTCCTGCATGATCGGATCATTCGGGATTTTTCCGACGGCTTTGCGCTGGAAGGTCAATGCCTTGTCATATTCCCCACGTTTGTAATGCACCCATGCCAGTGAGTCGAGATAATAGCCATTGCCGGGTTTTTGTTTCAGGGCGCGGAGAATCAGGCTTTCAGCTTCATCCAGACGGACACTTTGTTCGGCATAAAGATAGCCGAGAAAGTTCAGAGCCTCGGGATTATCGGGTTCAGTGACGAACAGTTTCTTAATTTGACCCGCGGCCTTCTCATATTGTCGCAAGCCTTCGAAGGCTGCAGCGCGATTGAGCAGCAATTGTGCTGAAACCCCCGGGAGTCCCAGAGCCAGCTCAGTTTCTTTCAATAATTGCCGGTATTTCTTCTGTTGTAGCAGTACAGCTGAGAGCAGGGCATAGGCATTTCCCACTTTAGGGTTTTCCCGGATAACGGTACGAATGCGGGATAGTGCAGCATCGTTTCGTTCGGCCTGAAAATCCATGGCTGCCAGCCGTAATTGGGCATCCATGAAGTTCGCGGCATTACCTTCAATTTGTCGATAAACTTTTTTTGCCTCAACTTTCTTACCCATGGCTTCGAGACTTGCAGCCAGATAGAATCGGGCCTGGTTTGAAGAACGCTTGGCCAGAGCTTCACGGAACCTGCTGATAGCGCGGTGATAATCTTTTTGCTGGTAATATAACAGGCCGAGTGCAGTCAGTACTTCGTTATTTTTACCAATCCGCCGTGAAATATCTTCATAAATTATAGTCGCTTCTTTGCCACGCTTCTGTTGAACCAGCAGCCGACCCAGCGCATTACCAACGTTCAGGGCTTCCGGGTGACGAGACAAGAATGTGCGCAGTACGGATTCTGCCTCAATGATGTCTCCCTGACGCACAGCCAGTCGATTGAGCATCAGGATGGGGCCAGGTTGATCGGGTACTAGCTTGCGCAATTTTTCCAATGCCTGTTTAGCTTTTTTCAGCTTTCCCTGACGCATGTAAAGCTCAGCATCAACATGGTACAACCGGATGTTTGAACCTGTTTTGATACCTGCGTGGATGATTTGATGTGCTTCGTCGAAGCGCCGTTCCTTCTCCATCAGTTGTATCAGCATCATGCGTGTGGCAAAAGATTCCGGGTTTTTTCTTAATAACCGTTGCAAAATACCAAGTGCAGCAGAATTTTCTCCGTTTGCGGTCAGAATTTGGGCATGAATAAGGTGGGTTTTTACCATGTTCTCTGGAGATATGCCGTGCATACCCAGAAGCACATCTACTTGTTTCTTTGCTTTCTGGATATAACCGTGGCGCAGCAGAAGTTCCGCCATCTGGATGCGAGGGAGAACCGCTGTTGCATCTTTACTGATTAATGCTTTAAGAAAACGGGTAGCTAGCGCGGGGTTGTTCTTTTGAACGGCCTGTTCTGCCGCCAGATACAGAAAGCTCGTATCCATCTCGGCGATGGTCACTTGTGTCTGTGCATGTTTTGTAGAAGCCGCAGGTGCGGGAGGCGGCACTGCTGCCATACAGGAAGCGAGCAGGATGCTGCTTATGATGATCGGGATACGTGTGGTCATATTCTTGTTTGTCTCTCTACAGGTGCAAGTCTTGCACAGTGACAGGCTGAAATTGATTGCCTTCCACGTTTAACGCCCAGCATTGTGTGTCCACGGTATGGCCTTCGTATGTGCTGACGATGATATAAGCAAATCCTTCCCATGCATTGGAAAGGTCGGTTGGTGACGGTTTGGCCGGACAATCCGGGTGGCTATGGAAAATACCGATGATTTCTCGGCCCGTGCCACGCAATTCCCGATCCACCGCCTGATACGCTTCCGGATCCAGAATAAAACGGTCTGCGGACCTTTCGGTATTGAGGTTTGACACTTCGCGGGCTTCGTCAATATGCCAGCCCTGACCCGTCATTTTTCCCAACAGCAGGCCACAGGCTTCATTCGGGTAATGGTGTTTGGCGGAAATGTGCATGGCCTGCATGGCGGCGCGGTTGATCTGGCATGGCTGGCCGAATGGCGCAGCATCTATGACATCAAGATAGGTCTGACTGCAAAACCGCTCGGGAATGTTGTGCTCAGATATGGGATGTGCGGGTTCCTGCATTGTTTCTCCAGTTTATATTTTCAGCAGGAACACTAGCGTGCAACGTTCTCTTGCCAAGACATACTGCGTATGATGTCAGGCAAGCATGAAACGGAGGTGAAAAAAATGCAACGAATCCAGACCGCCAGAATCCAGGCCACCATATTTGCGGGGTTGTTTGCAGTTATATTTTCAGCGTGTGCGGATGGAGAGCTTAAGCATGGCGTATCGTTCAAAACACCGAAGGATGGCACCACGGTTAGTCAGGAGTTCAGGGTGGAAATGGAAGTGAAAGGTATGAAAGTGAATAAGGCGGGACCTGTGGTTGAAGGAACAGGTCATTTTCACCTGATTATTGACAATGGATACACACCCAAAGGGAGGGTTGTACCCAGGGACGCCACACATAAACATTTTGGCAAAGGGCAGATCGAGGCGGAACTTAAGTTGGCTCCGGGCGCACATACCCTGACGTTACAATTCGCCAATGGTCAGCATGTGTCCTATGGCAAGGAATGGAGTAAGACGATTCATATTACAGTGAAATAATATTCAAGGGTGGCCTTTGGACCAAGCCATTTGACAAGGGTGTTGATAACAACCCCGTGTAGACGTAAAAATGCCTTCAACCACGATGGGCAGTCAATTTTTGATTTTATCAATAAATTTGAGCTTGCTTTTTGTATTTTATGTATATACAATAATTCGTGTGAAGCTAATCTTTGACCAAGCCAAGAATGAGGTAAATATCTGTCAGCGCAGCATTTCGTTCAAGGCTGCGGCCAGCTTCGAGTTTAACACGGCGCTAATCTGGAAGGATGCGCGCACAGAATATGGAGAAGCCCGAATTGTGCCATTGGCCACATTGGTGATCGTCTGCATGTGCTGGTGTTCACGCCACGCGATGACGCTATGCGCGTCATTAGTCTACGCAAAGCAAACAAACGAGAGGTGAAACGCTATGAACAAGAAACCAACCCCTGACATGCCTGACAAGGACAACCCTGAATGGACAGACACCATGTTCCGAGAGGCAACTACATTGGAAAATTCCGATTTGCCTGTAACCTTTAAGCGGGCTGCGCGGCGTGGCAGACCAAAAGCCAAGGCACCGAAACAGGCGATCAGTATTCGACTGTCTCCTGACGTGGTGGCCGCGTTCCGCTCTATGGGTCGGGGCTGGCAGGGAAGGATAAACGAAGCATTGAAGGATTGGCTAGAGCGCCACCGTGCAGCATAAATCGAGTGTGAAAAATAAATTTCCGCTCATGAGTTTTGCAAGTGGCTCTAAGGTGGTTCAATTTCAACACCTTTGTCAAACGCCTTGCCTTTAGAGCGTTTTTTTTCTGATGCAGGACTTTGACTATGAAGTCATTCGCAGGCCACGCCGGAAAACGGTGGGGATTTGCGTGAAACCGGATCAGACCGTACAGGTTGCCATTCCCAAACGCTTCCCGCTGGCAAAGGTGGATGCGCTGGTGCGAGGCAAGGCGGACTGGATACGGCGGAAACTGGCCCAATATCAGGATATTCAGGAGCAATATAAGCCGAAGCAATATGTCAGCGGTGAGACCTTTGCCTATCTTGGGCGCGATTATCGTTTGACGGTGGTGGAAGGAGCAGAAACCCCGATCAATGTGCGCCAGAAGACGTTGCAGGTCGGGATTCCACACGATCTTTCCCCGGAGAAACGGGTATTATCTGTTACCAAAGCGCTTGAAGCATGGTTCCGCGAGAAGGCGCAGTTGCATCTTACTAAAAGGACCGCATGGTATACGGCACGAATGCACGTTGCTCCCGCCAGCGTTGGCATTAAATCATATCGCAGCCGCTGGGGAAGCTGCCATACCGATGGCCGCATCTATTTCAACTGGCGCATCATCATGGCGCCGCCATCCATCGTGGATTATGTGGTGGTGCATGAGCTTTGCCATCTGGCGCATCACAACCATTCACCGGATTACTGGCGACTGGTCGAATCCGTCATGCCGGAATATCGTACCGCCAGAGGTTGGTTGAAGCAACACGGGCATGGTCTGGAGCTTTGATCTTTAATGCAACCGGTTGTCGTCAAAAGAAAATTTCTTTTCCCTGAACACCTTCAGGCAGGCATCCACAGCGGCGGGCTCATACCATTTGCCGCGATGCGTCTCGATTTCCTTCAGTGCTACATCCATGCCCAGTGCCGGGCGATAAGGCCTGTGTGACGATATCGCTTCAACCACATCCGCAACAGCCACGATACGTGCCTCCAGACATATCTCATCGCCTTTTAGCCCTTGTGGATAGCCCGTGCCATCCAGCCGTTCATGGTGCTGGTATGCAATGTCAGCAATGGGCCAGGGGAACTCAATATCCTTCAGGATATCGAAGCCTACTTGCGTATGGGTTTTGATGAGTTCAAATTCTGTCTCGGTTAATTTCGTCGGCTTGCTCAATATCTCGGCAGGCAGATGGATTTTGCCAATGTCGTGGATGGTGGCACCCATCCTGAGGCCGTCAATCCGGTTACTGTCCAGATCCATCTCCTGTGCAATGCTGCGGGCAAGCCGTGCTACTCGCTGCTGATGGCCGGCGGTGTACGGGTCGCGGGCTTCCACCGCTTTGGAGATAGCCACAATGGTACCGACAAGGCTGGCTTTCAGTGCTTTTTTCGCCTTTTGCCGCGCACTGATATCGCGGATAAATGCATTAAACGATATGGAGCTGCCCGAGCGTACTGGAACGATGGATAACTCGACCGGAAATGTGTGACCATCGCGATGCAATGCACTGATTTCGATATGCTGATAGAGCAGGGGGCCTTCGTCTGTGGTCAGATAGTGCTTCAGACCTTTTGTATGTGCTTCACGATATGTTTCCGGAATAATGGTTTCGGTCATTAAGTGGCCGAGAGCCTCTTTACGGCTCCAGCCAAACAGCTTTTCAGTCTGCGGATTCCAGTCGGTGATGATGCCATCCTCATCCATGCTGACAAAGGCATCGCGCGCCGTATCAATAATCTGACGGGTTCTGTTTTTCTCATCCTGCATCACTTTTTCAGATTGTTTGCGCTCGGTGATATCAAGAACAATGGCTACGAACACCCTCCGGGACTCGAGTGTAGATAACTGAAGGTGAATCTCAACAGGGTATAGCGATCCATCTTTTCGCCGATGGACTGTTGTAAATTGAATTTTTTCTTTTTTGCCTGTCCTAAGGGATTCAACTAGTTTTTCAAATGACACATTGGTGAATTCCGGTTTTATATCTAATAGTGTAAGGTGGTAAAGCTCATCCATCTCATATCCCAGATTCAATCTGGCACCATAATTTATCTGAATAAATTTCAGGGTTTCGGAATCGAAAATATAAATTTCATTCATGGATTCTTCAAGAATTTTGTTAAGAGCCGATGCCTTTTCTTCAGCCTGTCTGTGTTTAGTGATATGCCTCCATTCCCGCAAGACACGCTTGATGATATGTGGCATTTCGGCAAATGTCTCATTGGATTTAACAATATAGTCGATGGCGCCTGCTTTCATGGCAGCGGCTGCTATTAGTTCATTTCCGTGGCTAGTCAAAATGACAACGGGATAAGTTAATTTATGTAAATCTCCGGGTAGCAGTTCGATGCCTTTGCCATCCGGCAAGAGGTAATCAGCAATCATCAGGTCGGGGGAGGTTTTCTTCAATATCTTTCGTGCATCGGCGAGCGTGCCTGCTAGCTTGAGATCAAGCTTTTTGCCTGCCGGGATCAAGGCGCGTCGAATCAGGTCAACATGGCTCTGCTCATCATCAACCAGCAGTATTTGCAATGGTTTGGCGCTCATTTTTCTTTCCACGGATACTTGTTCCAGCACAACCAGTAAAAGCCGAGATCATCCAGCAAATTCTTAAATTTGATAAAATCGAGAGGTTTGACCAGGTAACTGCTGGCATTGTACTCATAGGCTTTGGCCATATCGGCATCTGCTTGTGATGAGGTTAGGATAGCCACCGGCATGCCGTTCAGGCTGGATGTTCTGATCTCTTTCAGCACTTCCAGTCCATCCACTTTAGGCAGGCGCAAATCAAGCAGGATAAGCTGAGGACGCGGACTTGTTTCCGAGTCAGCATAGTCTCCACGCCGGAACAGGTAATCCAGAGCTTCTTCACCGTCGGAAACATGAATAACCCGGTTCGCAACCCGTCCATCTTCGAGCCCGCGCATAATCAGCTCAGCATGGGCAGGGTTATCCTCAACAAGGAGGATGGTTGCCGGTTCGCTCTGCATTTTTTCCATATTTATGTTTCTCTCCCGTGTTTATCAGGAAGGACAAAGCAGAATGTGCAGCCCCGGCCTTTCCCTTCCGATTCAATCCACATGCGACCGCCTTCCAGTTCAATGATCCGTTTGACAATGGCCAGACCGATACCAGTCCCTTCTATTTCCGGGTTCAGTCGTTCAAATAGTTCAAATACCTTTTGATGAAATCGTGGCTCGATACCAATACCGTTATCCTTGATGTAGTATATATTCTCGCCTTTTTTCAGGTGATAACCAATCTCTATATGGGGGGCAGTCTGCTCGCCCATGAATTTGAGCGCGTTGTCGATCAGGTTCTGTACCACTTCCAGCAGCCTTTTCCGGTCTCCGTACAGGGTTGGCATTTCAGGCATGACATCAATTTGCACGCCGCATGTTTTGATTTGCCCGTCCAGCAGTTCAACAACATCCTGTACCAGTTGGTTAAAATTTACCCTCTCCGGCGTATTGACCAGGCGGCCAATACGGGATATTTCCAGAAGATCTGCAAGCAGTTCCTGCATTTGTCTGGCTGCTTTTTGAATATGGCTGATATCACCCTGTATGCGCTTTGTTTCACCCTCGAGGGCATCCTTCTCCAGCAAGCCGAGAAATCCCTGGATGGTGATTAGCGGGCTCTTTAGATCATGCGAGACGGTGTAAACAAAACGTTCCATTTCAGTGGCCTTCTCTTCCAGATTATCCATTAACTTCTGGCGTGCTTTCTCCAACCCTTTGCGCTCGGTGATGTCCATGAATGTCACCACCGACCCGATTGTCTTTCCATCTTCATGAATCGGGTGCGACCAGTATTCACCAGCAAAGCTTGTGCCATCTTTGCGCCACAACACTTCATTATCCACGTGCGTGCCCGTACCTTTTTGGAAAGCTTCATAGATGTGGCATTCATGCATGGGGTAAGGCGAACCATCGGGCCGTGTGTGATGGATCAGATTGTGCATGTTCTTACCCAGAACATCATCCATGCTCTCATATCCCAGTATTTTCAGACATGCCGGATTGGCAAAGGTGCACTTACCCTCGGCATCAAGACCGTAGATGGCCTCCGCTGTGGATTCGAGCAGAAGCTTGATCCTTTCTTCACTCCTTCTGAGCTCATCCTCCGCCTGCTTGCGTTCAGTAATCTCTTCATTCAATTCGTCACGCGATGCGGTTACGTTGGCCAAGTTGACGGTCATCTCGTGAACCGATCTTGCAAGCTCTCCCATCTCCCCATCTGCATCAATATTCAGTGGCGTATCGAGCTTGCCCTTGCCGATCTCCAAAGTTGCGGCCCGGAGGGCTTCGACCGGGCGTGTGATACTTCGGGTCAGATAGACTGTGAATATCATCACAGTTACTACTACCAAAAAGAGAAGTAGGTACATGGTCTTTATCGATTGGTCTGTCGTATCCCTGGCGCTGGCAACAAATTCATCGGCTTTACCCTGGGCAAAAGCGTAGAGGGCATCCATGGTATTCTCGATCTTTACCGCGTGCCGGGCGCCCTTGCCCTTGATGATGCGTATTGCCGCACTCCTCTTTCCGGCGCGCATCAGTTGGATGATCTCGTCACGGACTGGCTTCCACGAGACAAAGGCCTCGCGAGCCGCTTCCAAGAGTGCCTTGTTACCGAGGAAGCTCTTGTCGATGATGTCAAACTCCGCGTAGGTTTCCCTTTCATGTTTATCAACAAACTCGGAGTCTTTGTTGATCTCGGCGGCGCTCTCGTCGAGGACGATGTCTTTCATCGTGCGGTGCATCTTGACGATATGCGTATCAATTTTCAGCACTGCATTACTAACGGTCAGCGGGTGGTTGTGGATCAGGCTTATCTTGTTGGCAAGATACTCCATACGGTTGATGGCGAAGAGGGTCAACGTGCAGAAAAGTACAAATACAATGCCAAAACCAAGACCGAGACGCGTACCTATTGTTAAGTCTTTAAGCTTCCTTGCAGTCATAGGAATCTACCCATGTGTGGGTGGCGGTGAGAGAAGCTGGGGGGGGGGGGGTCACATGGCTGAGCACACTTCATAAACAAGCTTATATACTACTATAGAACAAATGGCTATTCCGAAGGTTCAGGGAGCCAACCCGATCACCACGGCCAGTATCCGGTTTGATGTTCATCTATTCTCCCCCGGTAACGGCAAATCCTTCCTTTCTTGCCGCCTCGGCAAGCCGGTCATCCAGGCAAACAAAATCCAGCGTCGCGGGGCTTTTTTCCGCCGCCAGGAAGGCGGCAGCCAGTTGCAAGGCATCCGCGGCCCGCAAAGGATGCACGCGTAACAGGCGGTTAGCGATTTCCCGCAATTCCTCAACAGGCTGAATTTCATGCCAGCCCTCGCGCAAAAGTCTTAGGCGTTGCAGAATCTTTGATGCCATTACCGTATCAATGCCACCCTCACGTGCCACCCGCGCCACGGCGGAAACACATTCCACCGATGTGCCCCACCATGCAAATATGTCTGCGTCCTCTTTATACAGCTTGCTTATAGCTGCTGTTTTGGATTCCTGCATGAGCAGCGGGACGACAGCGGAGGTATCCCAGAATTTCAACGGTTTTCTTTTCTTTCGGCGAGCACGGCTTGCAGCAGGCTCACACCCTGTCCGGGAGCAGGAGGGGGCGTGCCAGAAATCATTTCCCGGGAAGGCGTGGATCTGGCGCGCCGAACCAGGCCCGTGCGTTCCAGTCTCGCCAGGCGACCCTTCATATCACTCATGCCGGTATCTGATACGACCGTTTCAAGCCGGGCCACCGGCCTGCCCCGATCAGTGATAAGCACGGGTTCTCCATGCTTAACTTTGTCCAGAAAAGCGCTTAGATGGTTTTTGACTTCGGTTATTGTAGCTTTTTCCATATGGCTAGAATAGCCTTATACGTCCGGGCAGTCAAATGTTCAATCATGTGCCGTGTAAAAACCAAAAGAGTTCACGGAATCCTGGTGCTGATCGCAGTCATTCAGTTTTTTGCGAGTAGAAACTGTAAGTACCGCCTTTCTTCTTTGCCTGGTACATGGCGGCATCGGCATGCCTGACCAAGGTTTCGGAATCATCACCATCACCCGGATAAATGGCAATGCCGATACTGGCGCTGATATGACGTTTCTCACCCTTGAGAACAAAAGGGGCCTCCATCTCATGGAGCACCCGTTTCGCCACAATGGCGGCGTCCCCTGGTTGCTGCAGGCCTGCCAGGACAATGAAGGTGAATTCATCTCCACCCATGCGGGCCACGCTGTCCATTTCCCGGAC
>JAUZQZ010000057.1 GCA_030950745.1 Mariprofundaceae bacterium | reverse complement strand
GGCCATGGTGATGAAGATGCCGCCCGAGAAGCAGAAGATGATGATGCCGAAACTGATGGCGACCAAGGCATTGATGATGAAGACGAAGAAGCATGTGCAGGAGATGATGGCCGAAGGCAAGATGTTCGGTCAGCCGTTCTTCCATGTCATGTTCGGCAACGTCAAATACAAGGTGAAACACCGCTAATTTGACTGTTGCAACTTAGACTGGCCGCCGGGGCATCCTTCCTCCCCATCCCGCACCCGGTGGCCAGCCTTCTTCTATTGACCGCAATGATAACAACAGTAATAATGTAAGGAGAATGGATATGAATCGAATGAGGTTTGGAACCTTGCTTGTCACAGGTGTTGTAGCTCTTGGCTTGTATTCCAGCGCATGGGCGCATGAGGGGGCTGGTGAGGATAAAGCATTCAGGGCTGCTGCGAGTATTACGGAAGAGGATCTTGAATATACTCCGGAAGAACTGGTCGTGTATGTCGGTCAGCCGATTCGGGTGGAGAACAAAGATCCCTTTGAACATAAATCGCGTGTAACACTACAGCATGAAGGCGGTAGATTGGGTCACATCGCACTCAATGATCATCTGGAAAAACCGGGCACATCCTATACCTTCACACTGGACAAGCCGGGAACTTATGAAATCCGTTGTCTGCTGCATGACGGCATGACTGCAACAATCAAAGCGGTTGAGTAGAGCCACATTCAAAACTCGGGGTGGATGAGCGGCAATACCAAATTGAGTCCCTTTTCGGGGTGGAATGAGGTGCATGGTGGTTCCATGGACCGAAATTCCAGCTCGGAAATGGGCCGAAGTGGGGAAGCCGATTGCCGCTCATGAGTTTTGAAAGTGGCTCCACAGAGTCACAAAGACACAAAGTAAACCGTTCTATTCCTGTCTTGTACTTCTCTGTGCCTTCGTGTCTTTGTGGTGAATAAATAATCATTAAGGAGTTTGATATGAAAACATCGGAATTGCTCGTTCACTGCCTGGAGGCGGAAGGCATCGAATATATCTTTGGCGTGCCGGGTGAAGAAAATGCTGATTTCATGATCGCTCTGGAGCAATCTGATTCGATTCGATTTATCCTGACCCGGCACGAGCAGGGTGCGGCGTTTATGGCCGAAGCCTATGGTCGTTTGACCGGCAATCCTGCCGTATGTCTTGGCACGCTGGGTCCGGGAGCGACCAATTTAATGACTGGCGTCGCCAATGCCAATATGGATCGGGTGCCGATGCTGGTGCTGACAGGTCAGGGTGCAACGACCCGGCTGCACAAGGAATCGCATCAGATTATGGATGTGGTCGCCATGTTCAAACCTGTGACCAAATGGAACGCCTCCATTCGTCACCCGTCCGCCGTACCCGAGATCGTGCGCAAGTCCGTGCGCCTCGCGCGAAGTGAGAAACCCGGCGTATGCCATATTGAACTGCCGGAAGATATTGCCAAAATGGAAACGGATGAACAGCCCATGCAGCCGCACCGTTATCCACATCCCGTGGCTAATTCCGACCAGATTGAAGTGGCGTTCAGTATGCTGAGGCATGCCAAACGACCGGTGATTCTGGCAGGCAATGGATGCATTCGCCGAAATGCCAGTGGCGAGTTGCGGCGTTTTTGTGAGATTACCGGTATTGGCGTGGTCAGCACCTTTATGGCCAAGGGGTGCGTGGATATGGATGCCGATTACTGTCTGTACACCATTGGCCTGCAAGCCAGAGATGTTGTCGCCTGCGCACTGGATGCCGCCGATCTGGTGATTACGCTGGGCTACGACATGGTTGAATACCATCCGCTTTTGTGGAATGCCGCAAGCAACAAACACATCATTCATATTGATTCATGCCCGGCAGAAATTGATGCGCACTATCAGCCTGAACTGGAACTTATTGGTGATTTACCCCATACGCTGGCGACCATCAATGCGGACATAGAACGGCTGGGCGCTGTGACGCGCAATCTCTCGCAGCAGTCCAACACGCGACAGCGAATGCAACAGGAGTTATTGCAACATGCCGGGGATGAGACGGAGCAAACCATCCGTCCACAGAAGGCGCTGGCCGACGTGCGTAAGGTTTTAGGTCCAAGCGATATCCTGCTGTCCGATGTCGGCGCGCATAAAATGTGGATCGCCCGTCATTATCATTGCCATGAGCCCAACACCTGCCTGATTCCCAACGGATTCTGTTCCATGGGTTTTGCTCTGCCGGGAGCCATCGGAGCGGCGCTGGTGCATCCCGACCGTCGGATTCTGGCTATTTGTGGCGATGCGGGATTCATGATGAATGTGCAGGAGATGGAGACCGCCAGACGTCTGAACAGCAATATCGTGGTGATGGTCTGGGAGGATCACGCCTACGGATTGATCGCATGGAAGCAGCAGAATCAGTTCGGACATCACACTGATCTTGGCTTCGGAAACCCTGACTGGATGCAATTATCCGGGGCATTTGGTTGGCATGGGCATCGCGTGGAAAAAAGTGTGGAGCTGCAGGATGCGCTTAATACAGCGTTCACTGAATCCGGTCCCAGCCTGATCGTGATCCCGATTGATTACCGCGAAAATATGAAGCTGAGTGAACGGTTGGGAAATATCGTCTGCTCGATCTAAAATACGGCGATACCTGAGCCACTTGCAAAACTCTGGGTGGATGAGCGGCAATCCCACTTTGAGTCCATTTCCGGGGTGGAATGAGGTGCATGGTGGTTCCATGGACCGAAATTCCAGCTCGGAAATGGGCCGAAGTGGGGAAGCCGATTGCCGCTC
>JAUZQZ010000056.1 GCA_030950745.1 Mariprofundaceae bacterium | reverse complement strand
TTCCACTCAAAATTATTGAACCTTCCATGCTGGAAATCGGTAAGCCTACACAGCCCGAATCCACGGCTGAAGGCCTGAAGAAAGAAGATCGTGCCGAGCAACATGATCGGCCAAAGCAAAACAATCGGGGTGGTGGACGGCTGGGAAATACCAGACGCCGCCACAGGTAAGATTATACGGCGTATTCCGGATAGCCGAAGGCAAGATTATTTCGATTTGGCGGTGGCGTTTCTCAAAGCCCGAACAGCCCCTTTTGTTGCACTCGGGCCGGGTAACGCCTGAACACGGGCCAGTGTCAGCGGTTCATTGCAGTGATTGCAGACAACTTTGGGTTCAATTTTCTCACCGCAGCTTTTATGCACCAGTTCAAGCCACTCCTGGCCCGGCTCGGCCAGCCAGCGGTTGCCCCAGCGCATCATGGTTAAAATAACCGGAAACAGATCACGGCCCCTGGCCGTTAAACGATATTCGTAGCGAGAAGGATGTTCCTGATATTGGACACGGCGCAGAATTTCAGCGCTGACCAGTTTGCGCAATCGCTGCGACAAAACCTTTTTGGATATGCCGAGATGCTGCTGAAATCCATCAAAACGCCTGACACCATAGAAAGCATCGCGTAGAATGAGGAAGCTCCAGCGCTCGCCCATAATGCCGAGCAATGCCTCAACCGGGCAGCCGGGCATGGGTGATGGCGATTGAAGCATGATGCAAGCATAGCAGGTTACTTAAGGAAACCAACTATGCTTATATAGTAGCATATAGAGACTAACTATATAATGTAGGTTTCTTTATGATACTTAATATGGATGGTCTGACATGTTTAGACGTTTGAATCATTGGGAAGAATCAGTTGCGCAGTAATGTTCAACTATTGAGCAAACTGCGGTTTATCTCCGCCAGACGGAGACTGGAACTGTATCCACCCCTCTGGCTAATGCGCATCAAGGTGCTGGAACTGGACGGGAACTGGGATCATGTGCGCATTCGCCTGCCGCTGAACTGGGTGTCGGCGAATGCTGCGGGTAATATGTATGGCGGTTATCAGGCTTGCCTTGCGGACCCAATTCCGGCGCTGGCGTGTTTACGCAAGTTTCCGGGATATCGTGTGGCGACAAAAAAACTGGAACTGGATTTTGTACACGGCGGCAATTCGGACCTCGTGCTGCATTTTGATTTTGAACAGAAGCAGGCAGAAAGTATCCGGCAAGAATTGGACGAACATGGGCGGGCTACACCGTGTTTTCACATGACGTATGTACGTGAAGACGGTGGGATTTGCACACATATCAAGAATACAGTCGCCATTCGCCCCAAAGGTTATATCGCCCCGAGGAAGAAATGTTCTGACGGGCAATCCACGCAAAAATGAAGAATGTCTTTGTGTGGAAATGATGTACGGGCTAGTTTTCGCCACACGTTCTAACCTGAACCATTCATGAATCGACGTGATGATCGCGCCGGACCTTTGTTTGCAACGGACAGCGTGGCCCCGCAGCGGCCATTCCGAGAAAGGAGACCGTAGCAATGCATACGGACGACCGATCAGGTGAATTGCGCTTGCGCAAGAGAGGGCACCCTGGGGCGTTGCGCAAGAGGGCATCCCCTGGGGGACGAGGGGTTCGGTGCGGACAAAGGGACAAGCGAGGGCACGGCAGCATTTATGAATAGTTCAGGCTAAAGACTCGGAGGATGATGTGACGCATCTAAAAATTGCAACGCGGGGTTCCGCACTGGCATTGTGGCAAGCCGAACATGTGGCTGCTGAACTGGAGCGCCTGCATGAAGGCGTGACAACGGAACTGATCCGTATCAAAACTACGGGTGATAAAATTCTCGATGTGCCGCTGGCCAAAGTGGGTGGCAAAGGACTGTTTACCAAAGAGATCGAGGAAGCCTTGCTGGATGGCCGCGCCGACCTTGCCGTGCATTCCATGAAGGATGTACCGGCGGAGCTGCCGGAAAAGCTGGCGATACGCGCCATTCTGGAACGGGCAGACCCGCGCGATGCCGTCGCCACGGTGACCGGTGGTCCATTCTCCACCTTACCGGCGAACGCAAAGATTGGCACATCGTCATTACGCCGCGTATGCCAGATCAGGGCGAAGTACCCCGGATTCGAATTTGTCGCCATTCGTGGCAATGTGCAGACCCGGCTGGACAAACTCGGCAAGGAGGCCGATGCCGTGGTACTGGCGGCAGCGGGTGTCAAGCGGTTGGGTATTGACGATCAGATGCATTTCTTCCTTGAGATGGATGAGATGCTGCCCGCCGTGGCGCAGGGTGCGATTGGTATCGAAACGCGGGCGGGAGATGAACGGATTAATCCACTGACGGAAGTTCTGAATCATCCGGACACGGCGGTTTGCGTGGCCGCCGAACGCGCCTTTCTGGCCCGGTTGGAAGGCGGCTGCCAGGTACCGATTGCCGGGCATGCGACGCTGGATGGCGATACGCTACACATGCAGGGGCTGGTCGGCGAAGTGGATGGCAGTCAGCTTATACGCCGCAGCCTGTCCGGTTCACGCACCGAAGCGATCTCTCTGGGAACGACACTGGCTGATGAGGTGCTGGATGCCGGCGGTCGTGAGATTCTGGCGCGATTGTATGCGGAGAATGACTGATCCTCGTTTATGTCGGAGGATTCAGGCTTTTGTAAGCTGTGTCACATCATTGTCACACAAGCCTGTTACACTTTGGCCAGCAGTCGTAGAAAAAACATTTCTTCTCTCATGGAAAAGGCGGGGCAGGCACTCCGCCTTTTTCTTTGCAAAAACCACCTTGCTTTAACCGTTCACCCATTCCAGCGTTAGCGCTGCCCTTTACACACAAGTCACGTCACAAAACCTTTGCACATGAGTCAGACCAAGGCGCGGCTCTTGCAATGGAACAACCATTCCTTCAAGAGCGCGCCTTGCATATGACCACCGGACGACTCGCTGTGGCGCGGCTGTTAGCAACAAATAGAGTTGTCCGGTTTTAGAGCGCAAGGGTTGTCCGGTTGTGTTTGCATTCATTTTGTTGCCTTTATGTCTTGTGGTGGAAGTTCCGGCTTGCTGATTTCGGGTTTTGTAACAGCTGGAAATTCAGCGATCCTTCTTGGTGCGTGGAAGTGGCATCACTATACCACCCCTTCAATTTATCTTGATATTTCCCGCTCAAGCAGTTCCCGCAAATCTTCCACACC
>JAUZQZ010000055.1 GCA_030950745.1 Mariprofundaceae bacterium | reverse complement strand
CTACTGTGCGGCAGGGAGAGCGGCCCAAAATTGACTGAATATTCGTCGTATAGAACCACTATACTCCTTATATTCACTCAATCTTGTTCTCGCTTCCCCACCTGCTCGCTACGAATTGCCTAAGTCCGACAGACTCCTAGCAACATATAAGTGATTTGGCCTATTTTGAATGTTGTTCAGCGTCATGCCATGCATTCAGGAATGCCGCAAGATGGGTGCGTGTCTGACCTTCGGATTCCAGATAGTTGCGTAAACCAAGGATAGCACGGGCGTATGCGCCTTCGGAGAGTGCTCCATTGAATTGTTGCCAGCGCAAAAATAGCAGCAGTGTGGTACAAACATCGGTTTCGCAATAATTGCGAATAGCTTCAATCTCGCCTGCTTCGAATAATTCGCGCACGTCATCACCGGCAGTGTCCAGCTTGCCAGGAATGCCAAAACAGGTTGCTATTTCATGCATGGAACAGCGTGCCGAAGCGCCATAGTCCGAGAGCACCTCAAGTAAATCAAGATGATATTCATGTGAATAGCGCGCATCGTAACTGTTCCATCTGTCGCCCTCGGAAAACCAGCGGGAACAGGAAAGCCCGTGTGTCATGGCACGGTATTTGATGACAGGGACATCAAAACCACGGCCATTGAAGCTGACCAGTTGAGGCGCGCGTTTTTCGATGAGGCTCAGGAAACCTTCCAGTAGTTCGCGTTCGCTGCTTCCCACTTCCCCGCCACTGGCGATACGGCGGATAATCAGTTCTGCGCCTTCCTCGCCGGGCTCGTGCACCAGATGCGCATAGCTGATAGCGGCGACCTGATGGAATGGCTGGCGGGGGAAATCGTTTTTTCCGCCTGTTTTTTCCAGAAAATAATCGCGCAAGGCATCACGAGCCTCGATATCCGATAATGCGGTTTCTCCCAGAAGCCGACGGGAGGCCGCCGCATCCGGAACGGTTTCAATATCAAAGACAATGACATCGCGGCGCATATTGCATTTCCTCCTGGCTTTTAGGCTGCTACACTCGCCTCATGAAGATTCTGGTGGTGGAGGACGAGCAGCGCGTCGCACAGTTTATCCAAAAAGGCCTCAAGGAAGAAGGGCATGCCGTGGATTGCGCCTATGACGGTGAGGAAGGCGGCTTTCTGGCCGAGGTGAATGAGTACGATTTAATCATTCTGGATTTAATGTTGCCAAAGAAAAATGGCATTGCCGTGTGCTCGGAAATCCGGGAGCGGGGCGTGGGTACGCCGGTCCTGATGCTGACAGCGCGCGATGCCGTGGAAGACAAGGTGCGGGGGCTGGATGCAGGTGCCGACGATTATCTGACGAAACCGTTTGTTTTTGAAGAATTGCTGGCTCGCGTGCGCGCACTGCTACGCCGTACTTCGGAAGCCAAAACGCCAATATTGAAGGTTGCCGATCTGGAGCTGGACCCGATGAGTCGTCGGGTTACCCGTGGGGGCAAAGCCATCCGTTTGACTACCAAAGAATATGGGTTGCTTGAATATATGATGCGCAATCCCGACCGAGTGCTATCGCGCACCCGTATCGGCGAGCATGTATGGGATATGAATTTTGATCCGGAAAGCAATGTCATCGACGTATATGTCAGTCATTTGCGCAATAAGGTGGATAAAGGATTTGAACTACCGCTGATTTACACCCTGCGGGGACAGGGCTACATGCTGACCAGCGATACACCGCCTGCATGAGTTTGCTGACAATAAGGGTTCCATGAGATTGAGCGCCAGGAGTTCGGCGCCGCTGTACTTCACTTACCGCCTGTTCCGCCCTTTCATCTATCTTATTTCTACCTTCCGGGGGCGGCTGGCGTTACTCTACATGGCTGTGGAATTTGCCCTGCTGGTGTTTGCAGGGGTGTTGCTCTACGTGGTGTTGTCACATCAAATTTCTTCATCCGTGGATCAGCAATTAAAGCGGCAGGCGACAACGGCTGTGCGTGAGCTGGAAACATCACGATTCCATTTCTGGAATCAGGAAATGACTAAATTCTCAAAACATTTTCTGGGAACTGTTCAATTGGTTGGCACCAATGGTGTTCTGCTGTTCTCCTCCGATCGGGGATTGATTGGACGTGGCGGCAGCGAAGTGACGGAAGCCCTGCAAAGCGCCATGGCAGGGAGTACGGCTTTTATTTCCACCCGTTCATTGTTGCGTGAGGATAATATTCGCGTGGTCGCCATGCCTGTACACCGCGCAGGTTTTGTGGTTGCTGTAGTGTTACTGGGACGCAGCACCGGTGAAATTCACTCTTTCTTCGAACTTATGTATCTGATTGGCGGCTTGCTGGGGCTGATTTCAATGCTGGTCAGCGCTTATGTCGGATATGTCATGGCCAGACGCGCACTAAAACCCATGGATGAGATAGGTGCTGTGGCCATAAGCTTCGCTGCCGGTGATTTGTCCAGGCGTTTGGAGTTGTCCACGCCGGATCGTGAAATCCGGCATTTGATGCGTACCCTGAACAAGATGTTTGCTGATCTGGAGGCCAGCATTCAGGCACAAAAACGGTTTACGGCGGATGCATCGCACGAATTACGAATTCCCCTGACTATTTTGCGAGGCGAAATTGAGGTGACGCTACGCAGGAAGCGGCGTCCCAGAGAATATGAAGAAGTACTCAGGCAGCAATTAGAGATTATTGACCGCATGCAGCGTATTGTAGACGGCCTTCTAACGCTGGCTCGAGCCGATGCCGGGCTACTGGAGCTGGCACGGGATGAAATCGATTTCAGTCTGCTCTTACAAGAGGTTGGTCAGCAACATCTCACATTGTTTGCCGGTAAGGATGTCCGTTTTGATATAGAGATTGAGGACGGATTGCGTGTTATTGGCGATCAGGACCGGCTTAGCCGGGTTGCCTTCAATCTCCTGAACAATGCCTACAAACATGCGCCGACAAATACCCGCGTACGCTTTACGGCGGTAGCCCGGGATAATGAGGTTGCCGTGGCGGTGGCGGATGAGGGGCCCGGTATCGCGCCGGAACATGTCGATCACATATTCGATCGCTTCTACCGTTCGGATGAGGCCAGAGACCGGGAAACCGGTGGTGCCGGACTGGGGTTGGCCATCAGCAAGCGGATTGTGGAGGCGCATGGCGGCAATATCGAGGTGGAAAGCACGCTGGGTGAGGGAACCGTATTTCGTTTCCGGTTACCGCTGGCGGGCGCAAATCCAAAGCTGACTACGCGGCTTGAGCGTGTGATAACACAGACCAATGATGAGTAACCACGCTATCTGAAAGAAAAGGCCGCGAATAAATTTGTGGCCTTTCCGGAACTCTCGTACGTGTTATTTTGAGATTTTAATATCCGGTAACGCAATGGCCCAGATATGAAAACCGCGTGGCACATGTTTCACCTGTCGTTGCTCCCGTAGCTGCTTGCTTACAGGGCGGTCAGAATGAAAATATACTCGCCCGTCAAGGCCCATATGGGGCGCGCCATCCCGTGCCTTGTCTTTTGTCAGTTGCATCAGGTTGCGACCATCCGGATTGATGGCCCAGATATCCCAGTTGCTTTTTCGGGTTTTGCGCATATCCGCATGCGCCCGGTTGGACGTGAATAAAATCCATTTCCCGTCCGGACTCCATGAAGGCTGTACATCCACACTTCGTGCGCTGGTAATTTGCACCAGTTCAGAACCATCGGGATGCATACGAAACAGATGTATGCTGCGTCCTACCGGCATGGCAAAGGCAATCCATTTGCCATCGGGAGAGAGCGATGGATTTACACCTTCACTCAGCACATGTGTGCTGCCATTGGCGCGGATGCGCACGATACTGGTGTGGAATCCTGAAAAGTCCCAGTTATTAAACCTGTCGGAGCGAGAATTTCGGTTTGTGGTCTGATTTCCCGTTGGCGTCAGGCGGACCGCAATGATCGTACTGTCCGGCAACAGCAGTGGCCGGGTTAATCTGCCGCGTAGTTCCAGCAGGCGGCGTAACATGCCTTCCCCGTCCGAGATTTTTTCCCACAGGCCGAGGCTGCCGGCACGTCCGGAAAGGAAATAGACATGTGTTGCATCTTTCCATTGAATGGAATCATTTGCCCTGACATCATCGGTAACACGGCCTGCCGGATCGCCGTTCTCCGTGTAGCGGCGGGAAATCCATGTGTTTTTCCCTTTGCCACTGAGAACCAGCAGAAAATGACCATCGGGCGAGGGTTGCGGATACATTTCCGTTTCACCCGGTTCAAGTGTCAGCAATTCAGCTGAATCGGCGGGTGCGGCGGTTTTACTTCCGGTTCCGGCCACGGTCGGTTGCAACCAGTCCAGAAGGCCTTCGGCCATGGCTTGCGGCGCCACGGCCATGAGGCTTAGCATGATAAATGCAGTTTTTCGCATCAAAAAGTTCCTTGAATGTTGACTTGCCAGATATTCCAGTTGGATACCGTCCGGGTTTGCAGTTTGGATGGACTACGATTGGAATGGAACAGAATCGTATGCGCATAAGCAATACGTTTACCATCGGAGGAAATCGCACCATCCATGGCATTGGGAATCATGGTCAGTTGACTGGTATCACGGTTAAAGATAAATAATGACGGTTGCCGGAATTTACTGGTGTTTCCGGTTTTAGTCGCACGGTAACCCAGTTTGTGCCCAAAGGCATCGGAACTGTAGAATCGCCATGTCTGTCCAAGCAGTTCCATGTGTTTGGCTGCATCGCTGAACTGGGTAATGGCGCGTGATTGCAACACGTTTTCCAGCGTTGAATCAAAACACCATATCCGGCCATCAGCGGAGGCATGCAGATTCATCGGCACAATGGCACCTCTGAATGTTCCCATGTTTGCGCTGACTATATACCAGAAAATCGCCTGATACGGATGGATAAACGGCGTCGGCGCGACTGTCAGATACCACCGTCGAAAGTGGAAATAACGGTGTTGTCTCATCCTGCGCCATGGCAGGCGAAATGGTAATAATGCATAGGGCAATGGTCAGAATAGCCCGGAATTTAATGGTTGAATACAATGCTTCCTCCCTGTTTTTGCATATTGACATTATTATGCTTGAACGTTTGCCATATCTGCAAGCGTTCAAGCATGCGCACCATAGGGTTGCCGTGTTATGATAACGCTTAATCACAAATGAAAAAATACTAATTTTTACAGGGTGTGAAGTTCGGTATAAAGCCCCAGTAGAAGAGGGTATTCATCACGTGGGGATGGGATTAGTATTCATTTATGAGCGATGCGCAGGAATGTATGGATAATCAGTTGTTGATCGGGCTTGTAGAGCAGTCTATCCCACAGTCGGATGTGGATGTGCGCCTGTTCTCGGGGGACGACCATTTTGAGATGCGGGTGGTTTCTCCGGCCTTTATCGGCAAAACAAAAGTGGCGCAGCATCAGATGGTCTATCAGGCGCTGGGCAACCATATGCAGAGTCGCATTCACGCTCTGGCATTAAAAACCTATACGCCGGAACAATGGCAACAAACAGAGAATAAGGAGTAGCGGATAATGGATTCCGAACAGAAGAATATCGATAAGCTGGTTCACGAACACGATGTGGTGTTGTTCATGAAGGGTACGCCACAATTTCCACAATGTGGATTTTCACAACGTGTGGTAGGGCTGTTGCAGGAAGCAGGTGCACCTTATGCGGCGGTCAATGTGTTGCTGGATGATGCCATACGTGAAGGCGTTAAAGCTTATGCGAACTGGCCCACGATTCCACAGCTCTATGTGAAGGGTGAATTTATCGGTGGCTGCGATATTATATCCGAAATGCATGAATCCGGCGAACTGAATACATTGCTGACACCATTCAGATCGAAAGACGGGAATTAACCCGTATTCTTCACACATGCTGCCGCACCCTTGTTTGTCCCTTTGCTCACAACGAATTCATCATCGGTTATTCGTATGTACGCCTTCCTTAGAAACCCTTGCGCACAAAAGGGCCGTAGGCCATTTGCACGAACGCAAGGCCGCCCGCAGAGTTAGGACCAATGGCCCGAATCAACTATCACGGCAATTTATGAATCATGCAGGTTAACGCTGTATCACAATTGATGCTTGTGCCTTGTGCCTTGCTGGTCTATAAATCTGCTGACGATGGTTTTCTTCAGCAGGCAACATTCGGTTGCGGTTGTTCTTCAGTCCCTGACGATATGCAGGGATTTTGATGCAGACTAAGCTAACCCAAAAACTGGGCCAACGTCTTGCCCTTACACCCCAGCTGACCCAAAGCCTTAAGGTTCTGGCGATGAATTCCATGGATCTGGATTCATATATTGAGGAATGCATTGAGTCCAATCCCTTGCTGGATAAGGATGAAAGCCAGTCTGACATGCCACAGGCGGAGCAGGATACGACTGGGCATGATAAAGAACAGGAAACGGACTGGCGCGAGAATGGTGATAATCGCTGGGAAACGATGTATTCCTCTTCATCTGGTCGTGATGGCATGGATATGCGTGATCAACAGTGGCAGGAACAACAAACCGTGGGCCAATCGCTGCATGAGCAAGTTAACCGTCAACCTATGGGAGATGCAGACCGTACCGTGGCGCATGCCCTTATCGACTCTCTGGACGATGACGGCTATTTCAGGGCGAATCCCGATGAACTCGCAACATCATTGCATTGTGATGCCAAAACCATTGAGAAGGTGCTGGTAGATATTGTGCAGCAACTCGAACCTGCCGGAATTGGCGCGCACGATCTGACCGAATGTTTGTTGATTCAACTGGATGGCGACGATGCCAGTGATGTGCTGGCTCGGCGATTGCTGCTGCATTTCTCGGATCAACTGTTTGAAGCAGATGAGGTGCTGGCCGCACAGACGGGTTGTAGTATTAAGGAATTGGCCTGTGCACGGGTACGCCTGCGGCGGCTGGACCCGTTTCCGGGTCATGGCCTGCATGGGCAGGACAACATCTATATACGTCCCGAAGTTATATTTCGACGCAGTGCCGAAGGTGATATCTCCATCGAAGTGCCGGGCTACTCCTGGCAGGGGTTACACCTGAACGAGCAATGGAAAGGTCAGCAATGGAAAGGTGTGGAGCGGGAGTTTATGGATACCGCAACCCGGGAAGCCAAGTGGCTCCTGTATGCTTTGGAACAACGCAGGGAAACCTTGCACAAGGTTGCCCATTGTCTGGCGCGGCGGCAGCAGGCTTTTCTGGAATACGGGCTGTTGGGGCTGAAGCCGCTTACCTTGCAGGATGTGGCCGAGGAAGTCGGATTGCACGAGTCCACGATTTCACGTGTCACCAACGGTAAATATGCTGAAACACCCTTGGGACTCATTGAAATGCGTAGGTTTTTTTCGGCAGGGTTGCCGACCCGTGGTGGTGGCACGATTTCCGTGTATCGCGTACAGCAGCGTGTCAAATCACTTATTGATTCCGAACCGTCCGGAAGACCGATATCGGATCAGGCCATATCGGACCGGCTACAGGCCGAAGGCATTGAAATTGCCCGCCGGACGGTGGCGAAATATCGGGAAACGCTGGGTCTTCCGCCCAGTAGCCAGCGAAGAAAACTGGCCGCTCGGGTTGTTCATGAATCGTTGCGATGATTGTGCCTGCCCGAGCAAGGCTTTGTTGTGGACAAAGAAACAGGTAAGAGTGCAGCAGTATTTATGAACAACTCGGGCTAGACAGCAGTATCAACATACAAGGAGGTAGCTTATGCAAGTATCCATGACAGGAAGACACGTCGAACTGACAGACCCGTTGAAGCAGTATGTGCAGGAAAAATTGCAACATCTCAAACACTCATTTGACCAGGTGGTGGACGTACATGTGGTTCTGAGTGTAGAAAAATTCCGTCAGTGTTGTGAGATTACGATTCAGGCAAGCGGACTAACGATTCATGGCAGCCATGAAACAGAGGATATGTATGCCTCGATTGATGGTGTGGTGGATAAGCTTAATCGGCAGCTCAAACGTTACCGTGCCAAGATGCGCAAGCATCAGGCGTCGCCTGAAAACAATACACCGGCTATTCAGGTTTCACACCGTATTCTTGCTACGGCCAGCGAAGAAGAGGAACTGGCGGCCGATCAGGTGCCGGAAGTGCTGGAGGTGGAACGGATGTCGGCAAAGCCGATGAGCGTGGACGAGGCGGTCATGCAACTGGAATTGTCGGAACAACGACCCGTGCTTGTATTTACCAATCAGGATACCAATAGCATGAATGTGCTGTATCGCAGAGGTGATGGAAGGCTGGGCTGGATTGAGCCCGAGCAGGCATGAATGATGGGGTGAGTCTGGTTCCGGCTGATGCTGTACTGCTGAATTCCAGAGCCAGCAGTAAAAGTGCAATCATTGCAGAAATTGTCGGTTTGTTACCATCCATTGATTCAGATCAGGCCATGGCCGTGGTAATGGAACGGGAAAAACTCGGCAGCACCGGAATCGGTCACGGCATTGCTATTCCACATGGTAGACTGCCCGACCTTGATGCGCCTGTGACGGCGCTGGCTCGGCATGCTGATGGCATCGATTTCGATGCCATTGATGGCCAGCCTGTTCATATTGTGGTCATACTACTTGCACCGGCAAATGAGGACCGTTCCCATCTTGAAATACTGGCAGGCCTTGCTCGCACGTTACAACAGGAATCCGTTCGGCAGGCGATCATGCAGGCGGATACGACGGAAGCCGTCTCTGCCCTGTTTCCAACCATCACAAGTCAATCGGCATGAAGCAGGATTTTGGACGTATCTCCATTGCCGAGTTGCTTGCCGAACGCGGTGAATTGATGCATATGCACCTCGTCAATGAAGATGCGGATGTAAACCGTTACATGGATCGGCCGCGCGTACAGAAACCTTCGTTTGCCTTATGTGGATTTCTTGAGGGTCTTAATCCTCATCTGTTGCATGTCATTGGCAAAACTGGCTTACACTATCTGGGCGCTCAAACAGAGAATCAACGTCGCGAAGCAATCAATGCGATGTTTGATCTTTCCCTGATAGCGATTGTGATTACATGCGGTCTGGCACCACCGGAAGAAATGGTACAGGCAGCCCGGAAAACCCGGACACCACTGATCACCACCGATATGGAAACCACGGCATTCATGACGGACATGATGCTCTATCTGACACGCAGGCTTGCACCCCGGATGTACCAACATGGCGTGTACATAGATGTATTTGGTCTTGGCGTTTTGATTACAGGAGCCAGTGGCATTGGCAAGAGTGAAATTGCCCTGGAACTCATTACACGGGGCCATCGTTTCATTGCCGATGACATGGTGGAGCTTTCGCGTCCCGGACCGGACGTGCTTGTCGGCAAGAGTCCTGATGCATTACGTTACCATATGGAAATCCGTGGTCTTGGCATCCTCAATATTCGCGATCTGTTCGGGGCTGCGGCGTTGACGGATACCAAACGTGTGGGTCTGGTGGTGGAAGTCGTGCCATGGGAAAAACTTTCGGGAGAGGAGCGTGTTCTTACCGAGGAGAGCACCATTGAGATGCATGAGGTGCAGGTTGCCAAAGCAATCATTCCTATTCGGCCGGGCCGGTCACTGGCTGTGCTGGTGGAAGTAGCTGCCCGTAATCACTTGCTCAAACAGCGGGGTGTGGATAGCAGCAAGGAATTCGTCCACGCTTTGCAGGAACGTATCCGGCAGGGGCAAGCGTAAGCACAAACATCATGGGACTGATACTCAGCGGCCTGTCCGGCTCCGGAAAAAGTACGGCACTACACGCGCTGGAGGATTTGGGTTGTTTTTGTACGGATAATTTACCGCTACCGCTGCTTGAACAATGGGCCGGACAAGTAAGCCGGCAAGGCAAGCCGATGGCGGTGTGCGTGGATGCACGCAGTGACAGCCCCGAGGTGCTTCACCGGGATTTGAGCAAGCTGCGTGAACGTACAGACGGGTGGCAGATGATGTTTCTTGAAGCGGATGATGCCACATTGTTGCGCCGGTACTCCACGCTTCGCCGTCGTCACCCTTTCGCGCCGGAACTGGATTTGCCACAGGCTATAGCGGCTGAACGCGCGGCACTCACGCAAGCACGGGGTCTTGCCGATCTGGTATTGGATACAACGGCCATGAACCCATACGAGCTGGCCGCAATGGTAGAGGCCTTCTGGCAGAAGAACCATGTAGAGGTCCGCGGACAGGCTATCACGGTTACACTGCTATCCTTCAGCTATCAATGTGGCCTGCCACCGGATGCGGATATGGTCATTGATCTGCGCTTTTTACCCAATCCACATTATCAGCCGGAATTGTCGCAGATGACCGGGCGTGATACCCCCGTACAGACTTTTCTTGAACAACATGACGTGGTTGCCGAGGCAGAGGAAAAACTCAGGCAATGGCTTGGTTTTGTCTGGGACAAAATGCAGTGGGAGCGCAAGCGTTATTTCACTCTGGCCATCGGTTGCAGCGGCGGCCGCCATCGCTCGGTCTATATGGTGGAACGTATCGCAGCCTGGATGCAGCATGAGAACATGACGATACCTTTAATCCGGCATAGGGAGTTACCACCGCTATGATTGGGATGGTCGTCGTGGCGCATGAGCATATTGGCGAGGCAATGTTGGGTGCGGTCGAGCATGTGCTGGGACCACAGGCGCTGATCGCGGCGTTGGGCATTGGTGCGGACGCCGATATACAATCTGATCTAAGCGAAGGTGCTGAGCGCTTACGTACATTGATCAAGCGGTGTGATGCCGGTGATGGCGTGCTGCTATTTGCGGACATGTTTGGCGGCACACCCTGTAACCTTGCTTTGTCCTGTATCGGGGAGGGAAAGGTAGAAGTGGTATCCGGATTTAATCTCCCCATGTTAATCAAGGCAGCCACATTGCGGCAAACTCTGAGCAACTTGCATTTGCTGGCTCGGCAGGCCAGAGATGCCGGCCGGTATCACATGCATCTGGCTTCCGAACTGATGGAAGAAAAACAGTCCAATGGCTGAACAAACCATTACCATCCAGAACAAACTTGGGCTGCATGCCAGGGCCTCAGCCCGTCTGGCTGTAACCGCCAGCGCTTACGATTGCGATGTGTTTATTTCCAAGGATGGGATTGAAGTCAACGGCAAGAGTATCATGGGCATCATGATGCTGGCCGCAGGCAAGAGTTCGCAGATTACGATTCGCACCAAAGGCGATCAGGAAGATGCTGCGTTGACGGCAATCGTGCAGCTCGTGAACGAGTGTTTCGGAGAGGCGGAATGAGCCGCAGGAAACTGCGGCGTGGAACAACTGTGGCCGCAAGTCCGGGGATTGCCATTGGGCTGGTACAAAAAATAAATCCGGGCCAGAACCCCATTCCGGAGAAAGAAATTGATACCGGCGATGTTCAGGCTGAAATTGATCGTTTGGAACAGGCCATCGTTGATTCTGTCGCCGATCTTGATGCGGAACGCTTGCATTTGTTGAACCTGGAGAGCCAGGAACCGCTGCATATTCTCGATGCCCAACGATTGATGCTGCTGGATCCTGATTTGTCACGCAAAGTGATGAATATGATACGTGAGCAGCAAATCAATGCCGAATGGGCCCTGCATCAACAAATGAGCATCATTACCGAAGTGTTTGAGCATATTGAGGACAGCTATCTGCGTGCCAGGAAAATCGACATTGAGCAGGTCGGTATGCGTATTATGCATTATCTGACAGGGCAGGAGGAAGAACCGGTTTCTCTCCTGGCCAATGGTGAAAAAGTTATCCTTGTCAGTGATGATTTTACACCGCTGGAGATCATGCGGTTCTGGCGGCAAGGCGTAGCCGGATTTATCGCTGAACAGGGAGGACCGAATGCCCACAGTGTGATTATTGCGCGTGGTCTGGGAATGCCCGCATTGATGGGTGCGGAAGGCATCATAAGCCAGCTTGAGGATGGCACCCCCATCATTCTGGATGGGGAACAGGGGGTGTGGATTGCCAATCCGGACAAGGAAATTCTGTCCGAATACCAGCGGCTTACACAAAGCATGGATTTGGTTCAGCAAGGTCTGCAGGCCTATGCCAGGCAACCCTCCATGAGCGCCGACGGGCATGCACTCAAGTTGATGGCAAACCTGGAAGTGGGCGACGAGGTACCGCTGGCGTGTGAAATAGGTACCGATGGCGTGGGACTGTATCGAACCGAATTTTTGCTGGCGGGCGTGGATCAACTGCCTGGAGAGGAAGATCAGTTCCGGCAATATACGGGTGTGCTGCGTGGCATGGAAGGTTTGCCGGTGGTCTTCCGGTTGATGGATATCGGGGGTGAAAAGCCCATACTGTTTGAGCATATCATCGGCCATGATGCACATGGCATGAATCCCGCCCTCGGTTTGCGCGGTATCCGGATATTGCTGCGGCACCCCGATGTATTAAGGGTTCAACTCATGGCTTTACTGCGCTCGGCGGATGAAGGCGATATACAGATTCTGATTCCCATGGTGACGCATCCCGACGAAATCATACAAGTCCGGGACATACTGAACGAATGCGCCCGGGAACTTGGTGTAGAAAGCCGGATTCCCGTAGGCGCGATGATTGAGGTGCCGGCCGCCGTGATGATTGCCGATGAACTGGCCAAGGTAAGTGATTTCTTTTCAGTCGGAACCAACGATCTGATTCAGTACACGCTGGCTGCGGACCGTGCCGATGATGCAGTGGCATATCTGTATGATGCATCGCATCCGGCTATAGAAAGCATGCTGCGTCTCACGGTTCGTGCCGCGAAAAAGGCCGGGATTCCGGTTACCATATGTGGAGAACTGGCCGCCGACACCCAATGGACGGAGCGGCTAATGAATATGGGATTTGACGCCCTCTCCATGAGTCTCAACCATATCCTGCCAGTGCGTAAGCGCCTTGGCAGCCTGCATTATCACCCTGATAAAAACTAAAATTTTGCGCTGAAGGCGTCCACCGTTTACCATCTTGTCCCATAAGGTTAACTGTTGGAGGCTTACCGTGCGATACGACTGGACTGTGGATGAAATCGAAGGGTTGTTTGCGCTGCCGTTCAACGATTTGATGTTCCGGGCACAGCAGACGCATCGGGCGCATTTCGATGCCAACGAAGTGCAACTCTCCACGCTGCTGTCCATCAAAACCGGAGGCTGCCCTGAAGATTGCAAATACTGCCCGCAGTCGGCTCGCTACAACACCGAAGTCGAATCCGAACTGTTAATGGCCAAAGACGAAGTCATGAAGGCCGCCCGCATCGCCAGGGAAAAGGGTGCTTCCCGCTTCTGTATGGGTGCGGCATGGCGCGAACCGAAAGGCCGCGCTTTCGAGTTGGTGCTGGACATGATCCGTGAGGTCAAGGCGATGGATATGGAGACCTGTGCCACACTCGGCATGCTCACCGCCGAACAGGCCGCCAGGCTCAAGGATGCCGGGCTGAATTATTACAACCACAATCTGGATACCGATCCCGAGTATTACAAAGAAATTATTACCACGCGCACCTATGAAGACCGGCTGGATACACTAAAACACGTACGCGCCGAAGGCATGAGCATCTGCTGCGGCGGCATTGTCGGCATGGGTGAGTCGCGCCGTCACCGGGCAGGTCTTGTGGCCCAACTGGCGCGCATGAATCCGCATCCGGAATCCGTACCGATCAATATGCTGGTGAAAGTGGAAGGCACGCCGATGGCCGAGGACGAACAGTTTGCCGATGATATGGATCACTTCGAATTCATCCGCACCATTGCCATTTCGCGTATTACCATGCCGGGTAGCCATGTCCGCCTTTCGGCTGGCCGCGAGACGATGAACGAGGAAATGCAGGCGCTGTGTTTTCTGGCGGGTGCTAATTCTATTTTTTATGGCGAGAAGTTACTCACCACCGATAACAAGGATGCCGAAAATGATCAGAATCTATTCGAAAGATTGGGTATCCGTCCTGAGGAAAAGCCTGTTCCATCTTCCCGGCGTATGGTGAATGCTTAACGCTCGGCATCAGGGGCGCGAAGCGTCCCTTGGATGCACTGGTTAGGCCAAGCTTGGTTATTTGCAGACATCATTTAATCGAGAATCCAATGCGTTGATTTTGCTGATGCAAGCTTTTCACCATCACTATTCGCAACAACTGCTTCAAAAAATAGCTGTCGCTTCTTCTTTTCAACAAATCTTGCTGTAACATAGATGTAACCGAGGCTTGGAGGAATAACCTTTCCGTACTTTACCTCCATGGAGCGAGTAAAATTAGGTGATGAAACCAGCAAACTAAGTGGTCCTATGGTGTTGTCTATTGCTGCTGAAATTATTCCTCCCTGCATATAACCGTATGGGTTTAAATGCTCGCTTAATACCGGGAATCTATTTGTAAAGATTTCTTTTTCGACATCAAAATCAACAAACTCTCCCTTCATTGCGTCAAATGCAGGAGGGGGGAAATTGATTTCATCGGATCGCCCTTGAAGCTTTTCCTCTAGGAGAGGCAGTAATTCTTTTGGAATTCTTTTTTTGTCAATCACTTATTGTCTCCTTGAGGCCTAACTATCCAAATATGGGCACATACGATTCCTCCTATGGGCGGACATGTTTTCCACCATATTTCATATTAAGGCAAAAGAGAAGAATCCACCCTTGTTCCTATCCTGTAAATTGCTCCGTGTTTTGCACGAAGTCAAACCGCATTGTAGAAAGGGAACATATTCGCAACAAATCGAGAGGCAGCAATGGTCAAGCATATCGTCATGTGGAAACTGAAGGACAAGACGGAGGCGCCAGTCCTGAAAGAGCGACTGGAAGCCTTGAACGGCAAAATTCCGGGATTACTTCATATTGAGGTCGGCATCGATTTTCTTGAATCGGAGCAATCCGCCGATCTGGTATTGGTCGCGGAACTGGAGAATCGTGAGGCGCTGGATGCCTATCAGCAGCACACGGAGCATCAGGCCGTGGTGCCGCTGGTGAAGGCGGCGGCGGTCTCCCGTACTGTGGTGGATTACGAAATCTAACCCGGACTATTCATAAATGCCGGCCGATCATCACGGTGATTTATGAATAGTCCGGGAGACCCACCCTTCCGCCGTGCCGTGAAGCGGCTATAGTACGGGGACACGGAGGTTCCCATGTTTCACGGTACAATGACGGCGCTGGTCACACCTTTCAGGAACGGCAAGATTGACGAAGATGCATTCCGCGCGCATCTGGACCGCCAGATCGAAAGCGGTGTGGATGCCGTCGTGCCTGCCGGAACCACAGGCGAGGCGGCGACGTTAAGCTTCGAGGAACACAAGCATCTCATTCATATGACCGTGGAGCATGTGGCCGGGCGCGTGCCGGTTATTGCCGGAACCGGCAGCAATAATACCGCCGAATCCATTGAGCTGACGCAGGCTGCCAAAGAGTTGTGCGCCGACGCAGCCCTGTTGATTTCGCCCTACTACAACAAGCCGACGCAGGAAGGCATTTATCAGCACTACAAGGCTGTGGCCGAGGCCGTACACCTGCCGCAGATCATCTACAACGTGCCGGGGCGTACCAATTCGAACATTCTGCCGGAAACGGTCGGGCGTTTGTCGCACATCAGCAATATTGTCGGCATCAAGGATGCCACGACCAATATGGAGCAGTTGGTGCACACGCTGGATGCCTGCAACGGTCGCATCAAGTTCTACTCGGGTGATGATGCTACCGTGCTGCCGTTCATGGCGCTGGGCGGGCATGGTGTGATTTCCGTGGTGTCCAATCTTGTGCCGGAGCGTATGAAGCAGTTGACCTCCGCCATAGGGTCCGATGATTTTGTGACGGCCCGCACAGCACAGTTTGCGCTGCGCGAGTTGAATCAGGCCATGTTTATGCAATCCAACCCGATTCCGGTGAAGGCTGCCTGTGCCATGATGGGGTGGATGGACTGGGAATTGCGTTTGCCCCTGACCATTCTGCCGCAGGACATGCGTGAAGATTTGTTTGCCGTGATGAAGGCCTCTGGCCTAAAGCCGGAGCGTACCAACCCCTGATTTATTCTATTCCCATAAATCTAATGCAAAATGCACCTCATGCCTTAGTGTCTTTGTGGTTCACATCTTGTTTGGTTCCGACTTTGCCGGGTTATGAATAATCCGGCACATCAACAACGCAGGCGGTCATTCCGGTTTTCCTGGCGCCGCCTGCTGCATTCCGCAGCCTATTTTCTGGCTGTATTTCTTGTATTGGCAGTTTTTTTCGTGGCGTTGGTGCTGGCCGAGTCCACCTTTTATGCTGTTACCGGACGTTCGGTATCCACATGGGCGCTGATCCTCGCCGCGCTGATCGCGGCACTGTTGTTTTCGCCTCTGGTACATGCAATGCAACGCGGTCTGGACCGTGTGTTTTTCCGCCGTCATCTGGATGTGCTACAGGCCATCCGCCATCTCGGAGCGGGTGATCTGGCTAATCTTCCGATTGAGGATGTAGAGCATGCGTTGCTGGCGCGAATCTGCAAAGCGTGCCACCGGGAATCCGCTGCACTGGATGAACGCGATATTGTTGGACACGGGTCGGGGCACAAGACCGGAAGCGGAATCAGTGCCTGGCCATCCGGCGTGAAAGTACCGCCCAGGCCTGAAACTCCGCCACCGTTGCGGCTGGATGACGGCAGTAGTTTTGAATTGTGTCTGGAGTTACCTCGGCATGCCGGGCAGGCCTGGCTTTACCTGGGGTCGCATGAGGATGGTAAACCCACCGATGAGGATGAAATTGAAGCACTGAAAGGCTTGGGACAGTTTGCTGCCATGAGCCTCGAACATGCCCGACTGACACGTCGGCAGACAGAGAGCGCACGGCTGGACTCATTATCACGGGTGGCGGGCCAACTGCATTCACATGACTTAAAGAACAGGCTCAACGATTTGTCTTTTCTCGCACACAACATCAATGCGGGTAAACTGGAAAAGGAAGATGCCGGTCGGCTGGTCACAGCCATACGTAAGGTGACAGGCCGCATGCAAATGCTGATGCAACGGCTGGCCGACCCTCAGACGCCACTTAACCCGGAATTATCACCACTGGATGTTGGCGGGTTGCTTACGGATGCCATTGAGGCACGTTTATGGCCGGAAGGCATGGATGTCATCAGTGATTTTCCTTCATTGCCGCCGGTAGGTGGTGATGCAGGCATGCTCGGTAGCGTGTTCGAGAATCTGTTTGATAATGCCGTACAGGCCATGCAGCGTCAGGGGAAGTTGACTATAACCGCCGTTGTGGGTCTCGACAGTGTTGAAATCCGTGTTGTGGATACCGGCCGTGGCATGACACCGGATTTTATCCGTAAGCGGTTGTTCAGATTGTTTTCCACCAGTAAAGAAAACGGACTCGGTATTGGCCTGTATTTAAGCAAACGTGTCGTTGAAGCCCATAGTGGCCGTATTTGGGCAGAAACCGCCGGTGAGGGGAAAGGTTGCACCTTCCATGTGCGTCTGCCGTTGTGGCAGGCTGGCAGTCGGCCTAAGGAGGTACCATGAAATCCGTGGTTCTGGTTGTAGACGACAATGACATCAACCGGCTGAATCTGAAACTGTTACTCAAGGACAGCTATCAGGTGGTCGAGGCGGGTGATGTCGAACAGGCTGAGGTACAGTTGGCAGCACACCGGGTGGATTTGCTGGTACTCGATCTGGCGCTGCCGCCGGAACCGGACAACCCCGAAATCGGCATGCATTATCTGGAACAGTTTCAACAGGAGAATTCCGATATTCCGGTGGTGGTAATCACCGGGCATGAACAACGCAAGCTGGCAGTGCGTGCACGTAAATCCGGTGCCCTGGGTTTCTTTGGCAAGCCATTTGATCCCGACGAAGTTCGCAGCACGATTGATGCGGCCATGGAAACCCGTCGGCAGCAGGTGCGTGAGCAGGAACTTGCACGCCTTGTCGATGACAGAATCGGACAGGAACTGCTTGGCGATTCCGGGGAGGTAAGCCAGCTGCGGGATATGATTGGACAGGTTGCCGAAGTACCTTCCACCGTATTGATTCGTGGCGAGACCGGCAGCGGAAAGGAACTGGTGGCGCGCCTGTTGCATGCCCGGAGCCCTCGCCAGAATGGGCCCTTTATCGCTATCAATTGTGTCGCTATGGATGCGGAACGTCTGGAATCCGACCTGTTTGGCCACGAAAAAGGTGCTTTTGTCGGCGCAATCCGGCGCAAACAGGGATGGTTTGAACGCGCCAACGGTGGTACATTATTTCTCGACGAAGTAGCGGGGCTTCCCGCCAGCATACAGGGCAAGCTGTTGCGCGTGCTGGAAACGGGAGAGTTTTCACGGCGGGGAGGCGAAGCCGAACTTTCCAGCGATGTACGGTTTATCTGTTCCACCAAGCAACCGTTGGAAACACTGGTGGAAAATGGCGGTTTCCGCGATGATTTATATTATCGCATCAATGTCGTGAACATCACGGTACCACCCTTGCGTGAACATGCCGGAGATATCCCACTGCTGGCAGAACATTTTCTGGAACGAAAAGCGCTGATGTGCAACAAACCGACGGAAGGTTTTTCCCAAGCGGCTATGGAGCAACTGATTGCATACAGCTGGCCCGGCAATGTGCGCGAACTGGAAAACGTGATTGAACGAGCTGTTGTATTGTCCGATGAAGCGTGCATCGAACAGATTCCGTCCCTGGAAGGCCCGCGTAGCCGTCAGGACCGGGAAGACTTGCTTGATACCTGGTTTGAACGCCTGCCCGAAGGCGGCGTGGATGCTGAAAGTCTGCTGGAAGAAGTTGAAAAAAATCTGGTGCTTGCAGCGTTGGCGCGCAATGGCCAGGTCAAGGCAAAGGCCGGGCGATGGCTGGGCTTTGGCGAGCGCACCAAGGATAAAATGCGTTATCTTTGTGATAAATATGATATTCACCCGGGGGAGGAAACCCAGGCATGAGAGAGCGTGTTTATATTAACAACAACATAAATAGAGTCACATATGGCTTTATTTATGTTGTTAGTATATTGCTCATACTGTTCATTCCGGTAACAGCCAGCGCCCAGGATAAGCAGGAGTATCTGTATCAGCGTGATGTCTCTGTACCTGCGTATCAAACATTGCGTGAATTTTTCGACATACCAAACAGACCGGGGAAATACGAGGTCACGCTGGTATCTGATTCCATGGGGCCGTTGACGTTCCGTATTTTGCGGGTACGTGGCGAACATGAGCAAACGGTAAAACGCATGCGTAGTTATCACATGAAATCGCATGAATTCCATGCTGCTTTCAACAATCCGCGCGGCCAGGATGATCTGATTGTCGAGATGACCAATTCCAACCCGGCAGTAAACGCCAGCGTGTCCGTGTACGTCGTCGAATTGCCCTAGAATTCTTGCGGAGGAAATGTTGCGGGTTAGAGTGGCTCGCATGTTCTCCACCCGCTTCCTGAAAGCATATAGTTTTATTTATGAAGGTATTATACGGCTGTTAATTGTATGCCTGCTTTTCCTATGGGCAGGGAAAGCAACGGCTGCCTCAACCGTGTTCGATACGCCTGTTAAGGTACAACTAAAATGGAGACACCAGTTCCAGTTTGCTGGTTATTACGCTGCGCTGGAAAAGGGCTTTTATGCAGAAGAGGGATTAAATGTCCGCCTGATTGAAGGTGGTCCGGGGCGTGCCCCTGTCAATAAATTACTAAGCGGAAAGGTGGATTATGCCGTGGCGGATTCCAGTGCGGTCCTGTACCGGGCCAACGGCAAGCCCATCGTTGTTTTGGCCAGCGTTTTTCAGCATTCACCATTGATTCTTCTATTCAGACAAGATTCAGGCATCTCAAATCTTTCCAGCCTGAAAGATAAGCGCGTGATGTTACAAAAAGGGCATGTCACTGCTGCCGAAGTACTTACCATGCTTGATGGCGCAGGCTTGAAAGTCGGCGATTTCAGGCGCCAGCAAACAAGATTTGACATTCATGATCTGATTGAGGGACGGACGGATGCCTTTGCGGCCTACAGCACCAATGAACCGTTTCTGTTAACGCAACTGGGCATTCCCTTCGGTATGTTCGGTCCCCGCGATTACGGCATTGATTTCTATGGCGACACATTGGTGACCACCGAAACCGAGTTAACAAATCATCCCGGTCGGGTCACGGCCTTCCGTCGCGCCACCATCCGCGGCTGGGAATATGCGATTGCCCACATGGAAGAAATCATTGATCTCATCAAACACAAATACGATACACAGCACAAGTCGCGCGTACATTTGATGTTTGAAGCACAGGGTATCCGCGATTTAATGATGGCCGATGTGGTACCGATCGGACTATCCAATCCGAGTCGCTGGCGACAAATTGCAGCAACATTTTCCCAACTTGGAATGAAGAATAAAGGTATAAACTGGGACATTTTTCTCTATCGGCAGAAGCCCGGTGTTGAAACCTTTATCAAACAACATGCCTATGAATTAACCACCGGCATCGCGCTGCTGACGCTCCTGCTATTGGGTGCTTACGTCATGCTGTTGTTACGTAGCAGGGCAAAACTGAATCAGGTGCTTGAATCCATGCCCGTGCCGCTGTTTGTTACCCGTGTTGAGGACGGGTTGGTACTGTTGCTGAATGAAGCGACACGGTTATTTTCGCGGACACAGGAAGCCGGCCTTGATTTGAATGCGATTGATTTCTATGAAAATCCGGAGGATCGAAAAACACTTGCCCGGCAAATCGTTGAGCAAGGCAAAGTCGAAGGTTATGAACTGGCCGTTCGCCGGGCCGATGGCAGTCCGGCGTGGATATCCCTGTTCTCACGGACCATCCGTTTTGAAGGACAGGATGCGATTCTGACTGTCGTGCAGGATATTTCTGAAATCGTGCGTGCGCGCAAAACGCTTGAAGATATCAATCAGGAACTGGAAACGCGTGTGTCTGAACGCACCTTTGCCCTCATGGAAGCCAATGAAAACCTTAAAGCTGAAATGCTTGAGCACAATCGGTCTGAACACGAACGCGAGCAACTCTTTGAGCAATTGGTGCAAGCACAAAAAATGGAAAGTGTCGGCATTCTTGCTGGCGGCATTGCCCATGATTTCAACAACCTGCTGACCAGCATCATGGGCAATGCGGAACTGGCGCAAATGGATGCCAGAGGCGATCATTTAAATGAATATCTGGAGCCGATACTCAAAGCCTCCCATCGTGGCGCCAATCTTGTACGGCAAATGCTGGCTTATGCCGGCAAGGCAAGTGTACAACGGAAAGAGCTCGATCTGCGCGCACTGGTAGAGGAAATGACCGGACTGATCCATGCCGGTGTGGACAAAAGGATATCCGTGAATATCACGGGCGCGAATTCGGAGGAAGATTTGCCTGCATGGATTTCAGGCGACCAGAACCAGGTGATACAGGTGATTATGAATCTGACCACCAATGCGGCGGAGTCCTATCAGGAAGAAGCGGGAAGCGTGCGCATTGCCTGTGGCGTGATGGATGCGGATGCCGATTTTATTGATACATTGCAGTATCATGAAGGTATGCGACCGGGGCAGTTCGCCTGGGTTGAGGTGGCCGACCATGGTTGTGGCATGGATAAGGAAACAGCAGCGCACATCTTTGATCCGTTCTATACCACCAAAAAGGCAGGCACCGGATTGGGCCTCGCGGCCATGCTGGGTATTGTGAGAGAACATGGCGGTGGCATCGCATTCACCAGCAATCCGGGCAAAGGTACGATGTTCCGGGTATTATTTCCCGCCGTGAAGAGTGACACTGCTGCGCCACGGGAAACGGTCGGGGCCGTGAGCAAATGGGAAAGAGTCAGCGGCATGGCACTGATTGTGGATGATGAAAAGGTCGTTCGTGGTATTGGCCGGAAAATGCTTGAGCGGCTGGGCCTGTCCGTACACGAAGCAGCCACAGGCGAAGCAGCCGTGGCGTGGTTCAGGGAGCATGGGGACAAGGTGGACATCACCTTACTTGATTTATCCATGCCCGGCATGGATGGTGAACAAACATTTCATGCCTTGCGTGAAATCAGACAGGATGCCCGGATTGTGTTGTGCAGCGGTTATGCGGAAACCAGTGTGGCGGACCGGCTACACAAGCACGGTTTGAAGGGCTTTATCAGCAAGCCTTACTCCTTCAATAAACTCTCCAATACACTACGGGAATTGCTGGACTGACTTACTGCCATTTCTCCTGCTCTTGTATTGCAACCTGTTTAACCCCATATAAATGGTGATCAACTCTTCTCTGGATAAGGAGATCACACCATGGATATGAACCGTATGACACAAAAGGTGCGTGAGGCTCTGGCGGCGGCACAAACACTGGCGGTGCGTCTCAACCATCAGGAAATAGATGGCGAACATGTGCTGGCGGAATTACTGGCGCAGCAGGACGGGCTGGCTCCGCGTTTGCTGGAGCGTATGGAAATACAACCGGAAGCGATAGCTTCCCGTGTTCAGGATGTACTGAAAAAACGGCCAAAGGTAACGGGTCAGACTACGGGTGGCGTCTACATGACCCAGAGGTTAAATCAGCTTTTTATCCGGGCGGAGGATGAGGCCAAAACACTGAACGATGAATATATTTCCGTTGAGCATTTACTGCTGGCCTTTATTGCCGAGAAGAAAGAAACCGAAACAGGACGTATATTCCATGATGCAGGTATCACCAGGGACCGGTTTCTAAAAGCGCTGGAGACGGTGCGGGGACATCAGCGGGTAAGCAGCGACGACCCCGAAGCATCGTACGATGCACTGAAAAAATATGGCACTGATCTGGTTGAAATGGCGCGCGCCGACAAGCTTGACCCGGTGATCGGGCGGGATAGTGAAATCCGCAGCGTGATTCGTATTCTCTCCCGCAAGACCAAAAATAATCCGGTGCTGATTGGCGAACCGGGTGTCGGTAAGACCGCAATTGCCGAAGGGCTGGCGCAACGCATCCTGAACGGTGATGTACCGGAAGGTTTGAAAAACCGGACGATTTTCTCGCTGGATATGACGGCGCTCATGGCAGGCGCCAAATACCGTGGCGAATTTGAAGAACGATTGAAGGCGGTGCTGAAAGAAATCAAAGAGGCCGAAGGGCGGATTCTTCTGTTCATTGACGAATTGCATACGATTGTCGGCGCCGGGCGTACGGAGGGTTCAACCGATGCCGGCAATATGCTCAAGCCGATGCTGGCGCGCGGTGAATTGCACTGCATTGGCGCCACCACGCTGGATGAATATCGCCAGCATATTGAAAAGGATGCGGCACTGGAACGGCGTTTCCAGCCGGTACTGGTTGAGGCCCCCAATGTCGAGGATACCATTTCCATTCTGCGCGGTTTGCGCGAACGCTTTGAAGTGCATCACGGCGTGCGCATTGTCGATACGGCGCTGGTAGCCGCGGCCACAATGTCCGATCGGTATATCTCCGACCGTTTCCTGCCAGACAAAGCCATTGATCTGGTCGATGAGGCATGCGCATCGATCCGCACCGAGATTGATTCCATGCCGGCTGAACTGGATGAAATTACGCGCAAAACCATGCGTCTGGAGATTGAGGAAACGGCGCTAAAGAAGGAGAAAGATGAGGCCAGCCGGTCTCGGCTGGAAGAATTGCGTAAGGAGTTAGCCAACCTGAAGGAGGAACGCGATGCCATGCGCGCCCGGTGGGAGCAGGAAAAGGCGTCCATTGGCGAGGTGCAGCATCTGCGCGAACAAATTGAACAGACCAAACACGACATCGAAGCCGCCGAACGCGCCTATGATTTGAACAAGGTTGCCGAGCTTAGGCATGGCACCCTGCCCGGACTGGAAAAGAAACTTACAGAACTGGAGTCCGCGGGGGAGAAAAAAGAATCCGGTCTTTTACAGGAAGAAGTAACCGAGGATGAAATCGCGCAGGTCGTAGCCCGCTGGACGCATATCCCTGTGACAAGACTCATGCAGGGTGAACGTGAAAAATTACTGCACCTGGACGAAGAACTGCACAGGCGCGTCATCGGTCAGGATGAGGCGGTCAAGGCCGTAGCCGATGCCGTACTGCGTGCAAGGGCAGGCGTGAAAGACCCGAAACGCCCGATTGGCTCTTTTATTTTTCTCGGACCGACAGGTG